>PSRA01000161.1 GCA_003175695.1 Bacteroidota bacterium | reverse complement strand
TCTTATTCTGAAATCCGGACCGTCCCGTTTTTAATCTCTTTTATTGCCTTAGAAAAACCTATATACATCGGTAAATATTACCAATGTCCGGAATTGCCTAATTAAAATCAGTCTCCGAAAGACCACCTTTTTGCCCCTTATTAATAAAAAGCCTCCTTAATTGGGAGGCTTTTTAGCTGGCTTAAATTCTATTTCACTTAAGATGCCGGGCCTTTCCCCGCGTTTTTTTTCATCCTTATTTTCTTGTAGATCCGAATGGCGATCATCAGTACTGCCATCAGGACCACGAGACCTAAAACTGCCCAGGCGAGGCTCAAGGCTTGCTTTACGACAGCCGCAAAAACAACAGCGAATAAGAAAATGGTCGCCAACTCATTCCAGATCCGAAGTTGTTGGGAACTAAACCGGAACACGCCTCTCATTTGCTGGCGATAAATCATGTGAAGTGACAGGTGGTAGAGATAGAGGCCAGCAACAAAAATCAGCTTAACTGTCAACCAGGCTGGAAGACTTCCCAACAGGTGCCATAGCCATGGACCTAAAAACAGGGTAATGATTGCTGAAGGCCAGGTTATGCCCAGCCATAGTCGCCGAATCATCACTGCGAATTGTCGCCTGAGAACAGTTTTCTCCGGTTCTTCCTTTTCTCCCGCTTCAGTATTATAAATAAACAATCTAACGACATAAAATAATCCGCTGAACCAGGTGACTATGAAAACAATGTGAAGGGCTTTGACATAATTATACATGTCTGGTTAATTATTTAGGATGAGTTGTACTCTTTAGTCCTCAAGAATCATATTTTTTTCACCTGCTTTATGATCCTGGATCCAACCCGCCAGAGTTTGTACCCATTTTGGCTGGACATTCAGGCAAGGTATCATGGCAAATTCTTCTCCTCCAGATTCAAAAAAACTTTCTTTTCCCCGGATTTGAATTTCTTCCAATGTTTCAAGGCAATCACTTACAAACGCCGGGCATAAGACCAAAAGGTTCTTGATTCCTTCCGACGGCATTTCCTTTAGCCTAAAATCTGTGTACGGGGTCAGCCACTGCTCTCTGCCCAGCCTGGACTGAAAAGAGATGCTCATTTTGTGGGGATCGAGCCCGAGCTTTTTGGCGACCAGCCGGGTTGTCTCAAAACACTGATGACGATAACATTTTTGATGGGCGATAGACGAATTCTCGCAGCAAGTCGCCGAAGCGAGGCAGTGTTTACCAGTGAGATCCGTCTTTCTTAGATGTCGCTCTGGAATACCGTGATAGCTGAACAAGATGTGATCATAATCCTTCTCCACGTAAGGACGAATCCTCTCACTGAGTGCTTCTATATAGGCAGGATTATTATAAAAAGGTTTTATGAATGCCAGCCTGAATTTGTATTTCTTCCTGCGGTGAATTTCGCGGGCCCATTCAACGGCTGTTTCATATGAAGACATAGCATAGTGTGGATACATGGGAATGGCTAAAACTTCTTCCATATCCGGCATCCTTTCCAAAAGTTTTTTGTAGGCAGTCTGCATGGAAGGATTTCCATAACGCATGGCAATCTCCACCGGTTCGGAGACCAAGGGTTGGAGTAATGCCTGCAGATCTCTCGTTATGGCCACGAGTGGGGAACCATCTTTTGTCCAGATAGTCCGATAAGCTTCAGCTGATTTACCTGCCCTGAATGGAACGATTATACCTCCAACCAAAACTTTTCTAAACAGGTATGGATAGTCGATTACTCTCTTATCCATCAGAAATTGCATGAGATAACGATGGACGTCTTTTACTTCGGTAGAATCTGGCGAACCAAGATTCATAAGGATAATTCCGCGCTTTGCCGCTTGCATAATGACCGCAAAAGTAATTATTGCATTCTCTCAAAATGCAAACACTCCTAATTCGCAGTTAAAACGGCTTCATTTTAGAGGCTGAGGAAACTCAGCAACATAAATGACAGTACCATGACACAAAAACTACCAGTGAGGAAGCCCAGCGATTATTTTTGCGTATGGATTTTAATAAACCAGGCGAATGAACAGCAATAAGTTAACAGATTTGTCAAAATTCTACTCAGCAGGGATTAATTATAAGAAGACGGACACTACGGTCAGAGGTTTATTTGCAATAGGCCCCGAGCAATACGAAAATCTCCTCATTGCTGCCAGTGCCAATGGTCTGCAGGAATTATTCGTTCTCTCCACATGTAATCGTACTGAGATTTATGGCTTTGCCGATTCTCCCGAACAATTGATCTCGCTACTTTGCAATTATACGCAGGGCTCAAAAGAATTATTTGAGTCTCTGGCTTACTGCAAAAACGGGATCGATGCAATCAGACATTTATTCCAGGTAAGCGCGGGACTCGATTCCCAAATTCTGGGTGATTATGAGATAGTTGGACAAATTCGCCAGGCAGTTAAATTTGCCAGGGAAAGAAAATTCATTCATTCTTTCATGGAGCGTATAGTCAACTCTGTACTTCAGTCATCAAAAATGATCAAAAATGAAACAGAGTTAAGTGGCGGTACCGTCTCGGTTTCTTTTACAGCTGTTCAATATATTCGCGAAAGATGGCATCGGATCAATGACAAGAAAATTCTTCTTTTGGGCGTTGGCAAGATTGGACGAAGCACCTGCAAGAACCTGATAGAATACCTGGGAACCAGGGAGATCACACTCGTTAACCGAACAGAAGAAAAAGCAGCTGATCTTGCCAGTGAGTTGGGAATTAATTTTGCTGCCGCCGATCAGCTCGATCAATTATTGACTGAATCTGACATTGTGCTGGTAGCCACCAACGCGCCTGAACCTTTCATATTTAGCCATCAACTTAAGGAAGCGGGTCAAAAACTCATACTCGATTTGTCGATCCCTTGCAATGTGGAAAAGCAGGCCGGCAATCTTGAAAATATAACGCTGGTTGATGTAGATGAATTATCAAAATTGAAAGATGAAACACTGCTCATGCGGGAGAAGGAAGTTCCAAGGGCGATGGATATCATTACTTCTCATCTCAATGATCTGATGGAGTGGTATGAGATGAGGAAGCATGTTCCCGTTTTAAAAGCAGTAAAGACAAAATTGAAAGAAATCCATAGCTCTCCCCTCATCATTCATTCTTCTGTTGATGATGCATTTCTCAACAATGATCCCGATGAGAAAATTCAACGCGTCATTAATGGTATGGCAACCAAAATGCGGATAAGAAACCAGAAGGGTTGTCATTACATTGAAGCAATCAACGAATTCATCGCAGCCGGCAGCTCAAATTGATTTCCATGCAAAAGCTGGTTCGAATAGGAACAAGGGAAAGCCAGTTGGCGCTTTGGCAAGCTGGATTGGTGAAAGATTTGCTCATTAAAAACGGGATCGAGTCAAAGCTCGTCACTATAAAGAGTGAAGGTGATATCGATTTGAAAACTCCTCTTTATGAAATTGGTGTGCAGGGAATTTTCACCAGGGCGCTCGATATCGCGCTATTAGATAATACCATCGATCTTGCTGTTCATTCACTTAAAGATATTCCAACTCAACTTGCAAGGGGAATTGCACTGGCAGCTGTCTTAAAGAGAGATAATCCGAAAGATCTGCTGGTGTACAATGGTGATTGGCGTTTGCCTTCAGTAAGTTCAGGCTCTAATGGAGAAGAACAAAGTCCCCATGCGTTGATTGCAACCAGTAGCATTAGACGAAAAGCACAATGGTTGCACCGGTTTCCGGGAGACACGATTGAAAACCTTAGAGGAAATGTAAATACCAGGCTGGCCAAATTAAAGGATAGCAAGTGGAATGGAGCCATTTTTGCAGCTGCGGGCCTCGAGCGGATTGGTATCCGCCCAGATAATGCAGTCGAACTGGATTGGATGCTTCCAGCCCCGGCGCAGGGATCCATTGCGGTTGTTTGCAGGGAGAGCGATCAGGATAGACTCTCCGCTTGCCAACCGCTTCATGATGAGAATAGTTGGCAATGCGCTAAAGCTGAAAGAGATTTTCTCCGGACCCTTCTCGGAGGTTGCTCTACACCGATTGCTGCTTTGGCGGAAATAGAAGAAGGCGAAATTTATTTCCGGGGAAATCTTTTGTCGCCCGATGGAAAACACAAAGTAGAAATAGAGAAGATTTTGCCACTGGAAATAGCTGGCGATTTGGGTAAAAGTGCAGCCGAAGAATTATTGATGCAAGGAGGTGATAAAATAATAGCGCTTCTTACGCATGTTGAAAAATAGTACTTCCATCTTATGCACAGCTTCTGTAGGAGAAGAAATGATCCATTTGGCTGCTTCCAAAAACATTCGATTGGAAGTCATACCATTTATAGAAGTGAAGTGGGTCAATGAAAGCATAGTCACTCAAAAAGTTCTCGCTTATGCGAAACAGGAAATAGTGGTCATTTTCACAAGTGTTCAGGGAGTTGAATCCGTTGTTCACAAACTCCATTCACAGAAGCCTCATTGGCGCATAGCATGCACGTCTGGAAAAACAGAAAGAAAAGTTGCCGATTATTTTGGAACGCACCGGATAGCTGCAACTGCGAACAACGCTTCTGAATTGGCAAAAAAAATATTGGATTTGGGAGTCGGTGAAGCTGTATTCTTCTGCGGAAATTCGAGAAGGGATGAATTACCGGATATTCTAAAGAACGGAAATGTGGCACTTACGGAGTTGGTAGTGTACGAAACAATGGCAACACCAGTACACGTCACCAAGAGATATGATGGGATACTTTTTTTCAGCCCAAGCGCGATAAAAAGTTTCTTTTCTGTGAATAAATTGACATCAAAAACAGTATTATTTGCTATCGGAGAAACAACCAAAGAGTCATTGGTGGAATTTAAAGATCACAAAATAATCAGTATCGACCAGCCGAATAAAGAAGATCTTGTTCGGCTTGCATTGCAATATTTTGAAACTCCTGTTGATCCAATGACACAAAAATTTTGAACTTATTATGGCCACACTTATAAATGATTTGATGATTCGCACTTTGCAGGGAAAAGAAGTTGAAAGAACTCCTGTATGGATGATGAGACAGGCGGGGAGATACTTACCCGATTACATGAAGTTGAAGGAGAAATATTCTTTTTTTGAAAGAGTACAAACACCGGCATTGGCAACTGAAATTACCCTTCAGCCTGTAGACCAAATCGGCGTGGATGCTGCAATTATTTTTTCAGATATCCTGGTTGTTCTTCAGGCAATGGGTTTGGAGGTCGAGTTGATTGAGAATAAGGGCCCGGTACTTCCGGATCCCGTCAAATCCGCAAAAGACCTGAATCGGATACGGGTTCCCGATATAACTGAAACCCTGAGTTATGTGATGGAAGCAATTAGCATGACAAAAACGGAATTGAATGGAAAAGTTCCACTCATAGGTTTTGCAGGAGCTCCCTGGACCCTGCTTTGTTATATGGTTGAGGGCAAAGGATCGAAAACCTTTGATCAGGTAAAAGCTTTTGCCTATTTGAAGCCTGATTTAGCGCATCAGCTGCTGCAAATGATTACAGCCACTACGATCGCTTATTTAAAGAGGCAGGTTGAAGCCGGAGCGGACATTGTGCAGCTATTCGATAGTTGGGCCGGTCTTTTAAGTCCTGAAGATTTTGAAACTTTGTCTCTGCCTTACATCAGGCAAATTGTCGATGCATTGAGCGATGACGTATTGACCATCATTTTTGCAAAAGGGGCCTGGCATTCACTGGATAAAATGTCAATGACAAGTGCCCATGGACTCGGGATTGATTGGTGCATAGATCCTGTCATGGCGCGAAAACTCGCGGGCAATAGAATTGTGCTTCAGGGAAATTTTGATCCTGCAAAATTACTTTCACCAATACCAGTCATTAAGAAAGAAGTGAAACAAATGATGAACAAATTTGGCAGGCATCATCATATTGCCAATCTTGGTCATGGTATATTGCCCAATGTGCCTGTTGATCATGCCAGGGCCTTTGTTGATGCCGTGAAGAGTCACCAATTTGATCCTGCGGTCTCCATGGGGGCTTACTGATAATTGGACCTTGGCTATAATGAATGACACTTCGACATACATGAGAGAAACACAAATCTTCCGTGAAAATTGGATTCGTTTTGTTCACGAAATCCAGGACCAAATTTGCCATGCACTTGAATTGGCAGACGGACAAGCTGCATTTCATGAAGACGAGTGGCAAAGAAATCCTGACGGAAGTGGAGGAGGTGGAAAGACCAGGATTATCGCAGATGGCAAATTGATTGAGAAAGGTGGAGTGAACACATCTGTTGTTTTTGGTTCCGTTTCAGAAAAAATGCGATTGCAACTAAAAATCGATGGAGAAAAATGGTTTGCTTGTGGTATTTCACTTGTGATACATCCGCTGAATCCGTATGTACCCACAACACATGCCAATTGGCGTTATTTTGAATTATATGATCAATCCGGAAATATAAAAGACAGATGGTTCGGAGGAGGCGCTGATCTCACGCCATATTATTTATTCGAAGAGGATGCTACTCATTTTCATCAGACACTTAAGTCTGCAATCGATCCATTTGGCATTCATCTTTATCCATCATATAAAAAGGCATGCGACGAATATTTTTCTAATTCTCATCGCAACAATGAGATGCGTGGCATTGGAGGTGTTTTTTATGACTACCTGCGACCAGTCGACGAAAAAGATGCTGAAAGGCTTTTTTCATTTCAGCAGGAGAACGCAAATGCTTTCCTTCGGGCCTATATGCCCATCATCGAAAGGCGCAGATATGAAACGTTTGGTGAAAAGCAAATAGAATGGCAGCAGATTCGCAGGGGGCGTTATGTTGAATTCAATCTGATTCATGACCGGGGAACACTTTTTGGATTGAAGACAAATGGAAGAACTGAAAGTATTCTTATGAGTTTGCCTCCCCGTGCCAGATGGGTGTATGATCATCAACCTGTGTCCGGATCTCAGGAAGACAAATTGTTGCAAGCATGCCTGCATCCGAGAGACTGGGTATAAATTCCTTTATTGCTGTCAGCGTGAGACATTAATATTTAATCTTATAAAAATGCATTTAAACAGGAGAAACAGAATCCTACGGCAATCATCTGCGATCAGAAGCCTGGTGGTTGAAACAAGGCTAGCTGCCAATGATTTTATCGTTCCGATATTCATCGATGAAGGAAAGAATATTAAGACCGAAATCGCATCGATGCCTGGCTACTACAGGAATAGCCTGGATATCACCGTTAGACAAGTAAAGGAATTGTGGAGTATGGGATTGAGATCGGTTTTAATTTTTATTAAATGTAAGGACGAATTAAAGGATAATACCGGAAAGGAAGCCTGGAACAAGAATGGACTCATGCAGCAGAGCATCAAGGCCATTAAGGATGCGGTGCCTGACATGGTGGTTATGACGGATGTAGCACTTGACCCTTACTCATCATTTGGCCATGATGGAATCGTGAAGGAAGGAGAAATAGTAAATGATGAAACTGTTGAAGCACTTGTTAAAATGAGTATCAGCCATGCTGAAGCCGGAGCAGATTTTGTAGCACCCAGTGATATGATGGATGGGAGGATCGGTGCAATCCGAAAAGGATTGGAAGAAAATAACCATACAAAAACCGGGATCATGGCATATAGTGCTAAATACGCATCCTGTTTTTATGGACCGTTCCGCGATGCACTGGATTCAGCGCCAGGATTTGGAGACAAAAAGACTTACCAAATGGATTTTGGCAATCGCCTGGAAGCTGTCAAGGAAACGCTGATGGATGTGGAAGAAGGCGCCGATATTGTAATGGTCAAGCCAGCCCTGGCTTACCTGGATATTATTCGGGAGGTGAAAAATGCTGTTTCTGTTCCCGTTAGTGCTTACAATATCAGCGGAGAATATGCGATGATCAAGGCAGCTGCTAAAATGGGCTGGTTGGACGAAGAAAAGGCAATCATCGAAACCCTCACTGCTATCAAGAGAGCAGGCGCGGACCTCATTGCAACCTATTTTGCGAAAGATGCAGTTAAATTATTGCACTAGCCCATAAACCAGACATCCTGACCATGTACGAAAAAAGCAAAGAACTTTTTGAAAGAGCGCAGCACTCTATTCCCGGCGGGGTCAATTCACCCGTACGGGCATTCAAAAGCGTAGGTGGAACTCCGTTATTTATCACGCATGCTAAGGGACCTTATTTGTACGATGCCGATGGCAATAGGTATATAGACTACATCGCATCCTGGGGTCCCATGATTCTGGGACATGCTTATGAGCCGGTAGTAAATGCGATCAGGGAAAGAGCGAGTCAATCAACCTCTTTCGGAGCACCCACTGAATTAGAGATTGACATGGCAGAATTGATCAAAAGCATGGTGCCGAATGTTGACCTTGTCAGGATGGTAAGCAGTGGCACAGAAGCTTGCATGAGTGCCATCCGGTTGGCACGAGGGTTCACCGGGAAAAATAAGATTATCAAATTCGAGGGACATTATCATGGCCATGCAGATTCATTCCTCGTCAAGGCGGGGAGCGGTGTAGCCACTTTCAATATTCAAACTGTACCCGGCGTTACTGCGGGCGTGGCTTCCGATACGCTCACCTGTTCATTTAATGATTTGGAGGCGGTAAAACAATTAGCGCTTAGTCATCAGGGTGAGATAGCGGCGATCATTGCAGAACCTGTTCCTGGTAACATGGGATGCATTTTACCAAAAACGGGTTTTCTCGAACGTGTAAGAAAATTATGTGACGAAGAAAACATTGTCTTGATTTTGGATGAAGTCATGACGGGTTTTAGGTTAGCACCGGGAGGAGCGCAGGAAAGACTGAAGATCCAGGCTGATTTGGTGACCTATGGAAAGGTGATTGGTGGAGGCATGCCTGTAGGTGCCTTTGGAGGCAGAGAAGAAATTATGCGGCATATTTCGCCGCTGGGAAACGTTTACCAGGCAGGAACCTTAAGTGGCAATCCCCTTGCGATGATTGCAGGATTGACAACATTAAAAGTTTTAAAAAATAATCCATCCGTCTATGGTGAACTGGAAGAAAAGACAATCTACCTGAAGCAAGGTCTGGAGAAATTGTTAGTTCAATCAAAGTTTCCGTTTCAAATAAATCAGCTGGGCTCCATGATCAGCATTCACTTCAGTGATCATCCTGTTGTCGATTTTGCGACAGCGTCCAGTGCTAATATTGATCGATTCAGGAAATTTTTTCATGCGATGCTTCAGAAAGGAATTTATTTACCACCGTCGGCTTTTGAGAGTTGGTTTTTGAATAATGCGATAACGAAGAAGGATTTGGATTACACGCTGGAGGCAACTGAAGAGAGTTTGGCAGAGATAGATTGAGAGGACTACAATTGAAGCATGTCAAAATTTTTTGCGTGGCACGGTTTACACCGTGCCACCGTTTTTTAAGATATGTCAGCAGGTGCATTCTTTCACTCACTACCCTCATCCATTTTACCCAAAGACTCCGTATCCTTAACTTTAAGGTGTCATCATCAAATTCATGAACATGAAAATAGTGGTCATTATCTCTTGCTTGTTTATCCTTTTGATCGGAGCATGCCAGACACAAAGTCCTTCCAACTCGCAACAGCAGGAAATCGATTCCTTGAAGTCTGTTATCAACCAACTTAAACCCGGACTCGGTGAAGTCATGACTCAATTCGAATATCACCACGACAGGCTTTCAGGCGCGATAGGCCAACATGACTTCGAACGCGCATCTTATGAAGTGGATGAAATAAAAGAGGCGGCAGAAAAAATCATGCAGCTACATATTACCAATGATAAATTGCAGCAGCCCTTTTCATTTTTCTTCGAAAAATACCTGAAAAATTCATTAGATATACTTGCCGATAACGCGACAAAAAAAGATACAGCCGCATTGAGATCGAATTTCGTAGCACTGACAAACAATTGCAATGGCTGCCACCACGAAAACAATATGTCTTTTATGAAAATAAATTAGCGAAGCAAAAGTTCACAGGGCTTCAGTCCTGTATGCTTCTTGAAAGCAGTGGAGAAATGAGATATGGACGAATAACCCAACATGACAGAAACCTCGGTTACGCTCAAACCCTTTTCATAAAGCAGGTAGCGGGCATGCTCCATCCGTTGGCCCTGGTAAAAATCAAAAATAGTAGTACCAAACATTTCCTTGAAACCTTTCTTCAGGTAACATTCATTGATGGCAACTTTGCGGCTGAGTTCCTTAATCGTGAGTGGCTCGCCAATATGCTGCAACAAGACTTCTCTGGCAAGAGTGATCTTTTCTCTGTCAGCCTCATTGGCAAGAAATTTACATTGAAAGCTTTCTATATCCCTCTCACCCAACATGCATTCAAGGCTGTACAACAAAAGCATCTGAGTCTGGGCGTTAATGTAAATATTCTCGAGACTGTCAGCGTATGAATGGTTGAGCATTGCTTCAAGCACCATCCTGGTCCTGCTGCAAAGAGAAAGTATTTTTGAAAAAGAAGAAGGATGATTAAAATTCAGGATGCTGTCCGACAGGTTTCCGATCTTATTAGGTTTTGAAAACTGCGACAAGTGGACCGGTGAAAACCGAAAGCTGAAGACATCCACGGTTTCAAGGCGTTCAGAGCAGCTGCGCGAAGCATTCAGCTTACACGCATCACATTCAACGTCCTTTTGTTTGCAATACACATTTCCCGCAAGGCAGAACCTAAGCTCAAAATAGTTCTCTTTGGTCTTTTCCTTTCTATAGTGATAAACCATCATCCCCATGTCGTCGAAGTTCCATTGGGGATTTTTCCTGTAGCGCCTGATCGAATATTGCACAGATCCGGGGATTTGCCTCTCTTTCTCATGCAAAATCACCAGGTCATGCTGCATAACTGGCTGTTTATAAGCAAGGGACAATATATCGGGCGGTGTGTGCATATTCGGAACGCAAATTTAGTGCAATACAGCCAATAAATGACGATTTCCTCGGGGTCATTGGCCTTCCGATTTGAGGGTTAAATTCTCTGAAAAAATTATGAAAAAATGGTCAAAAACAGGGCTTGTAAACCTTCATTAAAGCCTTAATTTTCCGTAAATTTGCAAACCTTATTCCTTTATCACAAATACCGGATTTCTAACGATTAATATGAGCGATACCACACAGCAAATTCTTCCTCCAGTTAACAATGGATATGGTGCAGAAAGTATTCAGGTTTTAGAAGGTTTGGAAGCCGTCAGAAAAAGACCTGCCATGTACATTGGCGACATTGGCTCAAAAGGCCTGCATCACCTTGTTTATGAAGTAGTAGACAATTCAATTGATGAAGCCTTAGCAGGTTTTTGCAAAAACATCATTGTCACCATTTACGAGGATAATTCGGTCAGCGTAGAAGACGATGGCCGTGGCATCCCTACAGGGATAATTCCCAAAGAAAAAAGAAGTGCTTTGGAGGTGGTGATGACTGTGCTGCATGCAGGTGGAAAATTTGACAAGAACACCTACAAAGTATCCGGCGGATTACATGGGGTCGGCGTAAGTTGCGTAAATGCACTTAGCAGTGATCTGAAAGTTACGGTCCAGCGCGAAGGAAAAATATTTGAACAGGAATATAAGATCGGCATTCCACAATATTCTGTTCGCGAAATTGGCATCAGTGATAAGACAGGCACTAAAACTCATTTCTGGCCTGATTCGACGATTTTCATTACGAACGTATACAATAAAGATATCCTGGAAAGCCGCCTCAGAGAGTTATCATTTCTGAATAAGGGCGTCAGAATAACTTTGAACGACCTGCGCGAAAAAGAAGAAACTGACGGCTCGCAAGAACCAAAAACTTATTCAAAAACTTTTTATAGTGAAGGCGGAATTGTGGAATTCATCGAAATGCTGGACACCAATGCCGGCAGGAACTCCCTGATTCCTAAAGTAATTTTTGTCGAAGGCAGCGACGAAGCCACCAATGTAGCAGTTGAAATTGCCCTTAGTTATAATGATAGCTACAGCGAACATATTTACTCATATGTAAACAATATTAATACCATCGAAGGAGGTACCCACGTGGCAGGTTTCAGGAGAGCATTGACGAGGGTATTCAAAAGCTATGGCGATAAGCAAAACTCCTTTGAAAAAGCCAAGGTTGAAATTGAAGGTGACGATTTTCGCGAAGGACTAAGCGCGATAATTTCTGTTAAAGTGCCGGAACCGCAGTTTGAGGGACAAACCAAAACAAAATTGGGTAATAACGAAGTCAGCGGAGTAGTCGATTCAACTGTTTCCAAAGTGCTTGAAGCTTACCTGGAAGAAAATCCCCGGGAAGCGAAGAATATCATTCAGAAAGTTATCCTGGCTGCTCAAGCGCGCGCCGCTGCCCGCAAAGCAAGGGAACTGGTGCAGAGAAAAAGCGTTTTAAGCGGAGGCGGTTTGCCGGGAAAACTGGCTGATTGCTCAGAACGTAGCCCCGAAAGATGCGAATTATATCTGGTCGAAGGCGACTCCGCAGGTGGCACCGCCAAACAAGGCCGCGACAGAAGCTTTCAGGCGATCCTTCCGTTGAGGGGTAAGATCCTGAATGTGGAGAAGGCCATGGAACACAGGATCTATGAAAATGAAGAAATAAGGAATATGTACACCGCATTGGGTGTTACCGTTGGTACGTCAGAAGATCCAAAGGCTCTGAACCTGACCAAACTGAGGTATCACAAAGTCATCATCATGACCGATGCAGACGTTGATGGAAGCCACATTGCAACTTTAATTCTGACATTTATTTACAGGTATATGAAAGAATTAGTTGAACAAGGATACGTCTATATAGCTCAACCTCCTTTGTACCTGGTTAAAAAAGGAAAAGAACAGGCATATGCATGGAACGAAGAACAAAGGAAAATGCAGAGTGAAAGACTTGGTGGGGGCAGGGAAGACAGCGTGAATGTTCAACGCTACAAAGGATTAGGAGAGATGAATGCTTCACAGTTGTGGGAAACAACCATGAATCCGGATACTCGTACACTTAAGCAGGTAACTATTGAAAGTGCAGCCGAAGCAGACAGGATTTTTAGCATGCTGATGGGTGACGAAGTGGCTCCAAGACGCGAATTCATTGAATCCCACGCGAAGTATGCGAGGCTTGATATTTGATGGCTCGTTAACAATCGATCTGGTTTAGCGTATTTTTTTTACCTTTAGCTGAATGAAAGGGTTGATCGATTACGAACCTTTAAAATAGATTTGCAGATGTCAACGGTAACACTTACAGCTTATAA
>PSRA01000238.1 GCA_003175695.1 Bacteroidota bacterium | reverse complement strand
CATCTCTATTCAATAACATAGCTTACCCGGCCATCTTTTTCATCTTTTAACAAAATGCCCATTTCCAGCAGCTGGTTTCGGATCTTATCCGATGTAGCGTAGTCTTTTTTGGATCTTGCTTCTTTACGAATATCTATCAGGAGATTCATGACTCCGTTGAGCTTCTGTTGGTCTGCAGCATTTTCTTCCTTGAGCCCCAAAATGTCCTCGATATAATTCCTGAACTGCTTTTTTGCGAAATCCAGGGTCTGGGCTGAAAGACTAACTTTCTCTAACGCTCCGCTCTTGAAGGAATTGATACTGCTCACAAGAGTGAACATATTGGCGAGAACTTTGGCTGTATTGAAATCATCATTAATAAATTCATCAAACTCTTTGCAATATTTCGTGAAATGAGCGTCAAGCTCGGCGTCGTTTTTCTTTGCCGGATCGAATTCGAGCTTTTGAAGATCGCCATATGCTTCCCATAATCTTTTTAATCCCTTTTCTGCCGCCTGTAGCGCTTCATTGCTGAAGTCAAGGGTACTCCGATAATGAGTTTGAAGGATAAAAAAGCGAATGGTCATTGGCGAATAGGCCTGCTCCAGCACGGGATTTCTTCCACTGAATAATTCAGTCAACGTGATCACATTGTTATAACTCTTTCCCATTTTTTTCCCGTTGATGGTAATCATGTTATTGTGAATCCAATAACGGGCGGGCATATGCTTATTGCATATCGTGCTCTGCGCGATCTCACTCTCATGATGCGGGAAAAGAAGGTCCATGCCACCGCCGTGAATATCAAATTCTTTTCCAAGATACTTCGTACTCATCGCTGAACATTCTATATGCCATCCGGGGAAGCCTTCTCCCCAGGGACTATTCCAGCGCATAATATGTTCCGGCGGTGCTGCCTTCCATAAGGCAAAGTCCTGCCAGTTATGTTTTTCTCCCTGTGATTCTAATTCGCGGGTAGATTCTATCAGATCTTCCAGAATTCTGCCGCTGAGTTTTCCGTATGGATAATGTTCAGCATATTTTTTTACATCAAAATAAACTGATCCGTTAGCTTCGTAAGCATAGCCGTCTGCCATAATTTTCCTGATCATATCAATCTGCTCAACGATATGCCCGGTGGCAGTTGGCTCAATACTCGGATCCAGCGTATTGAATTTGCGCATCGCCCAATGGAAAAGGTTGGTATACTTTTGAACCAGCTCCATCGGCTCGAGCTTTTCAATAACCGCCTTCTTGGAAATCTTGTCTTCCGCTTGTCTTCCCTCTTCTTCAAAATGTCCCGCGTCTGTTATATTTCTTACATATCTCACTTTGTATCCGAGATAGATGAGATACCTAAAGATTACATCGAATGTAATATAAGGCCTCGCATGACCGAGGTGGCTTTCTCCACTCACCGTCGGTCCGCAAACATACATGCCGACATGCCCGGGCACAATTGGCTCAAAATTCTCTTTCTGCCTCGAATATGAATTGTATACTTTTAAGGAGCTCATAAAATGCAAGACCAAATTTTTTGAAAGTCAATCAGCGCAAAAATAGATGATCCGCCTGTATTGACAATATTATGACCCTCATCGGAAACAACATGAGATTACCTATTTCAATTTTAAATCTGCGACCACCGGATGATGATCAGAAAAAGGCAATGGAAATTTCCTGCACTGAAGAATGTCAAATTTCCTGTCCGCCAGTATATAATCAATCCGCAGAGTGGGCGAGATGTGAATATATGTTCTCCCTATGCCAAGTCCCTTTTGAATAAATGCATCCTGCCTGTTACCCCTGATCCGGAAATAAGTATAGGAATTAGGCACATCATTAAAATCACCACACATAATAACGGGGTAAGCACTTTGGTCAATTGTTGCCCGCACAAAGTCGGCCTGGTTTCCACGCAATCCGAATGCTCTTTTCAATTTCCTGATAAGGGATTTGGAAGCCTGCAACATACTATCTTCCACGTTTTGAATGATCTCAACATCGTGGAAGTCCTTACTTCTGAATAGAACCGATTGTAAATGTGTAGTGCAAACGCGGGCCACCCGACCGTTTATATTGATATCTGCCATGATCAGGCTTTCCGATCCTTTCAAAGTATCTTCTGCGTACCTTACCTTGTACGTACCCGTGATAGGGTAACGCGAGAAGATGATCACGCCAGTTTCATATTTTGAACTTTTGTAATCGCGGGAAAAAAAGTAATAAGGATAATTTAGCTGATGCTGAATGTAAGATATGTTGGGGAGGGTCCCTTTGGGTGTCAGCAAATCATAAAATTCCTGAAAGCACAACACATCTGCATTTTGATTTTTTACAAATTGAAGCATGGCCTCGTGGTGACCCGATGCCCCCATTTTTTTGGTAGTAAAATCATCCCAGCGTCTCACGTTCCAGGTTAGAACACGGATGGCACTCGTATCCTTTTCAGGTTTGAAAGAGTGCCTGGGACTAAGAGCCAAGAATGCATGAATATTTGTCCATCCAATGATTAATGCAAAAAGTGAAATAAGCGAAAGCCGCCTCGAATAGAAGAAAAGCCAAAAAATAAAAAAGCCGATAACCAGTGTCAATAGCAGAGGAAATATAAGTCCTAACAAGGAAATGAACCACCATCTGTCAGGATGTAAAAAACTGTTGGCACAGGCGAGAAGGAAAAGGAACACGACAATTACATTCGCCACTATGACGAATCGTTTAGTAAATTTCCTGAGTAATGCCATGGCGGGCTTGTAAGTTACAAATCTTCTTCTTCCGCAGCCCTTTTCAGTATGTCTTTTTCTTCATTGGTGAGGAATCGGTAGCCCTGTTGATTGATCTTGTCGAGGATGTCATCAATACGCTTCTGCGTGATATGTGGAATCTTCTTGTATGGCTGAGTACCAGATACATTGTAAAAGAATTCGTCTTTTCCTGATTTATCATTTTTCTTTTTATCCGGATCAAAAAGGTTATTGCACCAATCAAAGAACCTGTTCATCCAGGCACTCCAATCGCGTCCTCTTCGCATCTGGTAAATAAATAGGAATCCCATTCCCGCACCAGCCAGGTTGGCCATATAAGCGCTGGAGTCTCCATAACTAATGCTCGAGAAATTTATCAGGATATAGATCAACGTGAGAACCCACAGCGGTATGCCACCATTGATCATTGGAAAAATTCTATAGTCCGGGGCAACCGTGGTAGTCGCCACCGCCACAGCAACAATGGCGGGGTTGGCTCCGGAAAGTGCCGAACTTGAGACTTGCGCTTGCAATCCGGGAATCAAATAATGTGCAGTGACGAAGGCAATTCCCCCAGCCAGGCCACCATAAATATAAATCGGGATTAATTTTCTGTTACCGGTAAGGTCCTGCAAAATGTATCCAAAACACCACAACCAAAACATGTTCGAAATGAAGCGGAACACCCTGTAATCCGCGAACATATCGGTGAGTAGTGTCCAGGGTCTGCTCAAGAATCTTTCGATCCCCGCGGGGAGTGCAAACCATGAAAAAACATTGTTGTAATAGGCTTCAGGCCGTAAACCAGCGAGTAAATAAATTACAAAAACGAATTTTAATATCACGAAAAGCACCGCATTGATTATTATCAAATGCATAAGGGCATTTCCATCCTGACCAAGGCCCATTCTTTTGCGATAATTATCCTCCTTTACATCCATACCAAACAATGTGATATCAATATTTTAAAAACGGGTCCTTAAAGTATTTAGTGTCGACCCTTTAAATTTTCAATAAAAGATCGTGCCTGTTTGCCCATTTTGTTTTCCCGTGCAAATAATTAACACTTGCATGCGGGAATGGTTTAATAAAAATTTCTCCTGTCATGTTTACCCCAATACATAACGATCAAAATTCCGACTACGGCTCCGCCAAGGTGCGCCCAATGCGCCACATTGTCGCCAGCTGAATTTCGTATTCCCTGGTATAATTCTATGCCGGCATAGAACAATACAAACCATTTAGCCTTGATAGGGAAAGGAAAGGGCAGAATGATTAATGTGCTATTAGGGAAAAGGTAACCAAACGCAGCGAGGCATCCGAAGACTGCGCCGGAAGCACCGAGTGTTGCACCATTAATTTGCGAAGCGACTTGTTCCCTTACTTCGTCCCGGGAAGCAGGATCCAAAGCGTTAAATTGTTGAATTAGATGGCTGTTCTGGTAATGAAGAATGACCAGGTGCAGTAGAGCGGAGCCAACTCCACAAAGAATATAAAAAGTGAGAAAGCGCTTGCCGCCCCAATAATTTTCCAGTATAGAGCCAAACATCCACAAGGCAAACATGTTGAAAAATATATGACCCCAACTGCCATGTAAGAACATATAGGTCACCAATTGATGGGGCTTGAAGAAGACCGAATTAATATCGTGCAGCGCAAAGAAATTCTCAATACTGAAATTTGGAAAACTGACGAATGATTGGAGCAGAAATACGACTACATTTATTATGATAAGGTTCTTAATAACCGGAGGGATCATTTGGAAACTGCTCGGCCTGAATTCTGCCATACTGCCTTGTTTTATAATTTGCTGCAATTTAAGACTTCAATCTCTTGGGCTGACAAAAATAACAATACCTTTCCAAGAACGGTTGTCAAAATGGAGGGTTCGGTTGTCTAATTGAAACAGAAGATCCATGTGATCAAATCATCGCAGAAAACGCGTTGCCGCAAAATTCCCGAAAGATTTCTGCATGTGCTGATTTGTCAATTTTTCAAGCTTAGCAACGCGACATTTTCAATGTGATGTGTGTGGGGGAACATGTCTACGGGTTGAATTTTTTCGACTGCATATTTTTGATCCAGAATAGCCAGGTCCCTTGCCTGCGTTGCCGGATTACAACTTACGTAAACGACCCGCGGAGCCGCCATTTCCAAAATCTTACTGCACAATTTTTCATGCATGCCTGCACGGGGAGGGTCTGTGATTATGACATCCGGCGCGCCCTGCAATTCAAAAAATGTACTATCACAAATATTAATGACGTCACCTGCAAAAAAATGCGCATGTGCAATTTCGTTAAATGCGGCATTTTCCCTTGCATCAGAAACAGCCTCATCTACTAATTCCACGCCGATGATTTTCTTTGCAAGGCGACTGAGGAAAATCCCAATGCTGCCTGTACCACAATAGAGATCATAAACGATTTCCTTACCAGTGAGGCCCGCAAAATCTCTTGTAATCTGATAAAGTTTTTCCGCTTGTTTTGTATTTGTTTGAAAAAATGATTTGGGGCCAATTTTGAATGCGAAGTCCTCCAGCTTCTCCACGACATAACCTTTACCATCAAAAATTTGAGGATTCAGGTCATACAGGCTGTCATTTCTCTTTTCATTAATAGTATACAAAATGGTTGTCAAATATGGGAACTGACTCCGGATATGTGTGAGAAGCCGATTTATTTTTTGGTCATCCCGGTATCCAAAAACGATATTGACCATTATCTCGCCAGTTATACAAATCCGAACTTGCATCGTTCGCAGGAATCCTTCATGACGTTGTATATCGTAAAAGCTAAGACCATGTTCGATTCCCCATTCTTTTACCGCCAATCGAAGCTTGTTACCCGGCTCTTCCTGCAAATGACAAGTTCCGATGTCAACTACTTTGTCAAAGATTCCTTTGGCATGAAAACCTGCCACATTTTGTGAAGATGAAATCAGGGGGTCCTTCAGTGCCTCGGCGGATAAATAACATCGATTGGAAAAAGTGTATTCAATTTTATTCCGGTACCTGGTAGTTGACGATGCCCCGGCAATCGGCAAGACCTCAGGCAGGGGAACCTTGCCAATGCGCTTAAGAGTTTCCTCTACCTGCTGTTGCTTATAAAAAAGCTGTCTTTCGTAAGGAAGCATCTGCCATTGGCATCCCCCACATACGCCAAAATGTTCACAAAATGGAGGTTTTCTATCGGGAGACAGCTCCCTGAATCTAGTGATATATCCCTGGGCCCAATCCTTTTTATTCTTGGTAAGCCTGACATCAATCAAATCGCCGGGAATAGCATTCTCTATAAATATCACTTTGCCATCTGCTTTGGCTATTGATTTGCCTTCAGCGGCATAGTCCGATACAAGTATGTTCTCAAGCAAAATATTTTTCTTTCTGGTTCGCACGGCGCAAAATTAGGTGGATTTGAGATCGCACCGGCGTGATTACCTATGGATTTAACAACTGGAGAAGTTGGGGACAACCGCAACTGACCTAAATTTGCCGCACCTGCGCATTAAAGGGAAAATATTAATTTAGTGCTTTGGGTTCAACCCGTATTATGAAAAGAAAATTACTAGTATCCATAGCCTCCCTCTGGGCCCTTTTTGCCTATTCGCAAAACGGATATAAGATCGGAATTACCTTAAAGCCATATGCCAACTCCAAAATATACCTGGGTTATCACTATGGAAAACTGAAGGCACTTGCCGACTCTGTCGTCCTGGACGATAAATGTTTCGGAAATATTCAGGGCAAGGACCCGTTGCCTGGTGGAATCTATTTCATAGTATCACCCAAAAAGGAAATTCTCTTCGAGCTTTTGATTGACAAGGAACAGCATTTTACCATTTTTGCAGATACGGCAAAAATGCCCGCTGATATTCAGTTTACGGGGTCGCCCGAAAACACCCGCTTTCAGGCATATGGCTTATATATGGCAAAAGAGGGGAAAGCTATTGGCGATTACCAGGCCGCTCTTGCAAAAGCAAAGAATAAAAAGGATTCTGCCGACCTGATTAATAAATTGAAACAGGTAAATACTGAGGTAAAAGATTATCGCGAGAGCATCATCAGTAAATATCCCGGAACCTGGTTAAGCACACTGCTGACTGCTTTAAAAGAACCGACCGTCCCTCCTGCAGAACAACATCCGGGAGGGAAATATGATTCCATGTTTGCTTATCGGTACTACAAGTCACATTATTGGGATGGCATTTCATTCACTGACGACCGCCTGATACGAACACCAATTTTTGAGCCCAGGCTCGAAAAATATTATAGAGAACTGGTTCTTCAGGATGCAGATTCCATTAACAGGGAGGTGGACATGATGCTTCTATATTCCCGAACAAACAAGGAGATGTTTAAGTTTCTTCTTATTCATTTCGTTCAAAAATATATTAACCCGGAATACATGGGTCAGGACGCCGTATTCGTTCACCTGTTTGAAAAATATATTAATACCGGGCAGGCTGATTTCTTCACAGAGAAATACAGGAAATATGTAAATGACCGGGCATATAGCCTGATGGCAAACCTGATTGGATTGCCAGCAGCGAACCTGGAAATGAACGACACGCTTGACAAGCCCAGTCCTCTTTATGAAGTAAGTGCCAGGTTTACGGTTATCTGCTTTTGGGATCCCACCTGCAGTCATTGCAAAGAAACAGTTCCCAAACTGGATTCAATCTACCAGGCCAAATGGAAGGCCGAGGGTGTAAAGATGTATGGAGTAATGGTTGATGGAGGAAGGGAAGCCTGGTTGAAATTCATTCGCGACCACAATTTGAAGGATTGGATCCACGTTTACCAGACTCAAAAGCAACATGAAGCCGAAACCGCCGGAGGTAAACCCGACTATAGGCAATTGTACGACGTATACCAAACCCCCATTATTTATTTACTGGATAAGGACAAACGGATTATTGCCAAGAAACTCACCTACCAGCAGTTCGACGAAGTGCTAGACCTGAAACTAAAGAACACCAAATCCAATTGACATGAAGTATTTCGTTTCCTGTGTTCTCGTTCTTCTTTTTACTCAATTGCTTCTTGCTGATACCGTCTATGCCCAAACGCTGTTTACTTATGGCGCGCAGCCAGTGAGCAAGCAGGAATTCCTTAAGGCATATAAAAAAAATAACACCAAAAGCAAGGCGTCAGCAAAATCCTACCAGGAATACCTTGATCTCTATACCCGATACAAGTTAAAAGTAAGAGCCGCTTATGACATGAAATTGGACACGCTGGCAAATCAGCTTGCAGACTTGCAAAATTTTCGTAGCCAAATCGTCGATCAATACATGAATAATGAGGCCAGTCTGAACAAGTTGATCAACGAAGCTTTCCTGAGGAGCCAAAAAGACGTTCATGTTCAGCATATTTTTATCGGCTTTCCCAAAAATCCTTCACCCTCTGACACCCTACAGGCATTCCAAAAAGCGATGAACGCTTACGGCGATCTTGCAAAAGGGAATGAATTTGGGAACGTAGCAAAAGAGTATTCAGAAGACCCATTCGAGAAATCCAACTCGGGAGATATCGGTTTCATTACCGTCTTTGATATTCCTTATCCATTGGAGAGCCTCGCATACACTACGGCGGTTGGCAAATTCACAAAACCTTTTCGGGGTAAAACAGGATATCACATTTTAAAAGTAATAGGCGCAAGAAAAGCCATTGGAAAAGTCAAAGTTGCCCAAATACTTCTGGTATTTCCATATCATGCAACAGATGCAGCTAAGTTGGAAACCAGGCAAAGAGCTGATTCGATTTACCAGGTATTGCAGAAAGGAGGTGACTTTGCAGAACTTGCCAGGCATTTTAGCGGTGACAACTTAACTTATCAATCAGGTGGTGAAATGCCGGAATTTGGTGTGGGCAAATATGATCCTGCGTTTGAATCAGCGGCCTTCAATTTGAAAACCCCGGGAGAAGTTAGCCGACCCGTTGAATCAGAATTCGGATATCACATCATTAAACTTATCGGTAGGAAGCCCACTCCTTCACAAAAGGATAAAATGACAACCGACGCGATAAGAATGATGGTATTGAATGACGCGCGCATTGAAACGGCAAAAAAGGAAATGTTGCAAACCATACTTCGCGACATTCAATACAAACAGGCTGCTTTCAATGAATCTCAACTATGGATTTATACCGACAGCATTCTTCAGAATAAAACTAAACCTTCATTTCCGGATCTGACAGAGAACACTGTTGTTTTTTCATTTGGCAAAAAGCAGTTTCTTGTTAAAGACTGGCTTGCGCACCGCAAAGCAATGAAAACTTCAGGCGCCAGCGGAGGGAAATCTAATAAGGAATGGTTCGATCAGTACGTTCAAATTACTGCCTTAGAATATTACAGAAATCACCTTGAAAACTACAATAAAGAGTTTGCTTATCAATTGAAGGAATTCCAGGATGGAAACCTTTTGTTTGAGATCATGCAGCGCAAAGTATGGGATAAAGCTTCCAGCGACAGCAATGGGCTAAAGGACTATTTCCAGGCACATAAATCCAGTTATGTCTGGCAACCCAGTGCCGATGCCATTGTGTTCACCTGTGCAGGAAACAAAATGGCTGAAGATATTAAGAGTAAAATAGGGCAAAACCCATCTTATTGGAGAAGGATTACTGACAGTGCTTCGGGTTTAATACAGGCAGATTCAGGCCGATTTGAATTGTCCCAATTACCACTTGGTGAAACCAATAAATTGCAGAATGCCCAATTTTCATCCCAGGTAAAAGCACAGGGTGATAATAATGTAACCATGGCCTATATCATTCGCACCTATGACCAGAAGATGCCAAGGAATTTTTCAGATGCAAGAGGATTGGTGATCAATGATTATCAGAATTACCTTGAAGACAAATGGATTGAAGAATTGAAAAAAAAGTATCCTGTGAAAGTGAATGAAGTGGTTATGAAATCGCTCCCTTTAAATTGAAATGACTAGGCGAAATTTAATTGATCAAGCATATCCAGGATAGCCTCGTCTTGCTTGATATCGAATTTCCGGGCCAATAACTTATCAGTTTTTTTCAACACTTCGTAATCTGCTATTGTAAGCGTTTTAGGATTACTGCCGCCCTTTGACCAATCGATATAGTAGAAGTTATTATTGATCACTGAATCTTTGTAGGACGAATTCATGATTAAGGTAGGAATGATGAATTCATCAGGTCCCCAGGTGAAGATGGCAAATTTCCTTAACTTCTTGTCGTCTGATATAAATTTCGTGACATATTTGGCGCAGTCCATGGTTAATGTCATGCACATGGCCCTGGGTCCGCCATACAGCTTGTAGGGCAAAGGAAATTCTCTCTTTGGAAGAAGCCAATTGATCAGGAACTGCAGTCTATACCTTCCTTTGAAGCCGAAATTGGTGAAATGGTATTTATTAATTCTGGTAATTGCATGACTCCACCATTCGCCCTGTTCTTCATAACAAATAAAATTTTTTCCAATATTCCGTTCAAGGATTGCATGAATCGAACTGACGGGCTTAATCGGATAGTCCTGTCCGCTCATCACGCTCACAAAATCATAATTTATTCCTGTGTCGAAAATCTCCTGAAAAGAGGAAAGAATCGCTTCTACGAAGCTGAAAGAGGCCCACCTGACTTTGATTCTTTTTTGGATGAATCGAACCCTGTTTAAATCTTCAAGAAATGTAAATTTTTTCTTATTGGTTTTCTTATCGAGGTGAATGTAAAAATCGAATGAAGGATGATCAAATTTTTTGAGCAGCCGCTCAATTTGCATGGGGTCCTTGTGTGCCATTATCAAGCATGCTATACGCATACGATTTCTATAAGTTTGGTTGAGGTTTGCCTGTTACGGGTAAGTTTATCCTGCAAAAATCATCTACTTGGCTGTTCTCTGCACAAAAGTAATGCCGTAACATAACAAAATCAATAGCTTAACAAGGCAATAGCAGATTTTCGTACTCGACTCCCTGTTAGGGATATACTACTTTTTGTGGAATACTTGCAACACTTGGTTTCTTTTATCAGCAGGTCTAAAGTCCAAAGTGGAAACCTGCTTTTAGGCCGATCCAGGATGAGTAACCAGAATTTTCAGCGCTTGTTCGGGCATATCCGTCGTAAGCTGCCATTGCTTCAAAGGGTCCTAGCCTAACCCCTAAGCCGATGTCCCCTGAAAATCTTGAGCTGTTGACAAGATTGTTGTTTACATGTGCAATCCCCATGTCTGCACTGATGAACAGTAACTTTCCTGGTAAATAGTGTCTTATCCCGCCTTTAATGGGTACAAAAGAAGTATTTCCGTATTTACTGTTTGATACACTGCTGAATGAGGTGTAACCAACGGTAGCAACAAAAAATGTTCTGCCGGCACCAATGCCTGCGCCACCTTCCACGCCGAGACCATAATTATAATTGTGATAGAAATAACTGTCAACGGGAATTGCATACTGACCATGCATGAAAATAAAAAATAACCTTTGAGCTTGCGTGGATGAGGAAATAGACAACATGGATAGTGTTGAAAACAATACCACCGGCACGAATTTCTTGCTCATTCGCTTTATTTTAAATACAAGTTACAGGCTTTCGTAGAGCCTGCGCAATTTTTCTCTTGTCATTTTTTTCTCCCAATCCCTACCCAAAGCATTTTCCCACAATGGTTTCATGCCTAAAGAAACATTGATCATGGTATCAAAATCCTTGTCAGAAAGACCTTTGGTTATTTGCTGCGGGATGTCAATCTTATTTTTTTCAACCATTTTCTTAAATTCCTTGACTCCTTCGGGATAGAATTCTCCCAATTTATCGAACACGATGCAATTGCCTATTCCATGTTTAGTTCCGAGCAGATAACTCAGTCCATAACTCACAGCGTGCGCAACGCCGACCTGTGAGTACGCAATACTCATTCCCCCTGCATAGGATGCCATCATCAATTGATCATCACTTTCTTCGTCCCAGTGTGCTTTCTCCAAGAAAACATGTTGGCAAAGCTCAAGGGCTTTTTCCCCATATGATTTACTAAACTCATTGAGGTAGGTTCCCTGCAGGCTCTCAATACAATGAATGTAGCAGTCCATCCCCGTATAAAATCTTTGATTGGCCGGCACACCTTCAGTTAATTCGGGATCCAAAACTATCTGATCAAAAGGAGTGAAATCCGAATTCATTCCTAATTTCTTTGTTGGTCCCGTGAGCACCGTGGTTCTCGATACTTCGGCCCCTGTTCCACTGAGTGTTGGAATTCCTGCCTTATAAACGCCCGGATTTCTTACAAGGTCCCATCCCTGGTAATCCGATGCTGATCCTGGATTGGTCATCATCAATGACACTGCTTTTGCCAGGTCCATGGCAGAGCCACCGCCAATCCCGATGATTCCACTAACCTGTCCAAATTCTTCCTTCAGTTGATTTGCGATTTTGTCGACGTATGAAGTTTTAGGTTCGTGAGTTACATCAGCATATATCAACTTGTCGTTACCTTGAATCGGAATGCGTTTCACAAACTCTTTTTTTTCTCCACCCGATCCGGGCGCAAAAAAATGATCCACAAGGAAAACCATCGGTGCATTTCCTTTCCGGTTTGAAGATAAAATTTCCTCCAGTTGATTGAAACTACCTCTGCCGAAAACAACATAATTGACCATTTTAAAATTTCTGAATTTCATACGATGACTTTTGGAATCATTATTGCTGCGAAGGTAAGTAATCGGGCTTTCCTGCGGAGAAAGTTAATAGAGAAGAATTTGGTTAGATTTCCGACGGAAATTTCACTGCTGCTGATTGTCATGCAGGAATCCTTTTGCCCCCGCTATGCGTAGTGATGTAAGTTTAGTGGTCATGAAGTCTGCAATCCTTTCATCATATTTCCTTGCATCTAAACGGATAAATTAATTATCCGTGAAGTTATTTTAGTCTGTTCCCTGCTCGGTTGATTTAGAAAAATAAATTATAACTTACTAAAGACACTCACCATATGAAGCGCCGGGTAATGGTCTATACGATCGTATTGATGTTGTTAGTTGGTGAATATGCAAGTGCTCAACACGTATTATATTCCCCTTATATTGATGATCCTTTTGAAGTGATTGGCAAATCCGATAATTATTATTGGATTATCCGACACGAGACAAGAAAGTATGGAAAGCATTCCCCTCCTGCTGATTTGCAGCATTTTGAAATTTATAATTCAAGGATGGTCATGGTGAATTCTTCAGACCCCCTTGTAATTCCCGATAATATTGTCAAGCAATATTTTATATCGGCAACTGATTATCTCGACCAGCTGGTTATTTATGCATCCAAGGGTCATGACCTTCTTTATTTGAACAGGTATGCTCCCGACGGCCGATTAATAGCCGGTAAACATATGGTATTAGATCTTCCGTTTAATGAAGAAGGAAATAGTTTTATCATGGCCAGATGTGAGGATAAGAGCAAGATACTGATACTTTGTTTTGAAGGCGCGCCTGGTGAAGGAATAAAGTTAGATGCTTACTTGTTTGACACAAATTGGAAACTTCTTAGCAAGAACGTGTACAAGCATCCTTACATCACGCAACCACTGATCCAGGATGACCTCATCAGTTTTCCCATTGAGTACTATACAAACAATTCAGTGAAACTTGCCAACACTGGTGAATGGCTCATGGCTACACCTTCGCGGACCAACAATAATTTCCTTCTTTTTCATTTCAAAGGATTGGATTCGGCTTTTATTTATCGAGAGATCCAACTGCCAGGCGCATCTTCCTGGGAAGATGTTGCTTTGTCAGTTAACAATGAAAAAGATGAAGCATTCGCAGGCATCGTTTCAGTCTTCCGATATCAAACCCTGAAAAATGTTCAGGTCGTCCACTATTCATTAACAAATCACCAGTTAGATTTTGATTCTTCATATCGATTCAATACGCTTATGGCCTATCGAATCATGAATGAAAACCTGATCCATGAAAGTTTTATCATGGTACCGGGAACAGGTTTCATGCTTTTGAAAGAATATGGAAGGCCATTTGAATCAGATTTTTTCGACAACAATCAGTACATCAATCCCGGCGGCCTTCAATCAGTATTTGCTCAGAATTCTATCTCTAATAATGAAAGCGCACTGTTTATGAACCGGGATGGTTATACCCGGTATAGTCGATTAAGTGGCCCCAGGGCAGTTTATAATCGGGGCGATCTGAGTTTATTTTATTTTCCCGCCAATGCAAAGGACAGTTGTTGGAGCGGGATCATGGATAAAGAACAGACCACAGAATTCAACCTTCCTTATCTTTCTTACCTGGTCATTCCTGCCAAGAAAAGAATTTTTTTACTGTACAACAGTCTCTTCAGAAATGATGATCAGTTCAGCAATTCTACCGTACTGGATTACAAAGGAAATCTGCTGACCGATGAAGGATTAATTTATTGGAAGTTAACTAATACGCTGAATTTTCAACAATCCCGTCAAATTACGGATGATGAAGTTGCCATTCCTTACGACAATTACAGGCGAAAAGGCTTTGCGATCGTACGCTTTTGAATGTGAAAAATATACATTATTTAGTCCAGGCAGAATTCAATTCCCAGATTTTCACGTTGTGAAATGAGGCCGGTCCGTTTTCAGAAAACAACTGGATCATATTATCCTGCTCATCGGGAAAAATCTGCATGCTCATCACTTTCTCTCCATCATTGGCGAATACTTCAACGATGCTGTGATCAAAAAATATGTGCAGGAGGATTTTGCCTTGGCCGCTTTCCAACTTTGTTTCATAGCGTGACATGTGCGCATACTTCTGGTTGAATGATTGCGAGCCGGCATCCCCGCGGTCCATGAACAAAATCTTGTTTTTTTGGTCATAACCAATCTCCAGGCCCTTCTGATTTCCGTGAGCCAGCCTCAAACCGGAAATGGACTGAGCTCCCGGTTGCAATGTAACTTCTATCTCGCACTGCTGACTTCTAACCGGAAGATCCTTTTTGTCCTGAACCTCGAAGTGACCTGCGGACCAGGGCCTTTTTCTTAAGCCATAAACGGCTGGCACGGGTCGTTGATACAAAATCCACTCCTGATTTTTTTTATGAAGAACAAGCTCGCGCGGCAAAGCCATCATGCTTCTCCAGGGTTTAGTAGGAATGTCTGCTGCATAAGTCCAGTTATTAGCCCAGCCCACCAAGACGGGCAATTGATTTTCCGGGATATGATTGTAAGTGATGCCAGCGTAATAGTCGGGGCCAAAATCAGGCCTGTAAATTTTTGAAGAGGGGTTTTCATCAACAAATGAAGTTCCATTGAATTCTCCGACAAAATATTGCATGGTTGTTTGCTGGGAATTAAAGAGCACCCATTTCTTTTTTTCCCCGCTACCGGCAACGGGTACCTGAGCAAGGCTGGGGCACTCCCAAATGTCTTTTATATCACCTGCCGGACCAAAATCACTAAGATGGTTCCATTTCTTTAGGTCAGGCGATGAATAAAATTGAACTATGTGTTCGCGAGGAAGTACGACAGCCATCACCCATTTCTTCCCAGGTGCATACCAAAAAACGCATGGATCCCGGAAGTCTTTTTTGTGCAGATCAAGCACTGGATTATTGGAATATTTAGTCCAGTTCCTGCCGTTGTCCAGGCTATAGGCTATTTGTTGCGACTGTAGATAGTCATCCAGGCGCGAAGTGTCTGCAATATAATGCCCGGTATATATAGCAATCATGGGAATTTCGCTAGTGTTCTTTGCAAATCCGGTTGTATTATTTTCGTCAATAACAGCTGAACCAGAAAAGATCATGGTTCCATCTTTTTCGGCTATGGCAATGGGTAAGTGATTCCAATGGATGAGGTCTGTACTTTCTGCATGTCCCCAACTCATATGTCCCCACTTGATGCCATAGGGATTATACTGATAAAACAAGTGATACCTGCCTTTATAAAAAACAAGACCGTTTGGATCATTCGTCCAATTGACTGCAGGAGTGAAATGAAATTGAGGGCGGTATTTTTCACCATATGCTTTTTGCTGGCCGCGTATTGCTATTGTCGCTACAAATAACAAAGGAAGAATGAAGGAACAGTGCAAGGCTAATTTTTTCATGGATTGCAGGTTTAGTCAACCAACGCAGCAGCACCAAAAACACCCGCGCTGTCGCCGAGGTTAGGTTTAATGATGGGAACATCCACTCTGTTGTTAAAGATGAATTGTTTTAGCGAAAGCAACCCTTCGCTATAGAGTGCATCGATATTACCCACGCCTCCGCCGATAACAAAAACATCTGGGTCTAAGAGGTTCGTGACAACCGAAACAGCCTTACCGAAAAAATGACAAAGACGATCAATTGTTCTTGTTGCCAACTCATCAGTGCCCTGGTGATGCCTCGACACAATTTCCTTTAACCGGATCTTCTTGCCGGAAATTCGTTCATAAAATCTTTCCAGTGCGGGTCCTGAGATAATTGTTTCTACGCAACCGGATTTGCCACAATAACAGGGACCACCTGACTCATCCAGGAAGTTATGACCCCATTCTCCTGCGATGCCATGACAGCCTTCCCAGATCTTGCCGTTTGCCACAATTCCTCCGCCTACCCCCGTTCCCATAATGATTCCAAAAACCATTATTGCATTTGGCGTTTTTTCTTTTACTGCTCCCCAATGCGTTTCTGCTAGTGCAAAACAATTTGCATCGTTGGCAAGGACTACAGGAATTTTTAATTTTTCTTCCAGGTTGGCTTTAAGCGGCATACCGTTAAGGGCCGTGCTGTTGCAATTTTTCATCGTTTGCAGAACCGGGTCCAGCACACCCGGCGTACCAAAACCTATTCGATCCGGACTCAAACCCGATTCATGCTTCATTTGGTCGACCAGTTTCACGATCTGGTTGACAATATGATGATATCCTTGTGAAGCTTCCGTGTCAATCCTGGTCCTAAGCAAAGGTTTGGGATTTGAGATGGAGGGCAGAATAACGCCTTCAATCTTGGTTCCTCCAAGATCAATTCCCCACAATGGATGCCGCATAAAAGAAATTTATATGATTACGAAAATGACAGGGTCTAAATCCGATGCCAAAGTAGTCAATGCTAGTTTTTCTATCGGCTGCAATTCTTCAGAACTGCTGCAAGAGTTTTTCAGCCCGTTGCAAGTCTTCCGGTGTGTCAATTTCCACTCCCATATAATCAGTTACCACCATTCTCAGCGAAACCCCATGCTCCAGGTAACGGAGACACTCAATTTTTTCTGTTGACTCCAGCGGCGTCATAGGCCAGCGGGTAAAGTTTAAGAGAGCCTGTTTGCGAAAGGCATATACACCTATATGTTCGTAATAAACTACAGGTATGTTCATATTTCTTGGATAAGGAATGGCACTTCTGCTGAAGAACAATGCATTCATATTCAGGTCAACCGCTACTTTGACGTAATTGGGATCCTCAATATATTTTGGATCTTTCAATGCCTGCATCAAAGACGCCACTTGCACTTGCTGGCCATTCTCACTTGAGAAAACTTCAATTAGGCTGGCAAGTGGTTTTTTCTGAACGAATGGTTCATCACCTTGCACATTCACCACAATATCTACATCCATGTCTTCAACGGCTTCTGCGATTCGGTCGCTACCGCTTTCATGCTCCTTTCTGCTCTTGCGAGCTTTACCGCCATGGCCTGCGATTTCATTATAGATGACATCGCTGTCAGTGACAACCATCACTTCGTCAAATAGTCCCGTCGCAACCGTATTGTCGTATGTATGATGGATCACAGTCTTGTCTCCTAATTTCTGCATCAGCTTGGCAGGAAACCGGGTGGCGGCATAACGGGCGGGAATCATGGCAATACACTTCATCAGCAAAATATTATCTTGAATGTGATACAAAATAAATGAATTAGGTGAATTATACATGAGAAAAACTATTCATAGTATTCCTTGCATAATAATTCCTCAAATCGATCCGAGTCCGGAAAAAGCGGCCAAAAAATTCATGGAATTCTGATCAATTCATGTTAATTTGTGGATGCCTGCCATCAATGGTTACTTCCAAATTTATTAACTGACATGCAAACCAGAGAACTGCTTCATTCTTATGAAGTGGATGGCAATACTTGGGATGAAATGTATAAAGAGTCCGCCGTACGCGACCAGTATCGAGGCGTTGTCAATTTCATGGAAGGACTTACAATTGAAGAGCTGAATAAGAAAGAAGAAATGGCCAGAGGACTGTTTATGAGCCAGGGTATCACTTTCACAGTCTATGGCAGTGGGGAAGGCATAGAAAAGATTTTTCCATTCGATATAATTCCCCGAATCATTACATCTCAGGAATGGAATTACATCGAACGGGGCATCAAACAGCGATTGAAGGCACTCAACCTTTTTCTGAAAGATGTTTATTCTGATCAATTTATCCTGAAGGATGGAGTGGTGCCTGTTGAAATGGTATACAGTTGTCCACACTATTTAAGAGAAATGCATGGATTTCCTGTGCCTTATGATATTTACGTGCATATTGCCGGAATCGACTTGATTAGGAACAATGACGGTTATTTCTACGTCCTCGAAGACAATTTGCGTACACCCAGTGGCGTGAGTTATATGTTAGAGAATAGGGAAATCACCAAGCGGATTTTTCCAGATTTGTTGCCAAGGAATAGTGTACGGACCGTTACTGAGTATCCAAATATTCTTCACAAAAACCTGGTGAGTCTTTCACCCAGAAATAACACCAATCCAACCATCGTCGTTCTAACGCCAGGCATCTACAATTCGGCCTATTTTGAGCACACTACCCTCGCTCGCCTGATGGGCGTAGAGCTGGTGGAAGGCAGGGATCTCGTTGTTAATAATCATCGGGTTTACATGAAAACCACCGCAGGTCCTCAGCAGGTGGATGTCATATACAGAAGAGTGGATGATGATTTTCTGGATCCACTTATGTTCAATCCTTCGAGCATGTTAGGAGTTGCCGGTATTATGGGCGCTTATAGAAAAGGGAATGTCGCGATTGTAAATGCACTTGGCAATGGGGTGGGAGACGATAAAGCTGTTTACAGTTATGTTCCCGCAATGATCAAATATTATCTGAATGAAGAACCCATCCTAAAAAGTATTCCGACTTACCAGCTCAGTAATGCGGATGAACGCGAATATGTTTTTGCAAACATGCATGACATGGTCGTCAAGAAAACAAATGAAAGTGGAGGATATGGGATGTTGATGGGGCATACTGCCAGTGATGAGGAAATTTTTAAATACAGGACACAAATATTGAAAGATCCCAGGCAATACATTGCTCAGCCAATCATCAGTCTGTCTTCTGCGCCTTGCTATATGAATGGACGATTGCAGCCGAGACGGGTTGATTTACGACCCTATGCTTTATATGGTCCGCAGGGCATTCAGATTGTCCCAGGCGGTCTTACACGTGTTGCACTAAAACAAGGTTCGCTCGTTGTGAATTCATCCCAAGGTGGTGGCAGTAAGGATACCTGGGTTTTGGCTATTTAGTTTTGTGAAAACAAGATGGAGCTCAATAACTGCTTTTTTGAAAAATCAAAATAACACCTGGACATGTTAAGCCGCGTGGCGGATAGTTTATATTGGATGAGTAGATACATTGAACGTGCGGATGGGATTCTAAGGATGCTCAAAATCAATTACGCTTCTTCTCAGGAAGACGTGCAGGAATTTTCCTGGAAACCAGTCCTGCGAATTTTCACTTACCTGGATGAGGAAAAGGCCAACCTCATTGCTCATCATTCGAGAGCTGCGCTCCAATTCATGGTAACTGACCGCGATAATCCCAACTCAGTCGTCAATATAGTCACACATGCAAGAGAAAATGCAAGAAGCGTACAGGATCATATTACCAAAGAGCTGTGGCAATGTCTCAATGACTATTATCATGCTGTTCGCGAGGAACATTTGCTGCAGGCACTCAACCGCGAGGATCCAATAACGGTACTGGATGAACTGATCAAACAAGGCGTCCTGTACTATGGTACCATTGAAATCACTATGGCAAGAGGCGAAGGATATGCATTCATCAATATTGGAAAATTTCTTGAGAGATGCGTTCAGACCGCTGATATCCTGCAAGTGAAATTTGGAGACGTCAATTATGATTTCGCAAGAATGGATACCACATATTGGAGATATTTGCTTCTCTCGATTTCAGGATATGAACTTTACTTGAAAACGTACAGGGGAGGATTTGATGTGAAGTATGTAGTGGAGCAAACTGTACTGAATCCTGATTTTCCAAGGTCAGTCGTTTATTCGATTTCGCAACTACACAGGTATTTTTCGCGGCTCAAGAGCGATAAGAATCTGGATGCTCACAATAAAATTGAATTCATGATCGGAAAGATACAGAGTAAGATAAAATATTCATCGGTGGAGAATATCATGAAGCAAAGTCTTCATCCATTTCTGAATGAAGTGAAGGAGGATGTCTATGATGTCGGAAATGCTTTAAATCATTATTATTTTGGTCACGTATAAACAAATGAAATGGCCAGTGTACTGTTTGGAGTTATGAACAGGTTCTCTCTTGAATCTTGTAAATTGCCATCCGGAACCTGCATCCTTTCCCTAAACAAAAATCGAGATTCGGTATGCCCAGATTTAAGATTCATCATGTAACCAGCTACACGTACCAGGCGCCGGTGACAGACAGTGCCAACCAAATCATTCTCTTTCCGATTAAAGACGAATTCCAGGATGTATTGAGGCAGGAAATAACAATCAGCGGTGATCCCAGCCTGGAGATATACAAAGATTATTATGGAAATGAAATCGGTTCTTTTACACAAGCTGAATCGCATAGCAGACTCGTGATTGATTCACGACTGGAAGTGATCACCTACAAAAAAACATGGCCGCAAGATGAATCCCCCCCAGAAGATCAATGGAAATATTTAAGGTCCCTACGTTACCAGGTACCTTATATCGATTTCCTGAACCAGGAACAATTTGAAGCGTTGCATGATGTGATCGGGATATTGAACGAACAACAATGTGAGCAATGCACGCCTTTGGAATCAGTAAAAAGAATTTCAGAATACGTTTACAACAATTTCAAGTATATCAAAGGCATCACATCGGTTGAAACTACATTGGACGAAGTTTGGAAATTGAAAGCCGGCGTCTGCCAGGATTTTGCTCACATGCTTCTTGTCATGTTAAGGATTCTGCAAATTCCCGCTCGTTATGTGAGTGGATACATTTGTCCAAACAAGAATGGAATGCGGGGAGAAAGCGCAACGCATGCCTGGGTAGAAGCATATATCCCTCACTATGGCTGGTTGGGTGTGGATCCCACGAATAATTGCCTTGCAGATGTTTTACATGTAAGGCTGGCAGTAGGAAGAAATTTCAGTGATTGTTCTCCTGTCAAAGGAACCTACAAAGGGATCTCTGACCACGTTTTGGAAGTAGGGGTGTCCGTTGCTTATGAAGACGGAAGGACCTCGGAAGAACAAAAGACTGTGCTCACGCCACAACCAGCCAGGAATGGGAATGATAGTCAGCAAAATTCTTACAGGAAGTATTTGGAGATGATGCAGCAGCAACAACAGCAATAATATTCTCAATCAATTTGAAAGGTAATGAGCTTCCAATATCCTGGTCAGGTTAATGACAGCACCCCTTCCATCCGTATCCCCGGAATTGCACATAACTATTATGCCCAGGTTTTTTTCTTTGATGATTTCTGCCCTGGAATCAAAGAGCAAGGACATCCCTTCGTGGAATGAGTACGAATAATCGTGCAAGCTCCCATTATTCCATCCCATCGAAAAATCCAGGATACCGAAATGCATGTATTGGAATGTTTGTTGATCCAATGCAGCTTTCCTGCCAGTAAGCCCTCGCAGGTGCTCTTGCATGAATCGAACATAATCGGGGAGACTGAGATTGATATTATGTGCCGGGTACATAACATCGTTCGGCTTGATCCATGTATTTAGATCTTCGGAATGAAAGTAGTTGCCTTGCGACCAATGACCATAAGTTGCCGCTGTATCATCCATTATTGGCCAACCGAATTTTACAGAAATTTTCATTGGCTGATTTATATATTCCTCCACCAGGTTTTCCCATTTCTTGTGAGACACTTTTTCAAGCATGGCAGCTGCCATAACATAGCCGGCATAGGAAAAGACAAGGTCTTTCGTAACTGCATTATCCATATAGGGTTTCTGTTCCAGTATGAACAGAGTAAAGCTTTTCCTTTTCGCAGACATGGAGTTGCCTGTAAAATCAGGCAGTTTAAACCAATCATCTAACGATGCATAAAGAGGAACACGTGTTTGGTTAGAAAGTAATCCCGCAAGAGTAATGTTTTTGTAGACTGGTAAGGCCCGACTCTTGTACTCTGGAAAAACGTCAAGCAATTTTGTATCCCATTTTATCTTTCCACTCTTTACCAGGTTAGCGGCTACATAAGATGTGAAAGCAGCTGTGTTGGTGCCAATGTTAAATCGGTCATGCAGGCGAACACTATCTTTTGTTTTGTAACGTCTGAATCCGCATACTCCTTCTTCCAAAATACTGTCGCTCGTAAATACTGCGTATGCAATACTTGGAATTCCCCTGGTGATGCGAATCGAATCTGCGATGTGAAGAAAATTTTGAGATTTAGAAAATAGGGGGATTAGAAACACTAAAAATAAAAAGCGATTACATGGCAGGGGTTTCATTCTTTTGAATTAGAGTTACTGAATTTCGAGCCCGCTGGGGCGCGATATTCTTCAAATGGAATTTTCAATAGTTTTCCAAGTGAATTGTTTTCTTTTTCTTCCGGGTAAGTGTCTATTCCATATTGCAGCGTCTTGACATCCTTTACATAGGCATAGGTGCCAAATATACGGTCCCAAATGGAAAAGATATTACCATAATTGGTATCGGTCAACGGTTGAACATTGTGATGATGGACTTTGTGCATGTCAGGAGTTACGATAATCCAACCGAGCGCATTATCCAACCATTTCGGAAATGAAAAGTTGGCATGATTCAATTGCGACAACAGAACGGACAGGAATTGGTAAAAAAAGAGCAACCAAATAGGTACTCCCGCTAACAAAACTGCAAGCAACGTAAATGCAGCTCTGAAAATGCTTTCCATGGGATGATGTCGGGTGGAGGTGGTGGTATCCACCCAGGTATCGCTGTGGTGAATCAGGTGGAATTTCCACATCCACTTGATCTTGTGCTGGATCCAATGAATCAGCCACGAGCTGATGAAATCCAGGATCATCATGCCGGCCAGGATATATAGCCAAAGGGGCAACCGGACGAGATTCAAAATTCCCAATTGGTGCTGGTAAGCATAGTCACTCGCCTTTACGATCAAAAAGGCAAAGACAAAATTTACAATTAATGTGGTCAGTGTAAAGAAGAAATTCAATCCTGCATGTTTCACTTTATTATAACGGTAGTGAAACAATGGGTAGGCACTTTCAACTAACCAAAATAATACTATCCCTCCGACCACCAGTACTGTTCTCTGCCAGGATTCAATGTTCTCAAAAAAATGGATGATCTTATCCATGGGGCAAGCATATTTCTAGTCAGGAGTCACGAGTCCGGGGTTTTCACTCAACAGCTATGAGTTACCAATATTGTTGAGTTTTGGGTATTTTCGATTTTTTTCTAAGGAATAACCGATCAACCAATTGTTATTAACCGTTTGCAAATCGATCAATTTCTCGCGCTAACTCCCGGCCCTCGGCTTCAGACTCCAAATTATTTCCATCCACTTTTTCCAACAATCTCATCGCTCGTTGTACCTGGGATTCATACACCATTAATTTCATGCCTCCAATGGCATTGCTGAGAAGAGGATCGATGGTGATAGTGTATTCGTCCTGCAGGTGGCAATTGATACCCTCGTCCTGTAACATGCCGAGTTGGATATTCGCATTGACATAATTATCGAAGGATCGCAGATGGACAAAATTCATATCTCAATGTAAGAAAAACCTGCAAAAAGTGGAAATGTAGAGTGAGGAAAACAGTAGGTTAACACAGATTTTTCTCTATATCACGAAAGTTTCAGTAAAGAATGCCTCAATTGCCTAAACATAGATGGTATCTCTTCTTTGTGGCAGGTACCTACACTGAGTCTGTACCAGGGAGAATTCCTTGCGCCAAAAACGGAAAAGGGCACAAGAGCTAATTTGGCATCATCAAGAATATAGGAAGTGACATCTGGTTGGTTTTCTAATAGCCGGCCTTGTTCGGTTTTCTTTCCTGTCAGATCAATTTTAACAGTCAGATAAATGGCTGCCTGGGGGGAAATGGAATCGACAGGAAAACCATCTTTTTTCAATGCCATGAATCCCTCGTGAATTGACTGCAGTCTTTCTTCCAATTCTTTTTTAAAATGATCCAGGAATTCGTCAATTTGTTTTCTTTCCAATAGAAACTTTGCGGTTGCTTTTTGTTCCGCCATGGGACTCCAGGCGCCGATATGCGTGAGTAGGGCCTTCATCTTATTGATCACATAAGTTGGACCAAATGCCCATCCTACGCGGACGCCCGTAGCAGCAAATACCTTACTGATGGCGTCAATATAAATGGTATAAGGTCGCATGGCAGGTCTTAAGCTGACAGGATTGTAGTGCTTAGTCTTCCCATACGTGAGGTGCCAGTACATCTGATCATACATCAAGTAAAGCTTTTTGCTTTTTCCAACCCGCCTTGCGTTTTCTTCCAACACCATATCACAAATAGATTCAAGGTCTTCCTTGCTGATGGTAGTGCCTGTTGGATTTTGGGGAGAACAAAGACAAACCAAAGTTGCACCCTTCATGTGCTTTTGCATGTCTTCGGCCTTCGGCATGAAATGATTTTCTACGGTAGTATCAATTACCACATGCTCTCCTTCTACAAAATGTGTGTAGTGATTATTATTCCAGGACGGAACAGCATAAATGATTTTGTCGCCCTTGTCTGCGACAGCTCTGAAGAGCGAATAGATCAGGGGTCTTCCGCCGCTGGCCACCAGGATTTCTTCCGGTGAATAATCCAACTGCTCCCTTTCTTTCAGGAAGGAAGAAATAGATTGGCGGAGATCAAGGTTTCCTTCTGCTGCAGGATAATTTGTGAAATGCTTTCGGTAAGCTTCAACGATTTCGTTTTCCAATGCTTTTGGAATTGGAAAAATATTTGGATCGAAATCACCCACTGTGAAATTATAGATCTTTTCTCCCATCCGGATTTTCTCCCGGATATCTCCTCCGAGCTTAACAATCTCTGAACCAATCAACGTCTCTGATAAATTCGACAATTTTTCCTTCATAAATCTTAAATAGAGTTATCGCCTATGCGAATTTACTCTGTTTGCATTGAAACAATAGGTTATTCGCGAGAATTGATGCAAAGCCGGTAAGATTCGGGCGGGAAAGGTTAAAATTGACGATCAAATTCTAAGCAACGGTGCTTGTCGTGTCGCAATGATTTTATAATTCCTATTCTCTTTAACACAAAGGGCTGCCTCAGCATTTGAGACAGCCTCCTGATTACTTTGTTTTTATGCAATGAGAAAGTAAGCTTCCATCGTGAATTATAACCTGGTCACCTCTATATTTTCAACATAACTGGTATTTATCTGGAAAACCTGTTTGAGATCCATGCTTTTATAATTCTTCACTACAAATGTTAATTTGTGTTGATCATCTTTAGGAATTCTGAATCTCTTTTCAAACTTTTTGTCTGAGTATACTTCATGAAATAATTCTGAACCGTCTTCGGCCAAAACTATCACGGCAAATTTAATTCCTGTTGGATTTTCACAGAAACATTGAAGACAACTGCATCGCCAGAAACTCCCAGATATTTTACTTCTGCAGCTTTGACGATTGGATCAAGGTGCCTTGCATACGCATGAATGGACGAGATGCCGGTTAATAATAATACACTAAGGATAAGCTTGCTCATTGCGGACATTAAACGCTTTTTCATATAAGTGGTTTTTTAGTGACTATATAAAATTCTTATATCGCGCAACCTGATGGCGCAATCGAAAAGCGGTTCAAAACAATCGTTTTTTTGGGGGAATTTTGCGAAGAAGATATCTTCCTTTGTATGACGCAAATTTACAAATATTATTTTGTCCTACTGGTTCCTTAACCTTAAATTAATATAAGTGCTGTTTCGGATGAAACGATTAATTAAGGACCTTCCAAAGCAGATCCTTTAACTCACTGATACCCTTATGCGTCGCCGAAGAAATAAAAATCTGCTGAATATTTTCTGGCAGTTCTTTAGCAATTGCCGCTTTCAGTTCTTCATCCAATAAATCGCTTTTACTTATTGCAATAAGAAATTGTTTATGCAATAACTCAGGATTGAATTGTTCCAGCTCGTCTACTAAGATTTCAAATTCTTTTTTATGATCCGGGCTATCCGCAGGAATCAAAAATAATAACACGGCATTTCTTTCAATATGTCGGAGAAATCGGTGACCGAGGCCTTTTCCTTCTGCCGCGCCTTCAATAATTCCGGGGAGGTCGGCCATGCAAAAGCTTTTGCCGTCCCGGTATTCTACCATTCCCAATTGCGGTACCAAAGTAGTGAATGCATAATCGGCGATCTTTGGTTTTGCGGCAGTCATCACAGAAAGGAGGGTGGATTTCCCTGCGTTGGGAAATCCGACCAGCCCGACATCTGCCAGCATTTTTAATTCCAGGACTTTCCATCCTTCACTTCCAGGTTCTCCCGGTTGTGCATGCTCGGGAGCCTGGTTGGTTGGGGTGGCAAAATTGGCATTGCCCAATCCGCCGCGTCCTCCTTTGATCCAGATGATTTCCTGGCCGTCTTCCAGTATCTCGGCTTCTTTTTTATTTGTTTCTTCGTCCCGGGCGATCGTGCCGAGGGGCACTTCGATCACAATATCTTTTCCGAATCTGCCCGTGCAATTATTCCCACTACCGGATTCACCATTCTCCGCCAACACATTTTTATAGTAACGCAGATGGAGCAGTGTCCATAGATTCTTGTTTCCCCGTAAGATAATATGTCCGCCCCTGCCGCCATCACCCCCATCTGGTCCAGCCAATGCGTTAAACTTTGTCCGCATAAAATGTTTGCTGCCGGCACCACCATGACCGCTGCGGCAATAAATCCTTATCTGGTCTACAAAATTTGATTTTTCCAACGCTTTAGATTTTCACGCAAAAATGCCCGTCCTAGCGTACCGTCCGGGACGGGCAGGCAAAGTTAGCAAAGACGCTAGGAAAGCACGCTGCTAACTTTGCGCGCCTTTGACCGGCCCCGTTGTTCCGGCGGGCGTCTTTGCGCTAAAAAAAATGATTAAATAAAAACCTTTGTGCCCGAAGTAAAGCTTTCTCTAAACTCTTTTGGCGTGCATCCTTTCTTCTTCTTAAAGATCCTGTTGAAATTGGAGATGTTATTGAAGCCGCAGTTATAGGAAATCTCTGCGATGGAGTGAGTAGTATCAATCAGCTTTTTTGATGCATGGCCCAGCCTGATTTCATTCAACGTGTCTATAAACGTATTGCCCGTTCTTTTCTTGATAAACCTGCTGAAAGAAACATCAGTCATGCTGACCAATTTGGCTACTTCGCTTAGCGTAATCGTCCTGTCATAATTGTTATGCATGTACTGGAATGCCTTTTCGATCCGCCTGCTGTTATAACTGAAATGCTCATTCGCGAATGTGGCATTCGACAATGTTCGCATATTCCTTGATGTGGAAAGATCATGCAGGATGGACATCAACTCGAGCACAGAATCAAACCCGCTTTTTTCATTCAGCGACAGGATGCGCGGAGCCAGGGAACGGATCGTTTCTCCTGAAAAGGCAATTCCACGCGAAGAACGGTCAAACATGCATCGGATATAATTTAATTGATTCCTGCAAAGAAACTTGTCATCAAAAAGGTCTTTATGCCATTGAATGGTAACTTCTTTGATTTCTTCATTTTTACATTGATAGGTAAACCAGGAATGATAAAGATTGGGGCCTACTAACACTAACTCGAGATCATCTATTACTTCAATATGATCCCCGATAATTCTCTTTGCTCCGGCTCCATTGCAGATTAAGTTCAACTCAAATTCATCGTGATAATGCAGTGGAAAAGTGAACTCCTTCTTCACTCGGGAGAAAATCGTAAAGCAATCATTTTGGGTAAGCGGTGTGATTTCCCGCATGATATCCTTATTCATAATGGTAGCGAATTATAAGACATACAGCTTAATGAAAGTGCTGCATTGAAAACGAAAAGATAAAAAAATATTATTAATTGGAAAGAAAAGTATTTATACAAAGCTATTATGGTTCAAGTGCTTTATTCAAAATCGCCCCAAAGATGAGTGATTTCGAGTTAAATTAGAGCAAGTAACTGGCAAAAAAGTATTATACCTTAAAAGCTCCTCAACTTATATTTGATTGGTGTTGATATGATGCGTTTTCAGCAAGTATAGCTAATTCATTTCCATTAATCGCATTCTTCTTTCATGGTAGCGCCAAAACTTTTTTTATTCCTCATTGCCGAGCTGGCGATAGCGATTACAATTCATGCGCAGAATCCCGTTGACAGGCAGGCGACGGCTGAAACTGTAAACCTGTTTCAATTTCTGAAAAAATTACCATCGAAGGGATTTTTATTTGGACACCAGGATGATCTGGCTTATGGTGTTGGTTGGAAATATGTACCGGAACGAAGCGACATTAAAGATGTAACTGGCGACTATCCCGCACTGTATGGTTTTGAATTGGGTAGAATTGAAGTAGATCAGCCCGTCAATCTCGATTCAGTTCCTTTTGACAAGATGAGAACGTTCATCCGCGATGCATATGAACGGGGAGGGATCATAACAATCAGCTGGCATCTTAATAATCCACTTACCGGAAATACAGCCTGGCAGCCAGCCCCCGGTACGGTGCAATCTATCCTTCCTGGCGGAGACAAACATACGCTTTATACGTCCTGGCTCGATAAAATTGCTTCTTTCTTTCTTAGTTTAAAAGGATCGCATGGAGAATATATTCCAGTCATCTTCAGGCCCTTTCACGAATTGAACGGTGATTGGTTTTGGTGGGGGGGGAAAAATTGTACCCCTGAAGAAATTAAAGAACTCTATCGTTTCACGGAGACATATCTAAGGGACCAAAAAAAGGTTCATAACCTTTTATACGCCTACAATACAGACCGATTTAAATCTATTCAGGCTTACCTGGAGAGATATCCGGGCGACGAATGGGTTGATATTACCGGATTCGATATTTACCAGGGATATAATATAAAGGAGAATAAGGCTTTCATGCATGAGCTTGATACAACGCTTACAATTCTTGAGTCGATTGCAAGAGAAAAAAATAAGATTCCTGCGCTGACAGAATTTGGCTACAATGGTTTGCCTGACAGCACCTGGTGGACGAATGTTCTCCTCAACGTGTTGGAAAAGCACGCCATTGCTTATGCGCTCGCCTGGAGAAATGCCGGGTACAGGAATGAAAAGCAATATGAATTTTATGTGCCCTATCCTAAGCAGGCTTCAGCCGTAAATTTTGTTGATTTCTATCGATCACCCAGAACAATATTTCAAAAAGATATTAACAAAGAAGAAGTATATCATTGATTTAAGAGTGTCAAATGGATGGAGTCTTTAAAAATTATTCAGGAATAAATAGCATTTACGTAATACATGAAGTTACAGGCGATTGATTTTGCCATGATCGGAGCTTATTTGGCAACCATGGTCGTGATTGGTTGGGTTCTGAGGAAAAAGGCAAGCCGGAACAAGGAGAGTTATCTCCTGGGTGGTAAATCATTGCCCTGGTATATGCTGGGTCTCAGCGATGCTTCTGATATGTTTGATATTTCTGGTACCATGTGGATGGTGAGTTTGTGTTTTATATATGGTATGAAAAGTATATGGATTCCATGGTTGTGGCCAGTTTTCAACCAGGTATTCCTGATGATGTATCTCTCGCGATGGTTAAGAAGATCCAATGCCACCACGGGTGCAGAATGGCTGGCCACCCGCTTTGGCGTTTCAGGTGCCGGAGTAAAAGCCTCCCACAATATTGTAGTTGCCTTTGCACTGCTGAGCTGCCTTGGATTCATGGCTTACGGATTTGTAGGTTTAGGAAAATTCATGCAGATATTCATACCATGGGATGATGTGAAACAGTATGTACCTTTCACTGTGAGACCACAATATGTTCCGCATTTATATGGGATCACCTTTACTCTCTTTGCTGTCTTCTATTCTATCCTCGGCGGAATGCATAGCATTGTATGGGGAGATGTGGTGAAATACATCATCATGTCTGTTGCCTGCATCAGCATTGGGGTACTCGCCACGATTCGCCTGCACGGACATTCATTGCACATCCCGGATGGATGGACCAATCCTTTCTTTGGCTGGAAACTCAACCTGGACTGGGGAGAAATCATACCTGATGCGAATAAGAAGATTGCAGCCGATGGGTTTTCCCTCTTCGGGATCTTTTTTATGATGATGTTGTTCAAGGGGATTTTTGCCAGCGTAGCTGGCCCTGCGCCTAATTACGACATGCAAAAGATTCTCAGCACGAGATCAGCCGAAGAAGCCAGCAAAATGAGTGGGTTTGTTTCCATCATTCTACTGCCTGTTCGATATTCCATGATCATCGGTCTAACGGTTTTTGCATTGCTGTATTTCGACCAGATTCACGGTGATCTGCAAGCGCCGAATGGGACTGACTTTGAGAAAATTCTTCCTGCGGCGATCAATTCTTTCCTGCCAAATGGATTAATGGGCCTCGTGCTGACGGGTCTCTTAGGCGCTTTCATGGGCACTTTTTCAGGCACCCTCAACGCTGCCCAAGCATATCTTGTCAATGACGTCTATTTGAAGTACATCAATCCGAAAGCAAATACAAAAAGAATAATTTACATGAACTACCTCGCCGGATTGGTGGTGGTTACAATTGGTGTTATCCTGGGACTTTTTGTCAGGGATGTCAATACTGTATTGCAATGGATAGTATCAGGTTTATACGGCGGCTATATTGCATCCAACCTGCTTAAATGGCACTGGTGGCGTTTCAATGCAAATGGTTTCTTTTGGGGAATGCTGTCGGGTATGATTCCTGCCTTGGCATTGCCGATACTAAAGGTAAAAGAAGTGCTAACGGGACTGGATCTATATTACTGGCCCTGGATATTTCTTTTGTCCCTTGCCGGATCCATCATGGGGTCTTATGCGGCTCCGCCCACGGAAATGGCCACCCTAAAATCATTTTATAAAACAGTTCGTCCCTGGGGATTCTGGAAACCCATTGATGCAATGATAAAGGCAGAAGATCCGCAATTTGAAAGCAATAAAAATTTTGGCATCAATACATTCAATATCGTCCTGGGTATGATCGGCCAGCTATGCCTGACCATTCTGCCGATGTACATCGTGCTGTGGTTGAAATTGCCCTTGTTGATCACGGTTATTCTGCTGTTGGCCATCATCCTGATTCTCAAAAAAACCTGGTGGAACAAATTGAACGATTACTAATTAACCTTAACGACTGAAGAAAATATATAAACACCTAAAATGAATCAATTATTCAAAAAAAGATTAAAGCGGCTCCAGAAAAATTGGGAAGAACTAATAGAAAGGCCAAACGAAATTCAAAAGAATGGAAATGGGATTTTTGACCGGCATAAATTTCCCATCCTGACCGCTGACCATGTACCCCTCGATTGGCGATACGATCTAAATTGTGAATCCAATCCTTACCTGATGGAGCGGTTTGGGATCAACGCGGTTTTTAATGCAGGAGCGATCAAATGGAAAAATAAATACGTCGTGATGGCCAGGGTGGAGGGCAATGACAGGAAATCTTTTTTTGCGATTGCCGAAAGCCCTAACGGGATTGATCAGTTTCGATTTTGGGATTATCCCGTCACGATGCCTGAGACAGATGAGCCAGATATTAACGTATATGATATTCGGCTAACCAAGCATGAAGATGGTTGGGTGTATGGTTTGTTTTGTACAGAAAGAAGAGATCCGTCTGCACCGGCTTACGATCAATCCGCCGCTATTGCAAAATGCGCTATTGCCAGAACCAAGGATTTGAAAAATTGGGAAAGGCTGCCAGATCTTGAAACTCGTTCGCCCCAACAAAGAAATGTTGTCCTGCATCCGGAATTTGTTGAGGGGCAATACGCCTTTTATACCCGACCGCAAGATGGCTTTATAGACGCAGGAAGTGGTGGAGGAATTGGTTTTGGACTCGCAAAATCCATCACCAGGGCAAGTATCGATGATGAAAAAATAATTGATTTCAAAGTATATCACACGGTATATGAATTAAAAAACGGCTTGGGCGCGCCACCTATTAAAACGGGGCAGGGTTGGCTTCATCAGGCTCATGGCGTGCGCAACACGGCAGCTGGATTGCGTTACGTAATTTATTTATTCATGACCGACCTGAAGGACATTACTAAGATAACCCACAAACCTGCTGGTTATTTTCTAGCGCCCCAGCAAGATGAGAGAGTAGGCGATGTTTCGAACGTTGTTTTTTCCAATGGTTGGATCGCTGACAAGGATGGAAAGGTATTTATTTATTACGCTTCAGCTGACACCCGGTTGCACGTGGCAACAACTACGATCGATCAGCTGCTGGACTATGTTATGAATACAGGAGCCGATGGTATGAAGTCAGGCTGTTCTGTGGACAGAGTCAGGAGAGTGATTGACAAAAACAAAAAATTTTTTGCAGACGGGAAGAGAAAAGAATTTCGCTCCCGGTAATATGTGTCAAATGAACAGTTATTTAGGACGATATCGAAAACAATTAAGAGAAGAATTGGATGGCATTCTTGCCTTTTGGATGCAATTTGCACCCGATCGTGAAAATGGCGGCTTTTATGGAAGCATTGACAACAGTAATCACCCGAACCCTGAGACAGAAAAAGGCCTTGTATTAAACGCCAGGATACTGTGGACTTTCTCGGCAGCCTTCAATCAACTCAAAGACAGAAAATACATATCTATTGCAGAGAGGGCCTATCATTATGTCTGCGACCATTTTATCGATCCTGAATTTGGAGGTGCATTCTGGTCGGTTGATTTCAAAGGCAACAAATTAGATGATCGCAAACAGACTTATGGCATTGCGTTTTGCATTTATGGTTTGAGTGAATATTTCAGGGCGACAGCTGATGAATCGGCGCTTGACCTGGCAAAAGATTTATTCGAACAGGTTGAAGAGCATGCCTTCGACAAAAAACAAAAAGGATACATAGAAGCATTTACCCGCGAGTGGAGCCCAATTTCAGATTTGCGTCTCAGCCAGAAAGATGCCAATGAGGCCAAAACCATGAACACTCATCTGCATATCGTAGAAGCATATGCGAATCTTTACAGAGTATGGCCAGACAGGCGATTAAAAAAGCAAATCGAAAATCTGCTCGAAGTATTTGCTCATTATATTATTGATGACAGCACGAACCATATGCACCTTTTCTTTGATGAGAATTGGAATGTAAAATCGCGGTTGATCTCTTATGGTCATGAAATTGAAGCTGCGTGGCTTTTGCAGGAAGTGGCGGAGATAGTACGTCACCCGGGCTGGATGGTAGCCTTGCGTTCAAGAAGTGTGAAAATTGCGGAGGCGGCGATGGAGGGAATGCAGGCCGATGGCGGCCTGAATTATGAATCTGAGAATGGAAAAATGTCCGACGATAAACATTGGTGGCCACAAGCTGAAGCCATGGTCGGTTTCTTTAACGCATACCAGGTGACTGGAAACCTGAAATACCTGCAACAATCAATAAAGACTTGGGAGTTTACCGAAAAGTATATCAAGGACCATGAAAATGGTGAATGGTTTTGGGGAGTACATGCAGATCATTCGCTTATGAGCGGTTTTGATAAGGTCGGCTTTTGGAAATGTCCATATCATAACGCCCGGGCATGTATGGAGTTGATTGAGAGGATTGACAGAATCTATAGCTTAGAAGATTAATGTATGTCCTTTTTGCTGAACCCCAATGGTCAAACAAAATTTAAACGAACTGGTTATCACATTGCAAAGGGTAAAAGCAGAACTATGAAATATTTTCTATACTTTATATGGCTCTTCCTAACAGCCTTCATGCCAAAACAAAAACCTCTCCGAGTCATTTTTTTTGGCGACTCAATTACCGAGGCCGGAGCAAAGCCAGGCGGGTACATAATGAGGATCTCTGATGCACTCAAGGCAAAAGGTTTGAGTGGCAAATATGATTTGATAGGCGCTGGTATTGGTGGTAACAAGGTGTATGACCTCTATTTGAGAATGGATGATGACGTACTCGCAAAAAATCCTGATATTGTTTTTATATGGATCGGGGTCAACGACGTCTGGCACAAAACACTAACCGGCACCGGCACCGATGCCGACAAATTTGAAAAATTCTACACTGCAATCATACAAAAATTGAAGGCAAGGAGTACCCGGATTATTCTTTGTACACCTGCAGCTATTGGTGAAAAGACAGATTGCACAAATCAGCAGGATGGCGATCTAAACAAATATGCCGGGGTAATCAGAAACCTGTCATATCGATATCATTGCGAACTGGTTGATTTCAGGAAGATCTTTCAACAATACAGCTTGCAAAACAATCCCGAAAACAAAGAGTCTGGTGTTTTGACAATGGACCGCGTGCACCTGAATGAGAGAGGCAATCAGCTTGCAGCAGATAAAATGCTCGAGCAGTTATTGAAATAATGTACCTTAGTTTGGTTGCGCGCCATGGAGAAACTTCTCTGAAGGCACTATCCCGTCCGTTTATTAACGTTATGTAATATGCGAAGGAATATCCTGATTCTGATCTCCACTCTTTTCTTGCAAGGAGCAAAATCTCAGCTGGTCCCAAAATGGTCGAATTTGAATTATGCCGGAGACACGCTCTTAGGTCATACGCTGGATATATTTGTCCCATCCACGAAAGCCAATCAATTTCCGGTGGTAGTGATGATATATGGAAGCGCCTGGTTCAATAACAATGGTAAGGGTGAAATAGCAAGGGATATGGTGGCAAAGAAATTAATACAGAATGGTTTCATGGTCATCGCCATTAACCATCGCTCGAGTAAAGAAGCGAAATTTCCAGCCCAGATCCAGGATGTGAAGGCTGCCATAAGATTTGCGAGAGGAAATGCTGCAAAATACAAGATCGATAGTTCATTCATTGCAATTACGGGTTGGTCCTCAGGGGGACATCTTTCCGCATTGGCAGGAACCAGCGATTACGTGAAAGCCAAACAGGTTGGTGATAAATCAATAGATGTCGAAGGGCGCGTTGGCCAATACTTAGCTAGTGGTAGCCAGGTCAATGCTGTAGTGGATTGGTTTGGTCCTACAGATTTTCTTGTGATGGATTCTTGTGGCAGTACTGTTTCGCATAATGATGCTAATTCACCTGAATCGAGTTTAATTGGGGGGCCTGTTCAACAGAATAAAGAATTATGTGCCTTAGCCAATCCCATAACCTATGTTGATGAAAAGAATCCTTCATTTTTGATCATTCACGGTGATGCAGATCCCATGGTTCCGCTCTGTGAAAGTGTATTACTAAATCAGGCATTGGCGGCCAAAGGCGTACAAACAGAACTCGTCGTTGTACCGAAGGGCGGCCATGGACCAGGAGTGGAGAATGACGAAAACGCAGAAAGATTAATTCTTTTTTTTCAACAAGAGTTAGCTAAATCAAGGAAAAATTCTACAAATGGAAAATGAATGACAGAAAAATTTTAGACCGTCAACACGCTATTCCAACCGACGACTCCATCAGGCTCGCGGAGTTGATTTTCGATATCCTCCATCCACATTCTATCGTCGATAAAAAATTTGTAGTGGTATTTACCGCGCGGTAACATGGGGATCTCTATACTCCAAAAACCATTTTTGTGTGGTTTTAAACTCAGTTCATCATGAGCCCAATGGTTAAATGTTCCAGCCAATGTGATTCTGGATGCGCAGCTATTGGCAATGTGGAATTCAATTGTTTGCTTGCGCTTGTTTACGAAAGGAGATTGATGCGGTTTCATGACGGCCTCCGTTTTTAGATTTTAGTAATAGTTTCCATGGACGGCAGGCAAAGGGGAAATGGTTAGTCACCGGGTACAGAAAAAAGCAGAAAAATCACTTGAGGCTTGGTAAGAAAAGTTACAATTAATTTGTTGAACTTTTATAACAATTTAATCACTTTTTTATTAAATATTTTTTGCCTGTTAAGAATCTCAGATCACCGTGGATGAATCAATTTTGCAATCAATCCTGTCCAGCCGGTTTGATGAGAAGCACCAAGACCTCTTCCCGTATCACCGTGAAAATATTCGAAGAATTGCAAGTAATTATTAAAAGCCGGATCATCTTGTAATTTATCATTGTCTCCAAAAATTGCTCTTTTCCCATTTGAATCTCTCTTGAATAAGGCTATCAATCTTTTTGTCAGGCCCTCGGATATTTCATTCAAAGAATAGTAGACCCCTGAGCGCGTTGGGTATTCAACTCTGAAATCATCACCATAATAATGGTGGAATCGTTGTAGCGACTCGATGAGAAGGAAATTTACCGGCATCCATATTGGTCCTCTCCAATTGGAGTTGCCACCGAAAAGGGAAGAATTAGATTCACCAGGGCAATAATTAACACTGAGTGGAGTTCCACCAATGTTAAGCTCATAAGGATGCTCAAGATGATATTTAGAAAGAGCACGCACGCCAAAATCGCTTAGAAATTCATTTTCATCCAGCATCCTGTATAAAATTCTTTTCATCCGGTGGCCTCTCAGTAATGAAAGCAAATGCTTTTCATCAGTTGATTTTTCATGCCAGCGGGAAACAAGAGAGGCAAGATCCGGTCTGTTATCAAGGAACCACCTTAAACGGCCTGCAAAATCCTTTTGAGTTCGCAATATCTCGTCATCCAAAACTTCAACAGCAAAAAGAGGAATCAAACCTACCATCGACCTGGTTTTCAACTTTTGTGTGACCCCATCGGGCAGTAAGAGCGTGTCATAATAGAATTGATCCTCTTCATCCCAAAGGCCTTCGGAATTTTCACCCATACTTTCCATGGCATCAGCGATATACAGAAAGTGTTCAAAGAACTTACTTGCCAGGTCCTCATACACCGGATTCGTTTTTGAAAGTTCCAAAGCGATTCTCATCAGGTTGAGTGAATACATGCCCACCCAACTTGTTCCATCAGACTGCTCAAGCGTGGAACCATCCGGCAACTTCGTATTCCTATCGAATAAGCCAATGTTGTCCATCCCGAGAAATCCGCCTTCAAAAATATTATTGCCTTCCACATCCTTACGGTTTACCCACCAGGTGAAATTTATCAGCAACTTGTGAAATATCGTTTGCAGAAATTCTATGTCGCCCTTTCCATTGTTATTTTTTTTCTCCAACTCAAAAATCCGCCAGGCTGCCCACGCGTGCACGGGAGGGTTTACATCTGAGAAATTCCATTCGTATGCCGGTAATTGACCGTTTGGGTGCATATACCATTCATGTGTCAGTTTCACTAACTGATTTTTTGCAAACGACGGGTCGATAAGAGCGAAAGTAATGCAGTGAAAGGCAAGGTCCCAGGCTGCAAACCAGGGATATTCCCAATTGTCGGGCATTGAAATAACATCGGAATTGTTCAGGTGCTTCCATTCTTTGTTTCTCCCCTGCAGTCTTTGCGGCGGTGGTGCTGGTTCGGCAGGGTCTCCTTTCAGCCACCTGTTGACATCATACAGATAAAACTGTTTACCCCAGAGCATACCGGCAAAAGCCTGCCGCTGAATTCGCCTGGCATCTTCATCAGGAATATTTTTCTGAAGCTCACTGTAGAAAGTATTCGCCTCATTGACTCTTTGTTTGAACAACTCGTCAAATTTTTCAAAAGGCTGTTCCAAAGCAAGTTTTGACAACCGAAGTCTAATTGCAATCGTTTGTTTTGGTGCTGTCGATACTTCATATCGGGCGGCAGCTTTGGTTCCATCTTTTTCCGGATCGATGGTGTTTGCACTGTGAACTATATAATCGTTGATTCCATCCTTGTGCTGTTGGTAGGCGTCTGGATGCTGATATAATTTCAGGCTATTAGTTTCGTTTTCGCAAAACAGGAGCTCGCTGCAGTTTTCACAATACAATTTAAAATTCCCCAGATCCCTGTGTTGGATTTCGATGACATCTTTTGTAATGGCGAACAGATTGGGTTTGTAACTGTCATAACCCCAAGACCAGGTATTTCTGAACCAAAGAGTGGGTAAAACGGTGAGCGCGGCATTGTCATCACCCTGATTCTGGATGGTGATTTTGATCAGGATATCCTCTTTATCTGCCTTTGCATATTCTGTGAATAAGTCGAAGTATTTGTTATCATTGAAAATTCCGGTATCTATCAATTCATATTCGCGCTCATTTCTGCTTCTGCGTGCATTTTCCTCAACAAGCCCTTTATATGGATATTCTTCTTGCGGGTACTTGTACAACATCTTCATGTAGCTGTGTGTCGGTGTGGAATCCAGGTAGTAGTATAATTCTTTTACGTCTTCTCCATGATTGCCTTCGGGGTTGCTCAGTCCGAATAGTATTTCTTTAATTATGGGATCTTTCTTGTTCCAAAATGCCACAGCAAAGCAGAGCAGTTGTTCACTATCGCAAAAACCTGCTATTCCTTCTTCGCCCCAGCGCCATGCTTTGCTGCGCGCCATTTCATGCGTTGAGTAGGTCCATGGCTGTCCGTTGGCGCTATAATCCTCGCGAACTGTTCCCCATTGACGCTCCGAAAGATAAGGTCCCCATTTTTTCCAGGTTGGGTCCTGGAGTCTCATTTCTTCAGCATTCATTCTTGAAGTTACGCAGAGTTTCACCTAAAAGGCGCAAAGTAACGAAAGGCGCAAAAGTAGCACGCTGCTACCTTTGCGCCTTTGCGTGGGATCACTAATTCAAACCACGTGATTCCACCGGTGAATATCTGGATCCAACCCAGTTCTAACCCTGTTAAATTTATTTTTTAGAAACTCCATCACTTTAAATGGACCCGAAGGGAGATAATATTTCAAATCATCTATGCCGATCATTTGAATGGCGCTGGCTACTGCTGCGGTTCCCACACCAAAAGCTTCTGATATGGAATTTTTCCTGAAGGCATCTTTTAATTGATCAACATGAATTGGTTTCTCCTCCACGGGAATTCCTGCATCTCTGGCAAGTACCAGTAAAGAATCCCTGGTAACACCGTCAAGAATAGAGTCAGACAGAGGAGGAGTCATGATCTTATCACCTATGACAAACATCACATTCATCATGCCGGATTCTTCTACATAATTGTTCTCCCTGCTATCCATCCAAATCACCTGGTCAAAACCTTCCTGCCTGGCTTTTTGCGTCGGGTAGAATGCCGCGCCGTAATTGCCGCCGCATTTAGCATATCCGGTTCCTCCCCGGCAAGCCCTGACAAAATCTCTTTCGATCTTGACTTTTATAGGTTTTGGATACAGTGTTTCTACCGGGCTGTTCACTATAATAAATTTGTACTCCTCAGCCACTTTCACACCCAATCTCGCTTCAGTAGCGATCATAAATGGTCGAATGTATAAAGCCGACCCTTGCGATGACGGAACCCAATTGCTATCCAGCTCGACTAATCTTTGTAGACCTTCCAAAAAAATCTGTCTCGGTATGGCGGGCATGCACATACGCTCTGCAGACAGGAGCATTCTTTCGTAATGTTTACGAGGGCGGAAAATATTGATGGATCCATCCTGCATTCGAAAGGCCTTCATTCCCTCAAAAATGGTCTGGCCATAGTGGAGAGCCAACGCGGTTGGACTGAGTGATAAATTGGAAAAAGGTACTATTTCAGGGACCTTCCATTCTCCCTCAGCATAATCACAAACCAGCATATGGTCTGAATTGTATTTTCCAAACTCGAGGTGATCCCAATCAACCAGATGAAGGGAAGAATGGGAAATTTTTTGAATGATGATTTCTTCAATGGTTTCCATAACTCATAATTTCAGGGATGGAATGATTGGATGATTCGGGCAAAACATTTGCCCGGGCCATGACATCATATGAAAATATCTGGCTGCCAATGGTGAAATAATGCAAACCGCATTTTCTGAATCCATTCTTCTCATAGAAGCGGATGGCTCTTTGATTTTCTACCAATACGTCGAGCCAGATAAGATCAGGATGGGTTGATTCCGCCAGTTCCAGTACTTGTTGCATCAAAGCTGCTGCAACTCCTTGGCCGTGAAATTCCTTCAGCACATATATCTTCTGCAGCTCCATTTGTCGTCCTGCACTGATTTCTTTGTTAATGGACTGCTTCTTCACTTTCGCAAAACCTATGACTCTACCCTTGGATAACGCCACAAAGAACACATTATTTGGTTTGGCTATGCTGTCTGCTATTTTTTCTGATTCATAAGTAAAGTCAAGGTATTCCAGAAGATCCTGCTGTTTATTGAAAAACGGCTTACATGCTTCATAAAATGACCTCTTACCGATAGCCGCTATTGCGACGGCGTGAGAAGCGTTTGCCCTGGCAATAGAAATTTCGTCGAGTTTCATTCCCATCTTAATATCACATCTCTCATAAACGCCTTGTTCGAGAGGAATTTCCTTGAAACCCAATTTGCGATATAAGTTAATTGCGGGAACAAGTTCTCTTTGTGAATAGAGGATCAATTTAGTGGCTCCCATCCTGGTGGCTTTTTCAATAGCAGCTCTGCTTAGCGTTTCGCCTATACCTTTACCACGATGAGGCTCATCAACTGCCATTTTTGTAAATTCAAAAGTAGTGTGATCGACTTTTTTCAAGGCAACGGTGCCTGCAAACATGTCATTACAGGTAACAAAAAGAATGGCACCTCCGTTGGCAATGATCGCTTTTTCCGGTTGCTCCAGCACATAGCGATCAATTTCCTCCAGATAAAAGTGTTTTTCAATCCATGCGCGATTGAACCGTTCGAAATAAGGCTGGTATTCCGAACGATATTCTATAATTTTTACGCTATCACTTTTCATATTTTTCATTTTTACAGGATGGTTGTGTTTTCTTTTTGATGGAGAAATCATTTTCATGCTTGTAAAATTGATTTCGGTTTATTCTTTTTCCGACGCGTTTCTTGCGGAATCAATACAAAAATCAATATAAATAATAATAAAAAACAGATGCAGATTTGTTATTTTTGACTAGATCAGATTTGGGCGAAGGATCCCGATTGATCGAATTTCAAAAAAATGCATCCATATGCTAAAGAAAAAAAGAATCGACGACCATTTGTATTTGCAGGTGGCTGGTGGTATTGAAAAAATGATTGGTGAAGAAATTTTAAAAATTGGCGACAAGTTACCATCAGTGAGAATGTTAAGTGAAGAATACGGCATCAGCATGGGAACTGCCTTCCAGGCTTATTATCACTTGGAAGGAAAAGGACTGATTGAATCGCGACCGAAATCTGGATATTATGTTCGGTTTAGTTTCCGTCGCTTTCCACGATTACCGAGGAAAACGGAACCTGAGCCAGTTGAAAATGAGGTGAGCGTTGAAGATATGATTTCCAAAGTCTTCACCAATTTGCCATCAGATGATCTTCTCAATTTTTCAGTGGCAGTTCCTCCTCTTGAATTATTGCCTGCTGCGAAAATCAATAAAGCGATGCTGAACGCAATCAGGAATTCAAAAAACCATGGCCTGAATTATGAACATGTGCAGGGAAATAAAGTTTTTAGAAAGCAGTTGGCAAAATTGTCTTTCAACTGGGGCGGAAAATTTTCGGAAGAAGATATCGTAGTCACAGCTGGTTGCCTCGAAGCCTTGGTCTTATGCTTGCGGGCGGTTACAAAGCCAGGTGATACGGTTGCGATCGAGAGTCCTACTTATTTTGGCATCTTCCAGGCAATAGAAAGTTTGGGATTGAAGGCTGTTGAAATTTCAACTGATCCGGTGGCAGGTTTGGATATCGATGATTTACAAAAGGCGATTCGGAAATTTTCCATCAAAGCATGTGTGTTCGTGCCCAATTTTAATAATCCCCTGGGCAGTTGTATGCCGGATAATAAAAAACAGGAATTGGTTGAATTGATTACCCGCTGCAAAATTCCCTTGATAGAAGATGATATTTATGGCGAAATGTACTTCGGTCGCCATCGACCCAAGACCTGCAAGGCATACGACAAAGAAGGTTGGGTGCTTTATTGCAGTTCTTTTTCCAAATCACTGGCACCGGGCTATAGAGTAGGATGGGCTATGCCCGGTATGTTTACGGAAAAAGTAGTTCGATTGAAATTGACACACACTAATTCCACTGCGACTGTTACGCAACTTGCCATTTCTCATTTTTTGAACATTGGGCGATATGAATATCATTTGAAAAAATTAAGAACAGCTTTGTACACCCAATGCCTGAGATATATCCAGGGAATTATACAATACTTTCCGGAGGATAGCCACGTTTCGCGTCCACAGGGAGGATTTGTTTTGTGGATTGAATTAAATAAGAAGATCGACAGTTATAAACTATACCAGGAGGCAATGAAACACCAGATTTCCATTACTCCAGGACAGGTATTTTCTACCCAAAAGCATTTGAGTAATTGCCTTCGGATCAGTTATGCAAAGCCGTGGAGCGAAGAAGTGGAAAATGGACTGAAGGTGATTGGCGATCTTATTAAGAAGATGATGAAGAAATAAGGTGTTACGCAACGACGAAAAATTCGGTTAAGAATATATTCTTTCAATAGAATTATTGAATTTTTCCATGATCACTTTTCTTTTCAGGCTCAACTTGGGTGTCATTTCACCTGTGTCAATGCTCCATTCCAGTGGTAGCAGTTCGAATTTCTTTATCTGCTCCACATGGTTGAAGTTCTGATTATAATTCTCAACCAGCTGTTTGTAAAAGGCAATCACCTGGGGATCTCGGATAATCTCCTCATTGGTTGTAAAAGGAATATTATTTTGTTTGCACCATTCTTTGAGATTAGAAAAAGAAGGTACAATCAAGGCACCTACAAATTTTCTTTCGGATCCGACTACGATGATCTGTTCAATAAAGCGCGATTCCTTTAATTTGTTCTCAATCGCGGCGGGAGCGACATACTTACCGCCACTAGTCTTAAATAGTTCTTTCTTTCTATCTGTAATGCGGAGGAATATTCCATCTTCAAAAACGCCAATATCGCCCGTGTGCAGCCATCCATCGATCACAGTTTCGGCAGTCAAATCCGGCCGCTTAAAATAACCTACCATCACGGTATCGCCACGGACGCAAATTTCTCCATCTTCTGCCAGCTTAACCTGGATACCATTGATGACTGGTCCAACTGTTCCGAATTTTTGTCCACCTGGCGATCGCCTGTTCACCGCGATGACAGGAGAATTTTCTGTTGGCCCATAACCTTCGAATAGGGGTAACCGTGCCGCGTTGAAGATCCTGAGTAATCTTTCCTGGCAGGCAGCCCCTCCTACCACAATGTATTTGATATTGTTCCCCAGCGCATTCCTGAATTGGTTAAATACAATTTTGTTGGCCAGGGACAGTTGCATATTGTAGAAAAATCCCCCGCTTTTTCTATTGTCATATTTCTTGCCCAGTTCAATGGCCCAAAAGAATATGCTTCTTTTGATTCCCTTCAACTTTGCGCCCTGCGACATCATCCGCTCGAATAATTTTTCCAATAATCGTGGAACTGCCGTAAATATCTGTGGCTTTACTTCCTGCAAATTCGCACCAATCGTATCTAAGCTTTCCGCGAAATAAATGCCAATGGCGCTGTAGAAATAAATATAACTGACAGTTTTTTCAAAAATATGATTGAGCGGCAGAAAGCTTAAAGCTTTAAACTCTGGCTGATCATCAAAAGGAAAGCTCTCCTTTGAGAAGAAGATATCGCTGAGAATATTTTTATGACTCAGCATTACGCCTTTCGGTACACCCGTAGTGCCGGAAGTATATATGATGGTTGCCAGGTCTTCGGCTTTGATATTTTGCCGGGAAATTTCTACCTGCCTGATTGAAACTTCCGAAGCTGAATCTAGCAATTCGCTCCAATGGCGTGCACCGGGGATCTCATTGAAGGTATAGATATCTTTTAGTGATGGAATGTTCTTTTGAATGCTCCTAATGCGGTTCAAAAGCTCTTCATTGTTAACGAATACGTATTTGACTGACGCATCATTAAAAATAAATTCAATTTCATTTGGATTCGTAGTAGGATAGATCGGCACCAGGATTGCTCCCGATTGCTGCACCGCCATGTCAGTAACCAACCACTCAGGTCTGTTGCCGGAAATGATAGCAATCTTATCCCTGTGCTCCGTTGTCATGTCATTACCCGAAACGCCAATTTCCAATAACCCTGCTGTGAGGCGATTTACCAAATCACCAACTTCCTTTGTGCTATATTTTCGCCATTGGCCTTTGTCTTTGGCGGCCATCATATCCACTTTAGGAAACTTTTCCAACTGGTAGGCAATGCAATCGAATAATCGGGTGGGTTCACTCATATTCTAAAATTAAAACAACACATTAGGAAACGATCGGTTGAGCTTACATTCATGAATCTTTCCATCGACCTCAATGACCCTAATGTTTGCATACAAATGCTGCTTAAATTCTTTGTTTGTCAGATCAAATTAGATAAAAAACAAAAAAATGACAAAAATGTCTTGAACTCCGGTTTATGAATGATTACTTACCGGGAAGGGGCTTATAGTACTGGGCGTTAGGAAGTTTGAATACCCGATTCTTTTGAAAATTAATGAATCGGTTATATTCATCGGTGTGAGCATTTGTCCAGTTCTGGTAAGCGGTTAAATTTTGGGCAGGACCAAAAAGCCACTGGTTATAGGCATCAAACATACCTTCCTTCATAAGCTGACGATGATAGTCGAAAAGCCTGAAAGGAAGTTTGTTTGCATATTTCTCGAACCATTCCAAAATAAATCTGCTTCGCAGAATAGTCAGGGATTCGGGCGTAATACCCAGGGCCACAGCAGAAGATTGATCGCTCATGACTGACAGGTAGGCCTGTGCGAAGTTATTCTTGGGATTCAGGCTCTTATTTTTAGTGTCAGAAAACAACTTCTTGTAGCCCTCAACCAGGATATTCTTTATTTCGGGTGTGCGTTTGCTATAGCTTTCCAGGTTCACAAAAATCTCACCGTATATAATACCCCATACTTTGTCATACGTGAAGTAATAGAATTTGGCGGCGTTATAATAGTTAGAAGAATAATTAGGGTCGACCTCAATTCCTTTTTCCCACATTTTGATAGCCTCGGCATCCTGCTTGGACCAAAGCAATTCACCATATTCATTATATAGTGTTCCGCTATTTGGGAATTTCTTAATTCCCTGTTTGTACATTTTTTCGCATTCCTTTTTTTCTTCAATGGCTTTATAACCCATGCCCAGTATCTGAAAGGTTTGCTCGTCCGCATCTTTGCGATCGATGAGAGGCTTGGCTACTTCTATCGATTTGCTATAGTTACTTTGAAGATAATATGCAAAAGCCAGGTCTTTTTGAATTTCAAGGTCATTAGGGTTTTGATGAGATGCATGCGTAAGAACTACGATGGCATTGGTATAATCGCCCTGTCGCATATAAGCTTTAGCAGACTCATGCAAGGTATTTGCGTCCTGGGCAAAAGTCGAAAATTGGAGACAAAGAATAAGCGCTCCGGCTAGTACGACAAGTTTCATGGTTAAAGATAAGACTTGGCCACTAATGGAAACGGATTAGTGGTTTTTTAATTGTTCTGCCGGGGGCTTTTTGGGATCTCGTTAACTGATCAAGTGGGTTAACAATCCGTCCCGGAGCTTCGGTTCAAACCAGGTACTCTTTGGGGGCATGATATTGCCGCTATCGGCTATATCAAAGAGTTGCTGTATGGTCACCGGGTGCAAACTGAAGGCCAGCTTCATATCGCCACTATCAACTCTTCTTTCCAGTTCTCCAAGACCTCTGATACCCCCAACAAAATCAATTCTTTTATCCGTTCTCGGGTCCTTAATGGCGAGGATCTTGTCAAGGATATTATCCTGCAAAATGGTTACGTCCAATACACCGATCGGATCTTCTGAATAGGTGCCAACTTTTGCAACCAGTTCATACCAGTTCCCATTAACATACATTCCAAATTCGTGTAGGCCTCGGGGTGAAAAAGCATGATCTACCTTACCGACAAGAAAATCTTTCCCGATCAGGCTCAGTAATTCATTCTCGGTTAGTCCATTCATGTCTTTTACAACCCGGTTATAATCGAGAATATGCAGTTGATCGGAAGGGAATAGGGTAGTAAGAAAATAATTCGAGCCCGGGCCTGCAGAGGCACCTAGGGTGGTCCTGACTTTAGCAGCTGATGCTGCCCTGTGATGGCCGTCGGCTATATAAGTGTAAGGAACTTTTGATTGAAATAAATTAGTCAGGCGCTCATTGGTATCCCGATCTTCGATTGCCCAAATGATGTGCTTAATTCCATCCTCAGTGGTGAAATCATAGTCAGGGTGATGGCTCGCCTTCCAGTCCTCTATAGTTTTATGGATTGATTCCTCTGATTTGTATGCCAGAAAAACATTACCTGTCTGTGCACCGGTAGTCTTAATATGATTGATCCGGTCAAGTTCTTTGTCAGGCCTGGTCAGCTCATGTTTTTTAATAATGCCTTTATCGTAGTCAGCGATGGAACTTACACAAACCAACCCAGTCTGACTTTTTTGGTTCATGACGAGTTGATATATGTAATAGCATGGTTTTTCATCGCGGGTCAGCACACCTTCTTTTACAAAACGATCCAGGTTTTGCTTTGCCTTGTCATAGACCTGCTGGCTATGTGTATCTATATTATCGGGCAGATCTATTTCTGACTTGGTAATATGCAGGAAAGAAAAAGGTTTTCCCTCAGCCTCCTTTCTTGCCTCTGCTGAATTAAGGACATCGTAAGGAGGTGATGCAACCTGCTTTGCAAAACTAGGTTTAGGTCTGAGCGCTCGAAAGGGTTGGATGATGGCCATATAAGTTGTAAAGATTATTGGGATTGCAAAAAAGGATCAGGCATTGACGCTGGCAAATTCCTTCATCAGGCTTGTAATTGCTTTTACACTTTCCAGTGTAACCGCATTGTACAAGGAGACTCTGAATCCCCCCACACTGCGATGACCTTTTACACCTACCATATTATTTTCTTTGCAAGTCTGCAGAAATTTTCTCTCCAGTTCCTGGTCTTCCATTACAAAAACTACGTTCATGCGGCTCCTGTCTTCTTTTGCCACAGTGGGCCGGAAAATGGGGATAGAATCCAATGTTTGATACAAAAGATCTGCTTTCTGCTTATTTAGTTTTTCTATTGCAGGAATTCCTCCGATATTTTTCAACCAGCGCAAGGTTAACATGCAAACGTAGATGGCAAAAACTGGAGGCGTATTCAATACTGAGCCAGCCTCAATATGTTTCATGTAATCCATCATTGCCGGCAATTTTCTTTTGGTCTTGCCAAGGATATCTTTTCGGATAACCACGAGATTTACTCCGGCAGCACCAATATTTTTTTGAGCTCCCGCATAGATCAGTGCAAATCGGTTAAAATCCAATTCGTGGCTGAGGATATCACTACTCATATCCGCCACCAGGGGAATACCTGTTTCGGGAATGAAATTCATTTCCGTTCCTTCAATTGTATTGTTGGTGGTGTAGTGAAAATATTTTGCGTTAGTAGGAATTGAAAAATTCTTAGGAATGTATGTGTAATTTTTGTCTTTCGAGGATGCGACTACGTCAACGTTCCCGAATATTCGTGCCTCTTTGATAGCCTTGGTTCCCCAAACTCCGCAATCAAGATAGGCGGCAACTTCATTTTCGTCCAGCAGATTCATCGGCACCTGGAAAAATTGTGTGGTTGCACCACCATGTAGGAAAAGCACATCATGGTCGCTGTCCAGTTGCATCAGCTCTTTTGCTGTTGCTACGGCTTCGTCCAGTACAGCCTGAAACATGGAAGTCCTGTGCCCGATTTCGAGTATGGATAAGCCTGAATGATTGAAGTCTATAATTGCTTCGCTGGCTTGTTCAAAAACTTCTTTCGGCATGGCACTGGGCCCTGCATTAAAATTGTGTATCACAGTTCCTGGCTTTAGTTTAAAGAACTGCAAAATTAAGATGTTTCACGCAAAGGCGCAAAGGGAGTCGCGTCACCAGAGAAATTGTAAATCAAATGGGAACAAAGAATTTTATTCATCAATCTCCGTTACTCCGCCTGATATCGCAAACTTCATGGCATCTGTTGAACTGATATCCGTCAATAGCCTCACGCGGTCCTTACTCACAAAAAATAGATTACCGGTAAAAGCATAGGACTGCGGAACATAAACTGAAACATAATCCTCTAAACCAAATTGAAGCAATTCCTGCTGCGTAATAAATCCAACCCTCCACACTTTGGGCGATTCAATACTGACAAGCACAGATTTGTCAAATTTTCTTTTGTTACCGGCAAATGCTTCAAAGAAATCTTTGACCGTGGAATATATGACCTTGATACCTGGTGTTTTTTCAAGGATACTGTCAAACAGGTCAACCAGACGGCTAACTACAAAAGAGGATGATACATATCCAACCATCAGAACAAGCACTATTACAATCGCGAAACCCAGGCCAGGGAATCTTTTCGGATTGCCATACTCATCGACTCCTATAAATTTCGGAAACAGGTTGTGGATAAGGTTGGGTAGGATCCCATCTATCCAGTTGAAAAAGGTTAAGACGGCCCAAATAGTTATTGTAATTGGAGCCAATATGATCAGACCCTGCAAAAAGTATTTGAAAAGTTTGCCGGGGATTGAGCGAAATTTCATGTAAAGCGGTTTTATCATCAAATTTAATCATTCGCTTTACTCTTGACAGGTGAGAATGCGCACTACTTGTGGACATTTCACGCAGCGTCGTTGTTAGTTGTCTGGCTTATAACCCCAGGGTTTTGAATAATCCGAACAGAATGATTCCAAGACTGTCAACTGTGAACTTTTTTGTGCAAACCCCCAGGCGCCAATCCCGGAATTTAAAAAACTCCTCATCCATAATTGCCTTTTGTAAGAAAATACGAGATTTTCGGAGTGGAAACTTTGGTAACAAAAAAAGTTTCCATAGTTTTGCCCTCCCAATGAGGGGGAATTATGGAAGTAAAAGACAGAATACTCGAAAAAGCTGCTGACTTATTCATGAAATATGGAATTCGCTCCATAACGATGGATGAGATTGCTTCTCAGTTAGGAATCAGCAAAAAAACTATATACCAGTTCTTTACTGATAAAGACGAAATCGTCGAAGGAGTCATCGACCAGGAAATTCATAGGAACCAGGAAGAATGCAAACGCTTCAAAGGTAAAGCTGAAAATGCGGTGCATGAAGTTTTCATCGCCCTAGATGAAATGGAAGATATGTTGAAAGCAATGAATCCCCTGATTATGTACGATTTGGAAAAATATCATCCAAAAGCATATAAAAAATTCAAGCATCACAAATACCAATTTATGTATGCGGTGATCAGGGAGAACCTGGAAAGAGGGATCAAAGAGGAAAATTATCGGGAAGGAATGGATGTGGACATAGTCTCCAAGCAAAGAATCGAATCCGCCTTCATGGGCTTTAACCAGGACATTTTTCCGCACAATCGCTACCGGGTGCCGGAAGTCAGCTACGAATTGGCGATGCTTTACCTGCACAGTGTCGCAAGTCCCAGCGGGAAAAAATTAATTGATAAATATTTGACCGAAAGAAAAAACACTTTATCTCATGTACAGAAGCTTTAGTACTAAATCGATGATAGCCGTCTGTGCGGTGCTTTTGACAGGAAAGCAACTTAGTGCTCAGAACCAAAGGCCTCCTGAAACTCACATTTTTTCCATTCAGGATGCCATTGCTTACGCAAACAAGAACAATGTTCAGGTTAAAAATGCCCTGCTGGACTATAAAATTCAGGAGCAGACAAACCGAAATGTTACTTCGCAAGCATATCCGCAAATAACAGGTAATGTCGGGAGCACTTATTATCCTTTTGTTCCAGTTCAAAGCTTTCCCAATTTCATTGCGGCAGGTACCTATGGCGTGCTAACGGCGCAAGGAGTAAGAGATAGTACAGGGCAAAAAATAGTAGCCCCTAACGATTTCGGCTTCATTACCGCTCCATTTGGAACAAAATGGAATGCATCGGCGGGAGCAAGTTTTTCGCAAATTTTATTCGATGGTCAGGTTTTTGTAGGCTTGCAAGCCAGAAAAACTGCTTTGGAATATGCAACCAAGGGAATGGAAGTAACGCAGGAAACCATCAAAGTTAATATTTACAAAATCTATTATCAACTGGTAGTGAGCCAGACTCAAATGCAACAGATTGATGCCAATATCGAAAGAGCATCAAAACTATTGAATGATTCCCGGGCCTTGTATAAAAATGGATTTGCAGAGAGACTGGATGCGGATCGCGCTGAAGTTCAATTAGCGAATCTGCAAACAGAAAAACTCACTACTCAAAGAAGTATAGATAATGGTTACCTGGGATTAAAATTTCTGATGGGTATGCCAATGACAGACTCCGTTGTTTTGACCGAGCAGATCTCAGAAGAAAGATTGAGACAAAACTTCCCTGTTGAAGATGTATATCAATATGCAGACAGAAAGGAATATCAATACCTCGAAACTGTCAATCGGTTGAACCAGTATAATATTAAACGATATAAGGCGATCTATCTTCCTGCGGTGAACCTGAACAGTAATTTTGCTAAAACTGCTTATCGAAACCAATTCAGCTTTTTCCAACATAACGGTGATTGGTTCACGCAGTGGAATATTGGTCTCAATATCTCAATACCCATATTCGACGGATTCGCAAAAGCATCCAATGTTTCAAAAGCAAAGCTGCAATTGCAGCAGTCCCAAAATCAATTGGAGAACCTGAGACTTTCTATCGATAATGAAGTTCTTATAGCAAGAAATAATTATACTGCTTCTATGACCACACTGGAAAGCCAGAGAAAGAACATGGCGCTGGCCGAAGAAGTGTATGATCAAAGCAAGAAAAAATTTGAAGCAGGAGCAGGTTCTACGACTGATATTACCACTGCCCAATCAGATCTGATCACAGCACAAACCAATTTCATAAACGCACTATATGGTGCAGTCCTGGCGAAAATCGACTACGCAAGGGCCATCGGCAAACTACCTTAACCATTAAATCTACCATCTTATAAAAATTCTTTTATGAAACAAATAAGTCAAATCGGAATAGTTGCCATCATGCTCTTCCTGGCATCTTGTGGATCGTCCGCGCCTAAAGATGAGAACGGTGTGGAAGGTAAAAAGGCCAAACTGCAAGCATTGAAAAAGCAGCAGGATGACTTGGGAATGCAAATTCTGCAGCTGGAAAATGATATAGCAAAAGCCGATACCTCTTTCGGAGTCAAACCAAAACTGGTAAGCGTTACTCCATTGTCAGTGCAAAACTTCACACACTATATCGACCTGCAGGGTAGAATCACAACAAAGCAGATTTATACGGTCTCACCAAGAGGAGGCGCAGCACAGGTAAGAGAAATCCATGTTAAAGAAGGCGACCGTGTCAAAAGGGGCCAATTGCTCATGAAATTGGATGATGCTGTGATATTGCAAAACATTCAGCAATACGAAACTCAGTTAGCTTATTTAAAGGATATATACAATCGGCAAAAGAATCTGTGGGACCAAAAAATCGGTACCGAGGTTCAGTTGATCACGGCAAAAAATAATGTCGACAATCTGGAAAGACAGATCGCGACACTTAAGGAGCAATGGAATACGACCAATGTTTATTCGGAAGTAGATGGCATAGTAGAAACTGTAACCATTCACGAAGGTGAAATGTTTGGTGGAATTGGGAGTGGAACGATCTCGATTGTTAATCCCCAAAGTTTGAAAGCAGTTGTAGACGTTCCGGAAAATTATCTTCCAAACGTGAGAAAAGGTACCCGCGTGTTAGTGGAAGTGCCTGATATCAATAAGCAATTTTATTCAACTATCACGCTCGTTAGTCAATTGATCAATAACAATTCTCGGACTTTTACTGCGGAAGCCACGGTACCGGCTGAATCCGATCTCAAGCCAAACCTGATTGCTTTAGTTAAGATTCAAGACTATGCAGCTTCCAATGTCATCGTGATACCGATGACTACCCTGCAGACAGATGAAACAGGTAAATATGTGTTTGTTATGGCGAACGAGAATGGAAAATATAAAGCAAAAAAGAGGAATGTTGTAGTAGGTTCCGTCTACGGAGAAAAAATTGAGATTAAACAGGGTCTTCAACCAGGTGATCAATTGATCTCAGGTGGATTCCAGGATTTATATGATGGTCAATCGATCACTACATCCTGATTTTGCCATCTATCCTTTGAAAGAAATGATCTTTTTGTTTACCAGGAAGTTCATGTATTAAAAGATTAACCATGAATATTAAGAAAAAAATAATTGAGGCGTTCAAGCAATTCAAGCCGACCAGTTGGGTTATTGACCACGCTACAGTTACTTATGTAGCTACCATTGCCATCACGTTATATGGGCTTACTACCTTTATCAATCTCCCCAAAGAGTCTTATCCGGATATTGTCATTCCGCAGATCTATGTCTCCACCATTTATGCCGGTACGTCACCCAAGGACATGGAGAACCTGGTGACCCGTCCCATCGAAAAACAGCTGAAGGGTATAACGGGTGCGCGTATTCGTAATATAAAGAGTACTTCTATCCAGGATTATAGCAGCATTCTGGTTGAGTTTCAGACCGACGTAAAAGTAGACGTGGCCAAACAAAAAGTCAAAGACGCGGTGGATAAGGCAAAACCAGACCTGCCGACTGACCTGACCAAAGAACCTGACGTCATAGAAGTCAGCTTCTCAGATTTCCCTATCATGTTTGTCAATGTTAGTGGTAATTATGATGGACTCAAATTGAAGGACTTTGCAAAAAAACTGCAAGATCGATTCGAAGAATTGCCTGAAGTGAACAAGGCAGAAATCGTTGGAGCACCTGAGAGAGAAATTCAGGTGAATGTGAATAAATACAAGATGGAAGCGTCTGGTCTAACGTTCACGGATATCGCCAATGCGATCAGCAATGAGAATCATGACATGAGCGCCGGTAATATCAGGATTGGGAGCATGGAGCCGACTATCCAGGTGAGAGGGCAGTTTGTTACGGTGAACGATATGCAAAATATCGTGATCAAGAATATATATGGCCAGCCGGTTTATCTCCGAGATATCGCGCAGATGATAGATACCATCCGGGAAAAAGAAAGTTATTCGAGGATTAATGGTAAAAATGTTGTAACACTTCAGATTGTCAAAAGGGCGGGAGAAAATCTGATCAACACATCGGAAAAAATAGTCTCGATTGTAAATGAGATGAAGAGGACGGAATTTCCAAAAGATCTCGATGTAAGTGTTACCGGTGACCAGAGTGTACAAACAAAGACTTCCTTCAATGATCTTATCAATACAATTGTGATCGGATTTATCCTGGTGTTGCTGGTGCTGATGTTCTTCATGGGAGTTAGTAATGCATTCTTTGTGGCATTGAGTGTTCCGCTAAGCGTTTTTGTCGCTTTTATGTTTTTGCCAATTGCTGATATTATCGTTGGAACCAAAGTAACGCTGAATTTTATCGTGCTCTTTGCCCTGCTTTTTGGATTGGGAATTATCGTGGATGACGCCATTGTCGTGATCGAGAACACGCATCGCATTTTTAATAATGGAGCGATCCCGATCAAGCGGGCGGCAAAAATGGCCGCAGGTGAAGTATTTGTTCCAGTATTGTCGGGAACAGTTACAACCCTGGCCCCCTTCTTTCCCTTGTTATTCTGGCCTGGTATTATCGGAAAATTCATGATCTATCTTCCAACGGTATTAATTCTTACTTTGACAGCCTCGTTGATAGTTGCATTTTTGATTAACCCGGTGTTCGCTACTTCATTCATGAAGCCGGAGTTTTATCCGGCTAAGGAACCGAAGAAAGAATTGTTTAGAAAATCATGGTTTTGGGTCATATTGTCTTTTGGAGTATTAATGCACCTCGTAGGATCGCATGGCTTTGGTAATTTTTTGCTGTTGATGGTTATACTCATCATCTTCAATCGATATGTATTACATGATGTCATTCACCGATTCCAGCAAAGAGTGCTTCCGTGGTTAATGTCGCATTACGAATCTGCGTTGCGCTGGGCTTTGTATCGCAATCGTCCGGGTTGGCTCCTGGCTTCTGTTTTTGGGCTATTCATTGTGTCTGCCATTCTTTTGTTCATGTCAATCTTTAGCGGCCGAACAAAAACAGAGTTTTTTCCCACTGGAGATCCTCCTATAGTTTACATATACGTGAAAATGCCGGTGGGTACCAGGACTTCGTATACGGATAGCATCACAAGTGAACTGGAGAAGAAGGTTTTCCAGGTTTTGGGACATAATAACCCGATTGTGGAATCAGTCATTTCTAATGTGGCTGTGGGAGCAACGGATCCATTCCAAGGTGAGCAGGGTACGCAACCTAACCTGGGTCGTATTCAAATATCATTTGTGGAATATGAAAAGAGGAATGGAATCAGGACTTCAAAATATGTAGATGAACTCAGGAAAGTCATCAAAGAAATACCTGGTGCGGAAATAAGTATCGCCGGGCAACAGAACGGTCCCGCTTCCGGGGCTCCTGTCAATATTGAAGTAGTGGGTGATGAATTTGATGATATTGTAAAGACAGCTCTCAAATTGAAAAATTACCTGGATGCGAAGAACATTCCGGGTGTAGAAAAATTAAAATTGGATGTGGATGTTACCAAACCTGAATTGACCCTTTCAATAGATCGTGAAAGAGCATTGCATGAGGGATTGAGTACGGGTCAGATTGGTTCGGAGCTGAGATCTGCTTTATTTGGCAAGGAAGCCAGCAAATTGAAGGATGGTGAAGATGAATATAAGATCCAGGTTCGTTATACGGATCTGCTTCGCAACAATGTATCGGATCTTCAAAATATGAAAATTACATATCGCGACTTCAGTACAGGGCAAGTGAGACAGGTTCCTATTAGTAGCCTCGTCAGATTTGATTACAACAATACGCTCGGAGGTGTAAAAAGAAAGAACCTTAAAAGAGTGATTTCTATTTATTCAAATTTGATTGATGGTTACGATCCGAACAAAGTAAATATTGATGTAAGGAATGCGATCAATGATTTCAAGGGTAAACCAGAGAACATTATCATCAGGCAAACAGGCCAGCAGGAAGATCAGCAGGAATCATTGAGTTTCCTGCTAACTGCGCTGATCATCGCCTTGGGTATGATCTTCGGGATACTGGTGTTGCAATTCAATTCTTTGAGCAAACCATTCATTGTGCTGAATGAAATTTTCTTCAGCATCATCGGAGTATTTTTTGGATTTGCCATCACGGGTATGAAAATGCCATTGATCATGGTTGCGGTGGGAATCGTAGGATTGGCCGGTATCGTGGTAAAGAACGCCATTCTACTGATTGAATTTACCGACGTACTGCGAAGCCGTGGCATGAGAACAAAAGAAGCCATAGTGCAGGCAGGTAAGATCCGTATCATTCCGGTGCTATTAACCGCTTTGGCTACGATGCTCGGGCTTCTTCCACTGGCAGTCGGTCTCAATATGAGCTGGGTGTCGTTATTCCAGCACCTCGATCCGAAGATATTCATGGGAGGAGATAGCGTAGTTTTCTGGGGACCTCTGTCATGGACACTTATATTCGGACTGATGTTTGCATTTTTCATGACGCTCTTGCTGGTGCCTTCGATGTACCTGGTTGCGGAACGCCTTCGCCGACCCATGCGGAATTTTTACGGGACAAAATGGGTAGCTCTTTTGGGATTCACAGGTCCTTTATTTTTCATCCTGTTGCTTCCGATGTGGATTCAAAAAAGAATATTCCAAAGGAAACCGATGCTGCCAAACTATCTCGGATTTAAGACCGATAAAGTATAACGATGATTTATCATTTGGTTGATTCGTTTTTTGTGTATGCCGAATTACTTTTATAACAAAATGTCGAAATGAGAAATAATCATGAAATAGATTACAAAATTTATGGTGAAGAATTACAATTCGTGGAAATCGAATTGGACCCTAATGAGACGGTGATCGGTGAGCCCGGTGGATTCATGATGATGGAAGATGGGATAGCCATGCAGACAATTTTTGGCGATGGGTCTCAGCAAGTGCAGCAAAGTGGCATATTGGGGAAATTAATGAGTGCAGGAAAAAGGGTGTTGGTGGGGGAAAACCTTTTCATGACGGCATTCACCAATGTTGGGAGCGGTAAGAAAAAAGTGAGTTTTGCCGCGCCTTATACGGGCAAAATCGTTCCTTTGGATTTGCAACAATTGGGTGGTACAATTATAGCGCAGAAAGATGCATTTCTTTGTGCAGCAAAAGGTGTCAGCATAGGCATTGCCTTTCAGCGCAGGTTAGGTACCGGCATTTTTGGTGGTGAAGGATTTATTATGCAAAAGTTGGATGGAGATGGGTTAGTGTTTGTCCATGCTGGTGGTTATATTATGGAGAAGGAATTACAACCAGGGGAAATTCTTAAAGTAGATACAGGATGCCTGGTAGCTTTCACGCCTTCAGTTGATTTCGATATCGAATTTATCAAGGGAGTTAAGAACTGGATGTTTGGAGGTGAGGGTTTATTTTTTGCTTTGATGAGAGGTCCGGGAAAAGTATGGTTGCAATCATTACCGATCAGCCGTCTTGCAAGTCGAATCATTCAATACAGTCCCCAATTTGGACAAAGAAAGGAGGAGGGAAGCATTTTGGGAGGTTTGGGGAATTTGCTGGATGGAGACGGATTTTAGTCGGAGTCGGGACTAGAAAATGGCAGGGTACCGACTCATCAAAAGAAAATGCGGATCGATGTTTTTGTTAAGCATCCATCCGCATTTATTATTTAATTTATTTGTTTAATCTATTTTAAGCTTTCGACTCCCGACCAAGTCATTATCTCCTGCTTGCCATCTTTCCCAGTAAGCGAAGAATTTCAAGATAGAGCCATACGATTGTCACAAGCAGTCCAAAAGCACCAAACCATTCCATGTATTTGGGTGCTCCCATGGCTGAGCCTCTTTCAATCATATCAAAATCAAGCAACAAATTCAGCGCCGCTACTCCTATAACAACCAGGGAAAATACAATCCCAAGCGTTGTTCCTTCATGGATGAACGGTATATCGATGCCGAACAGCCGAAGAACGATTGAGAGAACATAAAAAATCGCGATACCCCCGGTAGCTATAAAAATAATTGACCTGAATTTTTCAGTGACTTTGATGATACGAAAGCGATATAAGAGATACATCGCTATAACTGCACCAAATGTCAGCAGCACGGCTTGCATCACGATTCCAGGGGCAGTTTTTTGGAACACATTGTTATATACCGCAGAAATGCCTCCCACAAAAACACCTTGGAGTAAACCATATGCCGGAGTGAGATAAGGTGCCCATTCTCTTTTGAATGAAATTACCATTGCGACTATAAATCCAGCGATGGCGGCGCCTATCATCCATGGAAAAACATTCTTTCCATCATTGAATGCCCTCCAGGTAAAGGCAGAAGACACCATCATCATTAGGAATATGAAGAAAAACTTATTCATTGTTCCTCTTTCTGTCATTGTTTCGGCACCAGGAACAACTACTGTATTTTGAAAAGCTTTTTCATTTAACGCTGGATTTCCAGATCTAAAGGTTTCCATTTTAATAGATTTTTGAATTACGCAATTTACAAAAAAAGATTTGGGTTTATCGGCTGATTTTCTTTCATGTCTGCCTGATTACAAACTCCCTTATCGCGGTTTTTAACGATGATAATACAAATAAGATAGATCGCTGTTCAGAACTGCTTCTTACAGTTACACAACTTTAACATAACATCATATAATTCCTATGATCTCGTCAACCAGACGGGTGAATGCTTCTCCGGAATTATTTCTTTTTGTTCCTGCGCTGGTGGTGGGCAGATCTCTGCTGATGCTTTTTTTTCTTATCCGCTTTTTCGAGTGTTTTTAGACTGATCTGGCCGGTCAAATCCACAAACGTATGCTCGTCCTCTTTCGCCTTACTCTTACTAACGTCAGCTGCTTCGAGTTCATCCGGAACAATATTCTGAGCATTCAATTTTTTGATTTTTCTAACTCCTTCAATACTCAGGGGATATTGCTTGTTGCTGTCTGGCAGCACATACCACATTAAATTCTTGAATATATCTTTTTTAATAAGAAGCGCGGTCCCTTTTGCTACTTGCAAAGTCTCTGCATTGTCAGGGAAATTTTGAAGGGCGTCTAAATAAGTATCCAATTCATAATTCAGGCAGCATTTCAAGCGTCCACATTGACCACTCAATTTGCTTTGGTTGATAGACAGGTTCTGGTATCTCGCCGCTGTTGTGTTGACAGATTTGAAATCACTCAACCAGGTACTGCAGCATAACTCCCTACCGCAGCTTCCTATGCCTCCCACTTTGCCAGCTTCCTGCCGCGCACCTATCTGGCGCATTTCAACTTTCAACCTGAATTCTGAAGCAAATATTTTGATCAGTTCACGGAAATCGACTCTGTCATCCGCGATATAGAAAAAAGTCGCTTTTCTTCCGTCGGCCTGGATCTCAACTTCGGACATTTTCATTTCCAACTTCAATTGTCGCGCAATGGCCCTGGACCTGACAAGGGCTTCTTTTTCCCTTGATTTGTTTTGATGCATGATTTCTAAATCACGGTCACTCGCTTTGCGAAGAAGCTTCTTCATATCAGGATTATTCTCCTCAACATTCTTCTTCTTCATTTGAAGTCGGACAATTTCACCTGTAAGGGAAACACATCCAACATCAAAACCACTAACGCCTTCGACCGTTACACAATCGCCCTTTTCAAAAATATGTGTGGTTGTATTCCGATAGAAATCCTTTCGGCTTCCATTGTTAAAACTAACTTCAATGACACGGCAATCGCCATCTGAATTGCTCATGGGCAAATTAGAAAGCCAATCATGCACATTTAACCGATTACATCCCCCCGTACTACAACTTCCGTTACTCTTACAGCCTGATGGTTTGCCATTGGCACCACCACAGTTGCTACATCCCATATTATTATATTAAGAATAAATTGAATGGTGGAAGAAGTAATGAGACCGATATTCAGACCATTATGCTAAGTTGACATGTCAGGCTTCAATAACCGTATTGTTTAAACCAAGTTCTTCAAAAACAATTGACGGTTTATTAGCGTGTATCATTGCTTTTTTGCAATCAGAACGAAGACGATATAAAATATGATTGCGCAAGATGGATTCTTTTACCGGTTGATCATACATTCCCACAATTTTCGCTTTACTGCCCGGCGGCGCTCTGTTATTTAGCGTTTTAGCCGGGGCTATTGACAAATATAGTACAAACGACTGTTATCCTGAAAGGAGACGGTCCGGAGGTGTGATGTTGAGCTAAACCGGGTCCTGGCCCCTTCTCTTCACCCTGAGGAGGCCGGTAATGGCAACAAGACACCACACGCCTTCCAGGATCACAAAGGGTAAATAATGAATCAGCATGGATGCGATACAGGATAAACCAGCACCTGCAATATTTAGCCAGACATACATCCTGGTTCTTTGCGACAACAAGCCAAACAAATTCAAAAAAAAGGCAAGTAATAACATGGCCACTCCCAAGGTTCCAATAAGGGTTGAATAATTCATGCTAACGCGATTTTAGAGAGTTAGAAGAATTAGTGAACGATCACGGTCTTTTTATCAGCGATGATGTGATAAAGCTTGATCGTCAATGCATGAAACAGCATTTTGGCATTGGCATTCCTTTCGATATAATAAATTCCATTATTCAACTCTTCAATAATGGCCTGTTGGCCAGCCATGTCTGTTATCTTGTTGAGCCGGATGGCAAAATCGCCTTCTTTTTCCGAGAGACTGACTTGTTCGTTACCCAGGATCGAAACCCTGATGGCCTGCTCAAGCAGGTGAATAAAATAAAGAAGGAATTGCTTTTGTTTTTCCCTCCCAATCCTGCTGATCTCCTCCACCCATTTTACCTGCGCAATTGGGCCGGTTTTCAGCATCGCATTTAACCAATCTCGCAACAGACCTTGCGAATCCTCTTCAGAATGTTGAAGAAGTTGCAAAGCCTCCCGATAATTATCCTGACTGAAAGATGCAATTTGTTTTGCCTTTTCTTCTGAAATCTTTGCACGATCGACCAGGGCTTTCTCGATATCTTTTGTTTCTAGTGCGGGAATTTTTACCAATTGTGTCCTTGAGACGATCGTCGGAAGAATAAAAGATTCATTCTCCGCGACTAAAATAAATAATGTGTCCGGCGGTGGTTCCTCGATTAGTTTCAATAATTTATTTCCTTCATTGCCCAGGTATTCAGGCATCCACATGATGAAGATCTTGTATCCGCTTTCAAAACTTTTCAGGCTAAGCTTTCGAATAATATCATTGCACTCATATGCTGTAATATTTCCCTGTTTGTTCTCTGCGCCAATGAATTGAAGCCAGTCAAATACATTTCCGTATGGAAATTCACGAATAAATTCCCGCCATTCGCCTATAAAATCGGTGCTGACGGGTTTGTCGCCTGGTTTTTTTGGTATCACAGGGTAAGAAAAATGAATATCGGGATGAATCAATTGTGCCGCCTTGATGCAGGAAGGACAGAAACCACATGCGTCGATTGCAAGATCAATTGAATCTATTGGTGCCGGCGCCCCAAATAAAGAATTGGATGCTGCGGCCGATTTTCCAACATCATTTCTTTTTTCACAAACAAGAAATTGGGCAAAAGAGAGGGCCAGGGGAAGTGCGCCGCTTCCTTCCGGACCAAGGAAAAGCAGGGCATGACTGAGTCGGTTTTGCCGAATCAGCGCTGTGAGTGTATGTTTGATAGGATCTTGTCCAATTATATCCCGAAATAACATCCGGCAAATATATTCCCTAATGCATTAAAAAATAAAAAACTCAGTTTCCTGCAAAGACGCAAAAAAGGAGGCAAAGGCGCCAAGACATCGCTGCACATGCGGAACTATCCTGGCGTCTTCGCCTCCTTTGTCTTTGAGTGAAATTTAATCGAAACGATCAAGTTCGTTCTTTCAATTCAAATACTTCGTCACTTCATCACTCATAGGATCCACCTTATTATTAATAACTGTAATAAGGTTCCCATTTTCATCAAGCAAGAATTTGGTAAAATTCCACTTGATCGGATCCTGGAATCCCTTCTTTTCAGCTTCGCTTACGAGCCATTTGAATAACGGGTGAATATCGTCGCCCTTTACAGAAACTTTTTCTGCCATGGGGAATGTCACTCCATAATTTTTTTTACAAAACTCCTGGATCTCGCCATTCGAGCCAGGCTCCTGCTGACCGAAGTTATTGGCGGGGAATCCCACTATGACCAATTTGTCTTTATATTTTTCATATAATTTTTCTAAAGAAGCATACTGAGGCGTGTTTCCGCATTTCGATGCGGTATTGACAATCATGATCTTTTTTCCCTTGTATTTAGAAAAATCGATTGTACCACCGCCTGTCAGAGCTGGGACCTTAAAGTCATACAGGCTGGCTGCTGCCAGAAAACAAACTGCAAGTAAGGCTGAACGTAACATGATATGAAATTTATAATTGAAGTTAAATGATCAATGTTATGATACAAAGATTGTACTAGAAAAGTTGCCTCCGGCTTAAATTTCATCCAAAGTGGCAAAGGTAGCAGACTGGCTGCCTGTACCGGACGGTACAATCGGGCGGCCACGCTGCTACCTTTTGCGCCTTTGCCTATTTTGCGTCTCTGCGTAAAATCTTACCTAAACTCGTAACAACCAATATCCGGAAAAGCACCCACCGGACGGCTGTTGCCATCCAGATCGATTGCTATAGAATTTGCCTTGCCATGGTCAATAGCCGGCGAGCCATTCTGAAGATGAAAGTCGTAAATTCTTTTTGTATTGTTGATAGTTTGAAAAAGCGGATCTGCATTCAGAATAACGGCCGCAGTATCGATATTCTGAGGAAAATTCTTTGTCTTCCACAAACAATTTGAAAAATTTACACTGAATGCTGTGTTGCTGCTCGCTTTCGATACGATCAACTCGTCATCAACCGTACCGTTCTCTCCCCAAAAGATACAATTCGTGAATTGACCATTTAGATCACCTGTTTGAGTGGAGTTGCCATTCGATATATAATTGCTGATTGCAATTACCGGGTTCAGGTGTTGAATAAATTCGTTTGAATAACTCGCAACCGTGCAATCACTAAAATCGTAATTGCCACCATAACCCAATATGATGTTTTTGCCACAATTACTTACCAGGCAATTTCTTGCCCGGATACTTGTATTTACTCCCAGGATTCCTACATCATAAATATTGTCGATAATGCATTCATTCAGCGTTAATTTAGGATTGGTATCCGTAGAAGCATCTTCGGCTATTAATCCCTGATAGGCATTGCGGACGACCGCATATTCAAAAACATTGTCTTTGCTGGAAGTACTGAAAATTACTCCTGGCCAACTGCCCGGATAATTACTGTAAGGATCATCCAGGCGGTCACTCAAAAAGTAAACCCGGCTACTATCTTCTTTCTCTCCCTGGACTAATAAGGTTCCGTCTACCAGGAATGGCGCATCTGCATGCAAATGAATTTTCGCTCCTTTTTGAATCGTAAGGGTAGCGTTGCTATCTACTACAATTCCTCCCAATATCACGTACGGCAGATCGTTTGGCCAAGTGACATTGCCCGTAATAATCGTGCTTTTCAAAAAATGGGCATTTTGTCCCCAGGCTTGCAACTGAATATAATTGGTATTGCCATTATAAGAAACCTGGATACTGTCGCGCAATATAAATGGCAAATTTGCAGTAGTTGGATTGACGGTCACAGATACAAAAATGTAAAGGCTGTCATTGGCTTGCAACTCATTGTTGGTTGAAAAGGGGCCTGCTGCTCCATCTATATTTAGTTTAAATGGAGACTGCGCACCTCCCATTAACTTAATGCCCGAGAGCATTATTTTCTGGTCGTTGAGGTTGGATATTTTGACAAATTTTGTAACCGAGCCGGTGGTGGTGAACACGGTGTCAAAAAATAAGGTATCACTGGAGAAGCCGATAGCTGCACTACTGCTTGTAGTGAAAGAATCTTTTTTACAGGAAAGGATGAGGAGGATAATGGAAATAACAAGTAGAAGCCGTTTGCTCATTGCATCAAAAATAATAAGATTCAAATTATGCCGGTTGCCCTCTTGCCATCTTCTTTGCCGAAACTTAGGAATTGGTAAATGCTATCGGTGCTACACTCCATGCGCACATCTTGTATGGCAATCAGCGATTGAATACAAGCGTCTGAAGTTGCGCCAGTGGCAATGACTTCATCAACTAACAATATATGCTTTCCTTTAAAATCACTTCATTCGTCAATTCAAATTTACCTCCGATATAATTCCAACGTTCAATTCCTGTTTTATGCCCCTAGCTATCGGCTCTTTCCGTAGTACAACGCTGGAAATTGCCGGAATATGCAAAACGGAAGAAATGTTCTGAATTAATACGGCTACGTGGTTGCAGCCTCTTTTCTTTTTCCGGAAAGGAAATATGGTAATGGCGCCGGAGGTTCCAGGCATTGAAACCGCTCAGATAGATGCAGGAGACCTTCCCATCATGGAACCAAAATAAATACTGATTTCTTTTTTTTGATCTGTATTTGAACCGGTGAAGAACCAGCTGCACGCTGGAATATTTCGTGAAATAGAATTGGCTCGTAGCAGCTTCCACCGTTGCTCTTTCCTAAAGATCCTTTCTACGGGATTCCCAGGGAATAAGTGAAAATCTATGTACGGCAACCGGTCTAATCTATACAGGCATTTTATTTCATGCAGGGAAAACTGATGAGGTCTGCAACCTTCATAGCTCACAGTTCCCTGCCTTCGCATTTAATTAAAATCCAATCAGAACAAATATTTGTAGACTTCATCTACCCGGCCCATACTGACCACTTCTATATTGAATTTTTGATTCTTTAGTCCCTTTTGATTGTATTTTGAGAGTATGATCTTTTGAAAACCTAATTTCTCAGCCTCTGCAATCCTCTGTTCAATCCTATTTACTGCTCTGATCTCACCACTTAAACCTACTTCACCCGCAAAACAAATATGGGGTGGCAAAGGTGAGTCTTCGTAAGAACTCAATAAGGCACAGAGCACTGCGAGGTCGATGGAAGGATCCTCCACTTTCAATCCGCCCGCGATGTTGAGAAAGATATCTTTGAGTCCGAAATGAAAGCCACCTCTTTTTTCGAGCACGGCCAAAAGCAGCTGCAATCTTCTCAAGTCAAATCCACTTACCGTTCGTTGAGGTGTGCCATAAACGGCTTGGGTAGCGAGTGCCTGTACTTCGATTAAGATGGGTCGCAATCCTTCAATGGTCGCGCCGATAGCAATGCCGCTTAATTGATCTTCTTTTTGAGTAATCAGGATTTCGCTGGGGTTGCTAACGGCTTTCATTCCCTCATCAGTCATTTCATAAATGCCCAATTCCGAGGTGCTTCCAAAACGATTTTTTAGCGTTCTCAGTATTCTGTATGCATAATGGCGATCACCTTCAAATTGCAAAACAGTGTCTACCATGTGTTCGAGAATTTTGGGCCCCGCAATGCTTCCATCTTTCGTGATGTGGCCAATGAGAAATACTGGTGTATTTGTTTCTTTCGCGAACCGTTGAAATTCGGCTGCGCATTCCCGTATTTGGGATACACTGCCAGGAGAAGATTCTATATACGGCGATTGAAGTGTTTGCACTGAATCGACGATAACCAGTTCGGGCTTGAGTTTCCTGATCTCCTGAAATATTGCTTGGGTAGACGTTTCCGTTAGTAAATAAAAGTTCTCCTGGGAATCGAGCAGTCCTTTATTCTGAATTTTCAACCTGTCCGCACGCATCTTTATTTGCTGCTCACTTTCTTCTCCACTTATATAAAGAGTAGTGATGTTTTTCAACATTAAACCATTCTGAAGAAATAAAGTGCTTTTTCCAATTCCCGGTTCACCACCAACCAAAACAATACTACCCGCAACAATTCCTCCGCCCAAAACTCTGTTTAATTCAGAATCACTTGTTATGATTCTTTTTTCTTCACCGCTTATCACTTCATTGATCGAGATTGTTTTGATCTCCTTTTTATCCGGTGAGAATTTTTTCCAATCCGTTTCTGATAATCTGTTATCCTTTACAATAACTTCTTCGACAAATGTGTTCCACTGATCGCAAGAAGGACATTTGCCGATCCATTTCATGCTTTCATAACCGCAATTACTACAAAAGAATGCTGTCTTAATTTTGCTCATGAGGTAAAGTTAGAAGGTATTGATGAGTATAGGAGTCTACTTCATTTTCTGAAATCATACAGATCATTTCAAATGTCTGAAAATGAAAAAAAGTGATGCGTCGTAAAAAATTGATCTAAAAACCAGTCTGATCGGAGAATTAAGATGAATTGTTTTGCAAAAAATACTAAAAGTAAAAAGGCCAGCTATAGTAGCTGACCTTTTACTTACTAACCCATTAAATTCTTGCACTAAATTACAAAT
>PSRA01000069.1 GCA_003175695.1 Bacteroidota bacterium | reverse complement strand
TCTTCAAAATCCTCTCGATTTTGGTGCCGACATCGTTCTTCATTCTGCAACAAAGTACCTGGGCGGTCACAGTGATGTCATCCATGGCTGCCTGGCCATGAATGATAGCGCGCTAAAGGATCAATTGCATTTTATTCAGAAAAGCAGTGGAGCGGTTCCCGGCCCGCAAGATTGCTTCCTTGTTTTACGGGGACTTAAAACGCTCCATGTTAGAATGGACAGGCATTGCCTTAATGGCGAGAAAATAGCACACTTTCTGCGGAGCCATCCCAAAGTTGAAAAAGTTTATTGGTGTGGGTTCGAAGATCATCCTGGATATGCAGTGGCGAAAAAGCAAATGCGCGGGTTTGGCGGAATGATCAGCTTTGAACTGAAGGACAAATCGTCCAATGAGTTGAAAAGAGTCCTTTCTTCCACAAAACTGTTTTCCCTGGCAGAAAGCCTGGGAGGAGTGGAATCACTGATTAACCATCCTGCTACTATGACCCATGCATCTATTCCGAGAGAAGAAAGAATGAAGAATGGATTAAGTGATGCGCTCATTCGTTTGAGTGTCGGGATAGAAGATGTTGACGATCTCATTGAAGATTTAAGACAAACATTATAGCCGATGGAAGAATTAGTATTTTTCCAATCCCTTGAACAGAAAAAAGTTGTTTAAGGTAATTTGAATCATGGATATCTGGAACCTGAAGGAATTTTTTGACAGGAAAGCAAACGAATACAATCAGCCTTCTTTCATTAAAGATGATCCCATCTCAGTTCCTCATCAATTCGGCAAGAAACAGGATATTGAAATTGCGGCATTTTTTTCAGCCATTTTTGCATGGGGCAACCGAACCACCATCATTCAGAAATCAAATGAACTTATGCGCCTCATGGAGCAGGCTCCCCATGATTTTGTTTTAAACCACAACGAAAGGCATTTAAAAAAGCTGCTTGATTTCAAACACCGGACATTCAATTCGACTGATCTGCTCTACTTTGTACATTTCCTTCAAGTTCACTACCAAAAAAATGATTCGCTCGAGCGCGCATTCATCCCCGGTCAGGGTTTTGACAGTAATCTTCTGATGGAAAACGCGTTGAATTCTTTTTCACGGTATTTTTTTTCTCTTGACAATGTTCCTGCCCGTACAAAAAAGCATATCGCCAGCCCCGAAAAAAAATCATCCTGCAAAAGACTAAATATGTTCCTCAGATGGATGGTTCGATCAGATGACAAGGGAGTAGACTTCGGGATCTGGAAAGAATTCAAGCCATCCCAGCTCATTTGTCCCATTGATTTGCATGTTGCGAGGGTCGCAAAGAGATTTGGACTGGTTTCAAGAAAACAGACCGACTGGACAGCAGCGCTCGAACTAACTGATCATTTGCGTAAATTGGATGATCAGGATCCGGTCAAATACGATTTTGCGTTATTTGGCCTGGGAGTCATTGAACATTATTAAGCGAAGTGTTATGACAGAGACCGAAACGATAACAGCTTACCTGAGAAGCGAATGGACTCTGGACGTGAAGCCTCAACTCACTATCGAAGAGCTCAGGGAGGCGCTTGCCTTGCGAATCCGGGAACTAATCGATCATGATTTTAATGGGTTGGTTCAGTTGTTATACCGGATAGACGTAAACGAAAAGAAACTGAGGCAAATGCTGAATGACCAGGTGAATGAAGATGCGGCGCTCTTAATTGCCGGGCTCATCATAGAAAGGCAATTGCAGAAAATTCATACGAGAAAATTCTTCAGACAGGATAATCGTGACAGCGACGAAGAACGATGGTGAAGTTTTATTTAAACATCAATTCCTTTACTTTTTCTTTGTTCTCCTGCTCCTTGTTCAGATCGAACATGGTTCCAAACACCCTGTCCCAAATGGTCGTGCTCACGCCAAATCCTTTATGATCATCTTTATAATGATGGAGGTGATGATTTCTCCACAAAGGCTTCATCCATTTGAAGGGGGGATTCCAGGCATGGATAGCATAATGCATGCTGCCATACAAAAGATAACCCAACAAAAAGCCAGGAAAGAACATTAAAGCAATCTTTCCAATAGCCAGGTAGAACAAACAAAAAATAACGGAAGCCAAGATAAGACTGGGAACGGGAGGCATGAATAGTCTCTCCTTATCGCGAGGGAAATGGTGGTGATTACCATGCATGACATAAACGAATCTTTTAGCTCGTTCGCTTTCTGCTACCCAGTGAAATGCAAACCGATGCATGAAGTATTCGAACAGGGTCCAGAAAAGCATGCCGGCAAAAAAAACCAAACTGATGCGGGCAATGGAATAATCATAGTCGGCATTGCTCTTATATAGAAAATAAATTATAACAGGCAGGTACATGCCCCAAATCACCAGGGGATGCGTCTTTGTCAGCATCTCAAGGTATTGATTCTTAAATAATTGAGCTTGGCCCTTGTTGTGGATCTTTTCGAATTTCATTACACCTCCCCCTTATGCGACAAAAATACAAAAACCCGGCTAATTTGAGCAATTCGAATAGCCCTGCGCGAAAGCTTAGTTAGTGATAGTTCAACCAAAAGCGGTCTAAATTGGGAATATGACTTCTGTTCCGACCGAGCTCATATTGATAGATTATATTTCCTATCTCTTTGAAGAACGGATATCCTGTTTCATCATATTCATATTTGTCATCGTTTAAGATTCCATCGCTGTTCACATAAATGACTGCGCTCAACATGAATTCAATTTTATTTTTAAAGTCAACGATGTAAGCAACGTCGGTTAGGAAGCCATAGGACCATCCTGGTTTATTAAAAATCCTGATATAAGAAGGGACCTTTGTTTTATTCGATTTGAACATGAAAAACTTCGCATAGCTGTCGAAGTAGATGCTGGTATCATAATGAGGAAAGCGACTCTCCGATGGAAATTCCGACATATACTGAAGAAGAAATGCAACATCCCCGGCTGTCAGGTTAAATCTCTGCCTTGCGGGTACTGACTCCGGAAAGAGAACGGATTGAAGGATTTGCTGAAGATCTTCTAAGGGAATGTTATTGTGCCGGGTGAAGTCCATAGGGGCCAGGATCAGGCTGTCCTTAAAATTATAGTGAGCTTTTCCAATCAGTATTTTTTTACTGAAATCAAATGAATCCCGGTTAAAGGCAGGCTGCTGTTTGAACAACAATTTGTTTCCATCCATGAACCGGATTTGATTAGTATGCCTGTTTTGATCTTCATCCATAGGAGTAAAACGCCTGGTGATGCGAATGTCCTTATAACCCATCTGCCATAACCTCTCATTGATAAATTGAGGCCCGAGGAATTCATACAATCGATTATATGCATCATTGTCGCTAACCAGGAAGATTTTTCTTATATAGTGCGCTACTGAAGGAAGTTGATTGGCTGAACTGGAATCCATTTCGACTTTTGTCTGAGCGGCATAACTGCTATCCGTCAGCATGGTTGTATTCCTGTCGATTCCATATTTCTGAAGGTCATTTATTCTCTCCAGCGATAAAATAGCCAGGGGCATCTTGACAGTGGAAGCCGGATTAAAATATTCATTCCTGTTCACCCGGTAGTAAAAATTGGAAAAAATTGGGTTGTTGTTTTTATCCCTGTCAATCTTAGTGTAGAGGATCTGGAATCGAAATGAATCGGGGTGGGAGAGTACAGTTTTAAGCAGCGGTGAAGCATTATTCCACAAAAGTTCTCTCAGAAATGCGTCAGTTTTTTCTTGCGCCCTTGCACCAAGTACGGATAACAATATGGTAACTGTGGGGATCCATTTCATTGCATGTAAGCGTGTTGTTAAGATATCCATGTGGTACAAGCAGGCCACTAAGATACAGACTGGATGTTTGATTATATTTGACGGCCCAAATCAAAAGAAAAAAATAATCGCGCATGAAATTGGTTTCTTATCTAAATGACGGACACGATCAGATGGCTCTGCTGGTAAATGGATTGCTCTTCAACATGGAATTTATTCATCCGGATCTGCCAAATAATATGAGTATGCTGTTGAACTATTGGGAAGATTGCATTCCCATTCTCAAGGGTGGAGAAATACAAGTACTGGAAGGGAAAATTTCTGCAAGTAAAGGAATACCGCTTGCTGGTATGCAGCTGCTTTCACCAGTGCCTTTTCCTGCATCCTGCCGTGACGGATATGCATTTCGCCAGCATGTGGAGGCTGCAAGAAGAAGCCGGCACGCGTCCATGATCCCTGAATTTGATTTATATCCTGTCTTTTATTTCACGAACCACCACAGCGTCCAGGGGCAGGGGCCAATTGTATGTATGCCTGATCACCTGCAAAGGCTGGATTATGAATTAGAAGTGGCCATTGTTATTTGTAAATATGGTCGAAATATCCGGGCCAGTGACGCCGACGAATATATCGGGGGTCTTATGATCATGAATGATATGAGTGCAAGGGAGTTGCAGAGGCAGGAAATGTTATTGAATCTTGGGCCGGCAAAAGGAAAGGATTTTTGTACCGCGTTGGGGCCATGGCTTGTAACATTAGATGAATTGGAGCAATTTGAGGTTTCACCAAAGGATGGACATGCCGGCAAAAATTGGAACCTTGCCATGCAGTGCCGTGTCAATGGTAAGACCTTGAGCAGCGGAAACCTGTCTGACATGCACTGGACATTTGCAGAAATCATTGAGCGGGCTTCTTACGGCGTTGATCTTTATCCGGGAGATATAATTGGTAGTGGCACGGTGGGTACAGGTTGTCTCCTTGAATTGAATGGAACGGGAAAATTAAATGACCCGGATTACGCAGAGCAATGGCTCCAGGTGGGTGACGAAATCGAAATGGAAGTCGAAGGCCTCGGTGTGCTTCAAAATTCCGTAGTGGCAGACGAAGATGATTTTTCAATCATTACTAAATAGGTTCCCTCCGTTTGGGCGGTTTGAAATAAATGCTTACGATAAACGAACAGGTCAGTCCATGATGCTAGATATCTCATCACTCAGCCTTCCGGAAAGGCAAGATTATTTGCAACACGCCATTGCACCAAGGCCGATATGTTTTGCAAGTACTGCTGACAGCCATGGAAATACCAATCTGAGTCCATTTAGCTTTTTCAATCTTTTTTCAGTCAATCCACCGATTGCGATTTTCTCTCCATCGCGCAGGGTGAGAGATAATACCACCAAGCATACCCTTCAAAACATTTTGGAATTGCCAGAAGTGGTGATCAATATTGTTGATTATGACATGGTTCAACAGGTAAGCCTTTCCAGCTGTGAGTATTCGAAATTCGTCAATGAATTTGTGAAAGCAGGGTTCACCGCGGAACCAGCAACAATCGTGAAGCCTCCCATGGTGAAGGAATCCAAAGTGAAGATGGAATGCAAAGTGACGGAAGTAAAAGCACTCGGAACAGAAGCCGGGGCTGGTAATCTTGTTTTCTGCGAAATTTTGCGCCTGCATATTGACGATAGTATCCTGGATGAATCGAAACATATTGACCAGAAAAAATTACACCACATGGCGCGGCTGGGAGGAGATTGGTATTCGGTTGTCAATCCGGAGAATCTTTTCCTTGTTCCTAAGCCAAATCGCTCTTTGGGCATTGGGGTGGATGCATTGCCTGAGCCTATCAGGAATAGCCGGATTCTTACAGGAAATAATCTGGGTTTACTGGCCAATGTGGAAGTCCTGCCGGATATTGATCCCGCCTTCGAAGATGAAAAATTGAAGAATATTTTCCAGTATTATTCTGTAGATCCGAATGAAATGGAAAGAGAATTACACCTGTATGCCAGCCAATTGCTTGAAGCAGGAAAATTAAAGGAAGCGTGGCAGGTATTGCTGTCGCTATGATCTGTGTAAAAGCATATTCAATCCGGGAACCGCGAATTCATTTACCTTTGCCGAAATTTTTTTGAAAAGGAATTAACACATGGCCAGTCCGCATTTGTCAGAACAAGAAATCATTCGAAGGGAAAAGTTGTCGGAATTGATAAAATTGGGAATTGATCCCTATCCGGCAGAACTGTATCCCGTCAATACCAATGCGGCCTACATCAAAGCCAATTATAAGGGAGAAGAGAACAAGGCTGATTTTGCTAATGTCTGCATTGCGGGCAGGATCATGAGCATCCGAGACATGGGTAAGGCAAGTTTTGCGGTTTTGCAGGACAGTTCTGGAAAAATTCAACTCTATATTAAACGGGATGAGATTAGCCCGGGAGAAGATAAGACGCTGTATGATAAAGTTTGGAAACATTTGACAGATATCGGAGATATCATCGGTGTGAAAGGATATGTTTTCACGACGCGAACAGGCGAAATCTCCATTCATGTGCACCAGTGGGCATTGCTTTCCAAATCACTGCGGCCACTACCCGTTGTGAAAGAAAAGGAAGGTGAAACGTTTGATGCGGTGACAGATCCCGAGTTCAGGTACAGGCAACGATATGCCGACCTGATCGTTAATCCCCAGGTAAAAGAAACCTTTATCAAGAGAACCAGGATGATCAATGCTATGCGTGATTACCTGAACGAAAAGGGTGGCCTGGAAGTGGACACGCCAGTGTTGCAGTCCATTCCCGGTGGAGCGGCTGCCAGGCCCTTTATCACGCATCATAATGCATTAGATGTTCCTTTTTATTTGCGCATTGCCAATGAACTCTATTTAAAGAGACTGCTGGTAGGTGGATTTGATTGGGTGTATGAGTTCAGCCGGAATTTCAGGAATGAAGGGATGGACCGTACGCATAATCCCGAATTCACTATACTCGAATTCTATGTTGCCTACAAAGATTATTTCTGGATGATGGAGACAACGGAACAATTGATGGAGCGTGCCGCTATTGCTGTGAACGGATCGACAAAAGTTCTCGCAGGAGAAGTTGAAATTGATTTTAAAGCACCGTACAAACGCGTAAGTATATACGATGCCATAAAAGAATATGCAGGCGTGGACGTACATGCCATGGATGAAGAGCAATTGAGGGATATCTGCAGGGAATTAAAGATTCATGTAGATAAAACCATGGGTAAGGGAAAATTGATTGACGAGATTTTTAGTGAAAAATGTGAACATCATTTCATTCAACCAGTATTCATCACCGATTATCCCGTCGAGATGAGCCCGCTCACAAAAAAGCATCGGAGTAAGGCGGGATTGGTAGAAAGATTTGAACTAATGATCAATGGCAAAGAAATAGCCAATGCATATAGCGAACTGAATGATCCGATTGATCAACGCGAAAGATTTGAAGAACAACATGCGTTGATGGAGCGCGGCGACAATGAAGCTATGTATGTAGATTATGATTTTCTACGATCACTCGAATATGGCATGCCTCCTGCGTCCGGCATTGGTATTGGCATTGATCGGCTATGCATGCTATTGACTAATCAGGCTTCCATACAGGATGTCCTATTTTTTCCCCAAATGCGGCCGGAACAAAACGACTGAAGAGTATTATCTTCAAAAAACGGCATTTTTTTAGTCGGTCTGTTAGGGAAAGTCCCGCGAATCCTGGCCTTTCTGCTCAAGATTCGTTAAATTAGGAGTGGACAAAAAACCATTGCTATATGAATTACACAAACATCTCCCGAATTGGTGTCATTCTATATGCATTAGTGATTGGTTTTTTTGGAATCAATCATTTTCTCAATGCTTCCGGAATGGCCCCCTTTGTTCCTTCTTTTTTTTATGGCGGTGAATTTTGGGTTTACCTCACGGGCGCAGCGCTTATTGCAGCAGCAATTGCGTTCTTAATTGGTAAACAGGTTCGTTTAGCTGGTCTCTTGTTAGCGCTTTTTCTGATCATTATAGTGGTCACGATTCACTTACCGGCGGTTATTCATGCGCCGGACGAGGCAGCAGCCAGGGTTCCTCTAACTAATTTGATCAAGGACACAGGACTTGCTGCCGCTGCTTTAATTATTGCTGGCCGGTCCTCGCTGACAAGAGCACCAATGTAAAAAAGTCTGCTATTTGCCAAAACTATCTAAATAAAGAGATCCATCATTAATTTTTGATCAGGATTGACAGCATATTGTGTAAAATCAGTAAAGCCTTCCTTTCTCAATACGTCTTCATCAATGTAAAAATTGCCTGACGTTTCAAAGGAAGGCTTTTGAAGAATATAAAATGCAGCTTCCGCAACGATGTCAGGAGTGCGACTACGTTGCATCAAAAAATCGCCCCCCAGCAAATTCTTTACGGCTGCCGTTGCAATGGTCGTTTTAGGCCAAAGAGCATTTGCGGCGATGCGAAAGGGTTTGAGTTCATCGGCCAGCCCCAGCACGATCATGCTCATTGCAAATTTGCTGATAGTATAGGCGAGGTGTTTTGCAAACCATGACGGTTCAAGATTGAGTGGGGGAGACAAATTGAGAATATGCGGGTTATTGGCTTTCTTCAAATGCGGAATACAAGCCTGGCACATAAAGAATGTTCCCCTGATATTGATATTGTGCATCAGGTCGAACCGCTTCGGCTCGGTTTGTTCGGTCGTGGCCAGGTTAATGGCACTTGCATTGTTTATCAGGATATCAATTCCTCCAAGGCTTTTGACCGTGGTGTCCACGATCTGATGGATGTTATCTTCAAACCGAATATCGCCTTGCAAAGGCAGTACTTTACCTGGACCGGCGGCTGCAATTTCCTGTGCAGCCGAATAAATCGTGCCTTCGAGTTTTGGATGAGGCTCTGCAGTTTTTCCGACGATGACAATGTTTGCTCCCTCCCTTGCAAGCCTAAGAGCGATGGCTTTGCCGATGCCCCTGCTTCCCCCGGTTATTAAAACAGTCTTGTTTTCGAATACCATTTTGGCAGTTTAGGATGATAGAACTAAAATAGAGCAATTTGCGAGAAGGTCAAAGACGGCGTATATATACGTGCGGAGATTCATGGTAATTATACGAAGCGAACGGGTAATAACTGAATATTCAGATCAAGCGATTCCACTCTTGCAAGGATTGTATACAATTGTATTTTTAGATCGTCAAGTTGATTGATCAATATCCAAACCGAGAAACCGAAACCAATAATCCTAAGAACCAAACCAATCATCCTAAGAAAGAGCCGTCCAAAATCCATGATCAACCAAAACAAGCGTAATCGACCATCGATCAAATTGACAAGTTAAAATCCAACATCCGTGCAAATCCGATTCCTGCGAAGTGAATGTAAAATTTGTACCTATTGATGACCACGAAAATGTTTTGGTTAGGTAATGTACAAACAATTGAGCCCCCGGAGTGATCCGGGGGTTTTTTTTGTCCACTTGAATCCTCTATTGCCAATACTGCAATCCCGACAAATTAGCCAACTGCACTTTGGCCAGGCAGAGTTGATATTCATACTGCAGGCGGGTCAGTTGCGCTTTTTGAAGATTGGTAGATGCATTCGTCAGATCCAGGTTGGTCGCGACACCATTCTTAAAACGGCTGGCAGTAATTTCCTGAGCCGCCTTATTTTGTTCAATCTGGCCAGCTGTATTATTGATGCGGTCAAGATTTGACCGAATATCAGTAAGGGCCTGGTCGATATCTTTTTTGTAAGTATTCTTCATGCTCTCGATAGCCAATTGATTTTGCCTTACCGTTGTTTCTGCCAGCCTGATCTGTTGTTTAGTTCTCCCGCCATTGTAGATGGGTACATGAAGGTTGACACCAGCATTATAATTGAACCTGGGATCATTGACATTCGGAACGTAATTATTTTTCACACCCACATTTGCTCCGACATCTAAATAAGGGCGATTGGTGAGTTTGGTTACTCCTAATTCATCCTCAGCCTGCTTGACCCTGTCATTGGCCATGATGAAATCAAGATTCAGATTTTGCGCATCATTCAATACGTCCTCAGACAGTTTAACAGCCAGGTCAAAATCGAAATCGGTTCCATGAGTAGTTGTATCGCCAGTCTCATATTGGAGCATATTGATTTGTCTTTGCAATGAATTTTGCAAATCGACTTTCCTGTTTGTTTCAATATCCAACTGCGCCTGAATATTCAACAGGTCTACGCGTATGGCATCGCCATTCTTCAATTTACTTTCGACAATATTTCTGTTTTCGATCAGAAATCCGATCACGCTGTCCTGGATCTCGATCGCTCTTTTCAGGAATATGATATTGTAATAAGTAGTCGCCACCTGGAATGCCAGAGAACTTTTATTGAATTCAATATTGTGTTGCGAATACTGCAATTCAGTTTTTGATTTTTGAATATTAGCCTTCAGCCTGCCGAAATCGTATAAGGTGTATGAGCCGCCGACTGCCGCGCCATAGTTATGGACAGCAGCAAACTGGAAATCGGTCAATTCACCATTCGGACCCGAAGGGAATGGCAATACTATTTTCGGTTGAACATAATTATAGTTTGCATCGCCTGACACAGTAGGCAGGTTGCTGATATTGGTCAGCTCAAGCCTTTGCTGAGCCGCGGTAGCCTGGTTTTCTGCTTCGCGGAGATTGGGGAAGTATGAAAACGAATGTGCGATCAACGTTTTCAGTTCCTCATTCACTTTTGATTGAGCGAATGAATGCGACATACTAACGATAACTGTAAAAATTGCAATAGAAATCTTTTTCATCTCTAACTATTTTGATTGTTCTAATGGGCTTCGGCCAGCGCTGCTTTTAGTGCGACCTTTTCTTCCTTAGATTGAACGGAATGTTCTTTTGAATGTTTAGACTGTTTTTTAGTTTTCAGAAATACTACAAGCGGAATAACTGCAATGAAAAAGAATGTTATCAGCCTGAAAGTATCGAGGTATGCAAGATAATATGCCTGGCGGTCGACCGTATTGCTAATCAGCGCATATGCCTTGGTGGTAGCAGTTGTTATGTCTACACCACCTCTTGCCACGAAATTCTGCGCAATGCTGTTCGTCTGATTTGTAAATGCAATTGATCCCTCTGACAAATTGGAAACAAGATCGGTCCTGTGTTGAGCAAAACGGTGAGCAATGAAATTATTGGCCATGGCAATACCGAATGCTCCTCCCAACTGACGTATCATATTATTAAGGGCAATGCCAGAAGCATAATCTTTGGGTTGTAGACCTACTACTGCCTGGTTGATCAATGGAAGTTGAACCATCGATATACCAAATGCTCTCAACGCAAGAGGGAAGAAGAAAGCCCATTTACCAACGTCGGGACTCACCTTCGCGTTAAACCACGAGTAAGCTGCGAACAAAGTCATTCCCAGAACTACCAATGGAATCGTCGGAGCACCTTTTGCCATGCTCCTTCCAATTATCGGCATCATAATTACACCAATCAAGGTAGGAGCCAGCAGGGATAATCCTGTTTCGTATGCTGTAAATCCGAGCACTCTTTGAGCCAGAACCGGATAAACAAACACTGAAGTAAATAAACCAAGGCCTACGACAAAAGTGAAAACTGTCGTGAATGCCAGGTTTCTGTTCCCAAGTACTCGCAGGTTGACTGCCGGATTTTTTACTCTCAGTTCATAAGCAATAAATCCTGCAATGCCCACAACCGCGATGATTGCGCAAATCCTGATGGCAACGCTGCTGAACCAATCTTCCGATTCACCTCTTTCCAAAACAAATTGTAAACACCCAATGCCAGCCATCAATAAAGCAATTCCGATATAATCGATATGAATTTTTGATTTGTTTTTTCCCTCGCCAGGCTTCCTGTCAATAAATGTGTAAGTGAGAATGGATGCCACGATTCCGATGGGAATGTTAATCATGAATATCATCGGCCAGCTCATATGCTCAATAATGAAACCGCCGAGTGTGGGACCCAGTGTCGGACCCAACACCAATCCCATACCGAACAATCCAGATGCAAAGGGCCTGTCTTCAGGTTCGAAAGCATCAAATAAAATAGCCTGCGAAGTTGACAATAATGCACCACCACCTACGCCCTGCACAAATCTCCAAACAATGATTTCAACAAGACCCGTCGATTGTGCACACATGTAAGAGGCTGCTGTAAACAAGATCATCGACACGAGGTAATAATTCTTTCTTCCAAAGTATTCGGATAAGAAACCAGTCAACGGTATGATAATCACGTTCGCAATTGCATAAGCTGTGATTACCCAGCTGATGTCCTCAATACTGACACCAAGGCTGCCTGACATGTCCGTCAGTGCCACATTCACGATGGAAGTATCCACTAATTCCATCACGGCTGCCGTGACCGTAGTGATAACAATTATAATTTTTGCAAATCCTTTCGCAGCCATACATAATTATTTAACAGGTACTGTGATATAAGCGCTTAATCCTGCGCGTAATATATTTCTATGACTATCCAGGTCATCTATTTCGATTTTAACTGGTACACGCTGGGTCACTTTAACGAAGTTGCCGCTGGCATTATCCGGAGGCAGAAGAGAAAATCTGGCGCCGGTTGCTTCGCTTAAACTGGCGATTCTGCCTGTTAATTTGACTCCGGGATATGCGTCAAGCTCAATATTTGCTGGCATGCCTTCATGGAATTTTTTGATCTGGGTCTCTTTGAAATTCGCAATGATCCAATATGTTGAGTCATTGACGATAGAGAACAGCGGCGCACCTGCCTGCACAAATTGTCCTTCTGTTACATTTCGTTTTCCGATTTTACCAGCCTGGGGAGCGTAGATCTTTGTATAAGAAATCTTCAATTGCTGCTGATCGATAGCAGCTTTCTTGGAAGCCAGCGTTGCGATTGATTTTTGAATAGTAGATTGAAGAATGGCAATGCGGGTTTCGGCTGTTGAAAGATCATTGCGGCTATTGCTATATTGCTGATTAGTTTGTTCAAGCGCATAGCGGCTGTCGTTCAATTGCTTCTTTGTGATCGCCTGGTCGTTGAAGAGATTCTGATTTCTATCGAAATCTTCTTTTGCCTGTTGCACTTTCACTTCATTCAGGTCGATGTTTCCTTTATTCACCTTTAATGAAACAATTGCGTTGTTCAAGGCTGCTTTGGCATTAGCCAGGTCGGCTTCTGCTGCAGCAAAATCTGCCTGCATTTGACGAAGCTGTGTCTGCAGTTCATCATCATCCAGTTCAACAACCAACTGCCCGGTTTTTACCGAGTCATAGTCATTAACTGCAATGTGTTTTATATATCCAGACACGCGGGGTAAGACCGGAGTGATCTGCGTCTCCACCTGGGCATTGTCGGTTGTTTCATGGCTTAAAGCAAATGAAATTTTGGTGTAAGCAAATATGCCTCCTGCGATCAGGATGACCCCAAGGATGATAAAACGCAAGGGGGATTTTTTCTTTCTTTCTGTCGTCGAATTGTTTTCCATACTAGTAGTTATTGTGGATTGTTTGTAATCTTTAACAAATGGTCGCGCATCAATTCTTTGAGATGATCATTGACTCTTTTTTTGAATTTTGGATCTTCATAGGGAACGTAATCCTCCTGCTTGTCCAAAAGACGAAGACAAAATGTTTTAGATAGTAAGATTTGATTGATAGTTCCCAGGATGGAAGCAATCGTCAGCTGGACGTCCACATTCTTAAATTCTTTATTTCTTATACCTTCTTCAACGATTGTTTTCATGGACAAGGCATTTGGAAACATAGAATCAGCAATGTTGCGAGTCAGGGTTTCACGTTGATTCGTGATCAACTCCTGGTGAATGACGCGATGGAATTTTCTGTTTGTGAAAATCTTTTCGACATATAGTTCAATTACTTTGTCGATTTTTTCAATCGCCGTGAGGCTGCTGTCATTTGCTATTTCGGTAAGGAGGTTTCTTGAAGAGGCGGCTTTTCGCTGAACCAGCTCTTCAAACAATTTTTCCTTACTGCCGAAATAGTAATTCACCATGGCAACGTTGACGTCGGCCGCCGCGGCCAGATCACGAATGGAAGTACCTTCGAAACCTTTTGTTGCAAAAAGCTCGATGGCAATGTCTATGATGTGCTCTTTTTTGTCTGTCATATTCAAACTTGTTTTCTGAAAGCAGGACAAAGTTAAACAAATGTTTGAATTAAACAAACGTTTAATTAATTATTTTGGGTTAATTAATTATTAAGTAGTGGGCGGGTTTATGTAGGTGTTTGATTGTAAATGTTCTAGACTGTAGTTAGATCTTCTTGATACTCAGGAATTTTGGTCTCTTTCCATACCCAGACACCTAGGTTCATGTAGGAGGCTCAAGAGTAGGAGCTCAAATGGAAAGGCTTATTACAGGGCTAGAATTCCGGCTGCACCGGTTTTGATTGCATTATTTCATCAATCTTTTCCATCACAGATGCATCAAGCGTGGAAACTACATCCAGGGCCTTGAGATTTTCCAGCAACTGTTCCTTCTTGGTAGCTCCCAGAATAGCCGTTGTGACATGGGGATTTTTCAGGCACCAGGCAATGCTTAAGGTAGCCAGTGGTATGCCCAGCGAATTGGCGTACTCTCCGAGTTTTCTGGTTTTCTTAATTCGGTCTTCCACCATCCACTGATTCTTCAACCATTCAAATCCGCTCAGGCCCAGACGTGAACCTGAAGGAATTCCGTCGCTATATTTACCACTTAGCAAACCAGAAGCAAGAGGACTCCATATGGTTGTTCCCATTCCCGGTGTTTTAAAGATGGGGAGATATTCTTTTTCCAACTTATCTCTTTCGAATAAATTGTATTGCGGCTGTTCTACACTTGGCCCGATCAGGTGATGTTGTGCAGCCACCCGGTGGGCTTCCATGATTTCAACACCGCTCCACTCGCTGGTTCCCCAGTAAAGAACCTTGCCCTGTTGAATCAGGTGATTCATGGTCCAAACGACTTCTTCGATAGGAACTTTTTTATCGGGGCGATGGCAGAAAAACAAATCGAGGTATTCCACCTGCAGGCGCTGAAGAGCTTCGTGACAGGCTTCTGTAATATGCTTGCGGCTCAAGCCGGTTTGATTGGGCTTATTGGCTTTGCCCCGCCATCCAAAAAAAACTTTAGATGAAACAGTATAAGAGCTGCGATCCCAGTTCTTTTTTTTGAGCACCCTGCCCATCATTTTTTCACTTTCCCCAAGCGCATATGCTTCCGCGTTATCAAAAAAATTAATTCCCTGCTCATAAGAAATACCCATCAATTCATCTGCTGTATTGTCTTCAATCTGTTTGTGGAAAGTTACCCAACTGCCAAAAGAAAGAACACTCAATTGGAGCCCGGTTTTGCCCATGTAACGATATTCCATTTTTGAAAAATTTAAATTAATTGGATAATTGCCAGGTTAAAGTAGCCGACCCTGGGTCAGCCAGAAGTAGTTTCCAACAGATAACGATGGGAAAAGTTTATTTAAATCCTTTTTCCGGGAATGCAAAGGGTCCGGTGATCTGGAATATAGTATAACCACTAAAATCCTGTGGCGCTTCTAGTCCTGTGCCATAGATGATTGTGCCGCCCTTTTTATGGATACGAACAGGCTTGTCAGTATAAAATTTCTCTGCTTTTTGGTCCCACCATAATTCCTGGCAGTGCAATGTGTCACCTTTGGCAATATTCTTTACGACCACACTGTCTTTCAGGAAAACCTTGCTGACATTTTCCCTCCATTTGCCATATCTCGCATCCAGTAAGCTTTCAATTTGCATGGAGTCGTTGTAGAAATCAACATGCAGCGTCCTCGGAAATTCAATGTAAGGCGAATCCATCTCATTCCGAAGCATATAGGGAGAAGTCAGCTTAGCTTTCACTTTTGCATTTTCACTCATGTAAGCAATGATTTGTTTTCCCTCGTCAATGATTACCTGCTTTTTTCTGAATTGAGGCAGGTCTTTTTCATTATTCTCACAGGCGGACAGAAAGAATACTGCAATCAGGAATAAGATAAATGAATGTGAAATTCGCTTTGCGTTCATCTCGAAGCCGGATGGGTAGTTGATGTCAAGGGTCTGTTAATGTTGATTGTAATCACTGATCGCTAACAATCCTTTAAAGATCAAATCCGGATCTGCAAATATCTTCTTTTTCAAAAAATGAATAAAATACTGCGTGTCGCCACCGCTTAATACCACGTTAAAATTCTCATATCTTTCTTCATATGCTTCAATCATGCCATCAATTTCTTTTGCCATACCCAGCATTACGCCGCTCAGGATATTGGTTCTGGTATCATATCCTACAACCGGAAAATTCCAGTCTGCTTTCACCAGCGGCAATTTGGCAGTAAAGGCTTGTAAGGACTTAAAACGCATTTCCATTCCCGGCGAGATGCCGCCTCCCATGAACTCATTGAATTTATTAATGAAATTGTACGTGATGGCTGAGCCCAGCCCAATGACCAGGTTATTTCTTCCCGGAAAAAGATCAACTGCTGCTACTGACAGCGCAAGTCTATCGGCGCCAATACTCTCCGGTTTGCCGACGGGAGTCGTAATGGGGACTTTCGAATGATGGTTCAGTTTATGAAATTGGGTTGATCCCCTGAGTATTTCTTCAATTTTTGGATCGTGGTTGATGACGGATGACAATATCGAATCAGTAGGATGGTAATAGCTGACAATTTCCCGCATTGACTCAACACCATCGTTTTCGAGTACGACCACCTTGGTCAATTCTTTGCCGGTAAATACAGCACATTTCATCCGGGTATTCCCAAAGTCAAGACACAAGGTGATAGCCATAATTTTGTGATTGTTTGGACGAGCAACGGCCTACCCTATACGAGGCCAGGCCAATTATTCTTCAAATCCGAACGAAGATAAGTTTTTGAAGTGACCATTTAATTTCACTCTTTCTTTGAGGATCTCCATTTCAGCAATAACAGGCAACACTTTACTTAGGTGCCTTTTTAAATACTCCTGGCGTTGCTCTTCTCGCAACAATCCAAGCAGTTCATATTCTTCCTGGAGTGAAAGACCAGCATGGTGCGCAATATCATATACCAGAAGTTCGGTATCAGGCTTTTTAAAATCTTTTGAGATGTGTAGCAAGCGGTGCAATTCCCTGATGGCATTTACTACTTTTTGCATCAACTCTCTCTTACCAGCATCTTCTGAATTTTGAGGGTAGTTAACAATTGCCCCACTATACAATTTATCCGGCACAGACTTTATCACTTCCAGGATTCTAAAAACACTGATCCCCTTTGTCACAATATCCATTTCGCCATTGTCATGGATCTGGACGATTTCCATTATTCTTACCAGGGTGCCTAATTCATTGAGCTTATTATTAATTACCGTAGGAATTCCAAAACCTTTGTTCTCAGTAAAACATTCATTCACCAATTGCTTATACCTGGGCTCAAAAATGTGAAGATTTAGATTCTCTCCCGGGTAAACCACAATGCTCAATGGGAATATGGGGATAAAATTGGTCATTTCAATTTGTTTTTACAGGTGGCGGATAGAGTCTGACCGATCTTAATATTATTACGTACGAAAATCATATCCATTCAGTTAGAATATATTCAATGATTACACGCTTACTGACTCTACGTTCTACCTGCGGATTACCAATCAAATTTAATAGCTGTTTAATTTTAATAGAAAAAAAATTATACCCGTACCAAAAAGCCTCGCAATTATTTTTTATCCAGTTCGACAAGCCATAACTTTCCGTTCCTAACTGGCCGAAAATTGTAGAAAAGAATGAAGGCTATGCATTTTTCTGTTGATAATGACGCCTTATTGGAATCGATTCAGAACGCCGATACCCGGCTGCTGGCAAAAATGATCTCCTATATCGAAAATGACCAAGAAGGAATCCCGGATATCCTTCAGCGACTTAATGGAAGCCATGAATCTTTTGTCGTGGGAGTCACGGGTCCTCCCGGGTCGGGAAAAAGCACCCTGGTGGATGGGTTGATTGCAGAGTGGGTCAAAATGGGAAAGAGAGTTGCTGTTGTCTGCGTAGATCCCAGTTCGCCGTTTCATTCGGGAGCCTTGCTGGGGGACAGGATCAGGATGAGCGAATGGTACAACCATCCAAATGTTTTTATCAGGTCACTTTCTTCAAGGGGCTCCCTGGGTGGGCTTCATCCGAAAATTGTCGAGATAAGTGATTTGCTTCGATTTGCCTTATTTGATATTATCCTGATTGAAACGGTTGGGGTGGGCCAGACAGAGGTAGAGATTGCTGCACTTGCAGATACAACACTGGTCGTTTTGGTTCCGGAGGCAGGTGACGAGATTCAAACGATGAAGGCCGGGCTGATGGAGATCGCTGACATTTTTGTGGTGAACAAGCATGACCGGCCAGACGCGGACCGGTTCGCCGAGCATTTGCAGTCGATCCTTTCGCTGAAAGAAAATTCTAATTCCGAATTTCCTGTTATCATCAAGACAGTAGCGATTGAAAAAAAAGGATTGAAGGAATTATCGGACATGATCCTGAAACATCATGCGGCAAGAAAAGAAGCCGATAAAATTGAACTGATGGCGGAGAAAGCATATTTGCTTATTCTTAGAAAGCGCATGAGTGAATTGGATAAAAATGATTTGAAAGAGAGGATCCGGAAAGATTTCGGGAAACCTACGTTCAATCTATATGAGTTGATCGATGATTATTAATTCCTGGGGGATAAATTGTTCAACAACAAAATAATTCATCAAATTTAAACTAAAGCATGTTTGCAATATGAGCTATTCTTATCAGATCAAATCATTGGAACAGTATCGGGAAACTTATAAAAAAAGCGTGGAAGATCCGGAAGGTTTTTGGGGAGTGATTGCAAAACAGTTTAGCTGGAAACGCCCATGGGATAAGGTGTTAGACTGGAATTTTACAGGTCCAGAAATAAAATGGTTCGCCGGCGGAAAATTGAATATTACGGAAAATTGCCTTGACCGGCATCTGGAAAAACTGGCAGATAAGCCTGCCATTATTTGGGAACCAAATGATCCTTCAGAAAATAATCGCATACTCACGTACAAAGAGCTTTACCGTGAGGTTTGCAAGTTCGCTCAAGTGCTACGAAATAACCAGGTTAAAAAAGGCGACCGTGTCTGCATTTACATGCCGATGGTTCCGGAATTGCCCATAGCTGTACTTGCTTGCGCCCGCATCGGCGCCATCCATTCCGTGGTCTTCGGAGGGTTTTCCGCGCAGAGTATTGCGGACAGAATTCAGGATGCGCAATGCAGTATTGTCATTACATCGGATGGAGGATTTCGTGGTAATAAGGAAATTCCGTTGAAGTCCGTCATTGATGAGGCGTTATTAAGCTCGCCTTCTGCAAAAAAAGTGATCGTTCTGAAAAGAACGCAATCCCTCGTCATGATGAAGCCGGGAAGAGATCTTTGGTGGGACGAAGAATTGAAAAAGGTAGAAGCAGGCAGTAGCCAGGATTTTCCTGCGGAGACCATGGATGCGGAAGACATGCTATTCATTCTGTATACATCTGGTTCTACTGGCAAACCAAAAGGAGTAGTACATACATGTGGCGGTTATATGGTGTATACGAATTATTCCTTTGTCAATACTTTTCAATATCGGCAGGGAGAGGTTTTTTTCTGCACCGCAGATATAGGATGGATAACCGGCCACAGCTATATTATTTATGGTCCACTCAGTGCTGGTGCAACCAGCCTGATGTTTGAAGGAATCCCAACATGGCCAAATGCAGGACGTTTTTGGGATATAGTGGATAAATACAAAGTGAATATTCTTTATACTGCTCCTACTGCGATCCGAAGCCTCATGGGGTTTGGTTTAGATCCTGTCAAAGGCAAAGATTTGAGTTCGCTTCGGATACTGGGCACCGTGGGTGAGCCGATCAACGAAGAAGCCTGGCATTGGTATGACGAGCATATTGGTAAGAAAAAATGTCCCATCGTAGACACCTGGTGGCAAACAGAGACTGGTGGAATACTTATTTCAAATCTGGCTGGCGTGACGCCGAGTAAGCCCGCTCATGCTACTTTGCCCTTGCCTGGCATTCAGCCGGTGCTGGTTGATGAGAACGGAAATGTAGTAGAAGGGACAGATGCAGCGCAAAACGCCATCGACAGTAAAATGCCGGGTGAATTAAAATCCGGGAATCTTTGTATTAAATTTCCCTGGCCTTCGATCATCCGAACAACCTATGGCGACCACAATCGCTGCTTTCAAAATTATTTCTCGGCCTATAAAAATCTTTATTTTACGGGAGACGGCGCTTTGGTAGATGAGGGCGGCAATTACAGGATTACCGGAAGGGTAGATGATGTTTTGAATGTAAGTGGTCACCGGATAGGCACGGCTGAAGTTGAGAATGCGATCAACATGCATGCCCGCGTGGTAGAAAGCGCCGTGGTGGGATATCCGCATGATGTCAAGGGACAGGGAATATATGCATTTGTCATTCGCCAGGGAGTTCAGTTTGACAAAGAACAGGATAGGAAGGAAATTATTCAAACGGTGACAAAAATAATCGGCGCCATTGCCAAGCCGGATAAGATCCAGTTTGTTTCAGGTTTGCCAAAAACAAGAAGTGGTAAAATCATGCGAAGAATATTAAGGAAAATTGCAGAGGGTGAAACCAGCAACCTGGGAGATACAACAACCTTGCTCGATCCTTCAGTCGTGGAAGAAATTAAGAATGGCAAATTGTAGTGACAAATCTACTTATTGATGGTAACCGGGGTTCCTATTTGCACGATATCGAAGAGTTCGTCTACATCTTCGTTCTTTAGCGCAATGCATCCATTTGTCCAGTTTTGATATAGGTCTACTGCTATATCATCATGTGGCCATGTGCCATGGATAGCTATACCTCCGCCGATTTTTGCGTTTTTGGGAATCAAACCTTTCGTCTTTCTTTCTTTGAATTTGGCCAGGTCGATTTGAGTGGGAAAATCGAGAACCATCATCTTATCCCATTTCTGGTGAGGTCTTTTGGAAGCAATGTGATAAGAACCTTCCGGAGTCTTTCTGTCGCCTTCCATCATTTTATCGTCCAGCGACTTGCTACCGAAAACAACCGGGTAAGTTGCATACCAGCCGTCCTGGTCATATACTTTCAATTCATAATCAGATTTGCTGACTATAATGTAAATATTTCCTTCAACCTTTCGATGAAATAATCTCTTAAAAGATTTCTTGCTGTTATCCTTGAATGCTACAAGCGAAAGTGCCAACAAGCAGAAAATAGAAATTTTTTTCGCTGCCATATCAGGTCCGGTTTAATTCAATTGAACGTCATTGTGCAGCTCCATATTTTTCTTGTTAATAAAATTTAACTAATGAATTGAAAAATAAAAAAGGCACCCTCGGGGATGCCTTTGTTTAAGAGGAAAAATTTCTACAAAAGATACTTATTCCAATTCAGGGAAATCTACCAATTGCTCAATCTGATGCCTGCATTGTACGGAATCTGGTTCAAACCTCTTCCAAACATACTCTGTGTTGCATAAGAGCCATATAATTTTATAGGCCCAAGTTGAATCTCGGCAATCCAGGATATCTTCCATGGATTCAGATCAAAACTATTGTGGAATTTTTGCTTGCCAAATTGGTTGCTGACCAGTTTTTGCCTGCCATTATACAGATAGCCGAAGCTGGCTCCCACACTCAGGCCAAAATCATTTCTTCTGTGTGGTGTAAAGTTAAAATTCAACATAACCGGTATGGTTACATAATCGGCAGCCAATTTATTTTTGCTATAGTTGACAGTGTCCATGATCACCCTGGTCGGGTTGGAGAGATATTTTATATTGGTCGTGTACCGATAGTTATTCAACTCGATGCCGAACCCGTATTTTAAATTGACAATGTGCTCTATGATGTTAAGTCTTTGCATGAACAACCAAATATTTACATTGACTGATTTGCCAGTTCGAAGACTGAACCAGTCTTTAGTTCCACCAGGAGCGAACTGTTGTGCTTCGGGAGATTTATAGTTCGTTTGGTCATTATAGTTAGCGAATCCGAGATCTATAATTACCCAATTGGTGCTGATATTGGATGGTTCATAATGACGGCGCTTGTGAACATGCGTCTCATTTCTATCGCCCGATTCGGAATCTCCTTTTTTGATGATAGTCATAGATCCTATCTGGATCGTGTCCCCATTCTCATGATTGTTCTTTCCGGTTGAATCAACTTGCGAAAATCCACAGAGGTAAAGACATAGGCCTGCCACTAACAGTAATTGTTTTTTCATAAAAACCCTAATTATTATTATTTGAGTGCAATCTGGAAGCTTCCGATTAGGACACTTCGTTTTTCATCATCTGCATTGGTTGTTTTTCCGAACACGCGCGTGACTCTTCTATATACACCGCGCATTCTATTCTTCTTGGGAGAAAAAGACATGATACTCACGTCCTCTGCATTTGTTTTTTCCATCATTGCCATGTGTAACTGGGAAGAATCTGATTTAACTGGATGTAAGGAAGGCTGCATTGCCACCGGAACAATTGGTGATACTGCAATTGAAGGAGAACTCGGAACTACAGTCAAATTATTTTCCTTCTTCAAAATTGTTCTTTCAATATTTGCTCCTGCCAAGTTCATTTCATCCTGCCTATCTTTCAATTGCAATTCTTTATTATCAGGTGCTTGTTCAGCCCGGGTCTTCCTCCTTGATTTTTCTTCCTGCCTGCCGGCCACTCGTTCTAGTCTTTTTGACTCATCCTGTCTGGCCGTCGGACTTGTCTTGTTTAACGTATCAATAGTAACTGGTGTTACAACAGGATTTCCGTTTATTTTTTTCGGGTCATTCTTTTGAGTGACAGGAGAAGAACCTGGATTATTAACTGTATTTGGTTTAGATAGGAATATGAACAAACCGATTAGAAAGAGGATAGAAGCTGCAGCTGCAATGCCGGACATCCTATAAATGAGGGACTTTTTATCTCTTTCCTTCCTGTACAGTTTGTCCTTGTGTTCAAATATCACCTGTTCTTCCGGGATCAATCTGGCCTTTAGCAACAGGTTGAGTTCTTTTTGGTATAAAGGATTTTGAGAGGCAAATAGCTCAACTGCCATTCGATCTTCTTCGTTTAATTCACCATCTGCATAGGAGAGAAAATACTCCTCGCAATTGGAAGTATTGATCAATGATTCAACCGTAGTCTTCTTAAGTAAGAATTGTTTTTTTTCAAATTTCAACTCGTCCTCAGGAATCAATTTGGATTGATTCAGAATCATGAATTCTTCGGCGAGATCAGGATTCTCACGAACAAAGGATTCAACAGATTTTCTCTCCGTGGCAGACAATTCATTGTCCACGTACAAAAGGAAAAATTCTTCGTAATTATTTCTGTTAATAATCATGTTTCTTCTGGTGATTAAATAATATTCTCCATACTAACCAGCCATTGCTTCAGGTGGAGTCTTGCCCTATGCAGGTAAACCTTCACCTGGCTTTGATTTAGTCCGGTTATCTGGCCGATCTCTTCGTATGAATATCCTTCATAATCCTTCAGCATAACTAATGCTCTTTGAGTTTCATTCAGTCTCGTCATCGCTTCGTCCAGAATCTTCCGTATATCATCAGATGGTTGCGTATATCCGGATTTTTCGGCAGCTAAATCTTCATTCAATTGAACTCTTTTTGCCTTTCTTATATGGTCAATCATCTGGTGGTAGGCAATGGTGAAGAGATAAGATTTGCTTTTTTCAGCGCTAACTTCCTTCCTGTTTCTCCAAAGGCGTTCAAAGGAAGTTTGGACAATATCCCGGGCATCTTCTTCATTGCGCAGGTTCTTGACTATAAAACGGTAAACTTTATCCGCATTGATTCTTACGCATTCATTGTAGTCTATTTCTGTCATAAGCTGGCTACAGGT
>PSRA01000061.1 GCA_003175695.1 Bacteroidota bacterium | reverse complement strand
TCCAAATTGAGAGAAGCGGTCAATGGGTGAAAGGAAAAAGTTGTGACACATTTGCTCCGATCGGCCCTTACCTCGTCACTCGGGATGAGATGGGCGACATCAACAACCTTCGCTTATGGCTTACCGTGAACGGCAAAACCATGCAGGATGGTAATACCAGCAACATGGTTTATAAGGTTCCTTTTCTCGTTTCCTACATCAGTCAGTTCATGACCCTGCTTCCGGGAGATGTTATCAGCACGGGCACTCCCGCGGGCGTAGGTATGGGACAAAAGCCCAATGCATTTTATTTAAAAGCGGGAGATATAGTGGAATTGGGAATTGATAAACTAGGCAGCGCCAGGCAGGAATTGATAAGTTGGGAAAAATCCATCGCACAGGGAAAATAAATTTAGTCAGAGATATGAATGACGAAGAAATACTTGCGTTTGATGATGAAGTAAGCAATCGGGACAAAACAGTAGTGATCGATACACATGTCCATTTTTGGAAGTTTGACAAGAAAAGAGATGGATGGATCACGGACGACATGAAATTGCTCAGGCAGGATTATTTGCCAGGGCAGTTAATAACTAATCTAAAAAGAAATGGAGTAGAAGGTTGTGTGGCCGTGCAGGTCGATCAGTCTGAAGTAGAGACTTTGTTCTTGGTTGAACTATCAAAAACCCATCCTATTATTAGAGGAGTTGTCGGATGGGCCGATTTAAGAGCTGGCAACATTGACGAGAGGCTTGCCTATTTTTCGAATTTTCCTATCATCAAAGGATATCGGCATATAGTTCAGGGTGAGCCCAATGATTTTTTGTTGAAGAAAGATTTTCAGCGAGGAGTGGGTGCTTTGAAGGCCTTTGGGCTTACTTATGATATCCTGATCTACCATTATCAATTACCGGCTGCAATCGAATTTGTGGGAGCCTTACCCGATCAAAAATTTGTGATTGATCATTGCGCAAAACCGGATATCAAGGTTAGAAATCTGCACGATTGGAGAAATAATATCAGGACAATTGCGGGTAACGGGAATGTATATTGCAAATTGTCGGGTCTCTTTACAGAAGCAACCTGGAAATCCTGGAGTCCCGGCGATTTCTATCCCTATCTGGATGTAGTTTTTGAAGCTTTTGGAGTTGACCGCCTCATGTTTGGTAGCGATTGGCCAGTTATGTTGCTTTCCGGTATGTATGTCCAGTGGAAAAGTCTGCTGGAAAAATACATGGAAAATTTGAGGGAAGAGGATAAAGAAAAGGTGTTTGCTTCCAATGCCATTCAATTTTACAATCTGTGAGCGGGAATAGCAGGTAAGCTTACTTTATTTCGGGTTTGTATAAAAAAAGTAATGAATTAATTCATGTTCAGTTTACAAGGAAAGACTGCTTTGATAACAGGTGCAGCAAGTGGCATCGGAAGAGCAATAGCGCACGAATTTGCCAAACAGGGATCACGTGTATACATTATGGACAACGATGAAAAAGGTGGATCGGGTGTCGAAGCTGAAATAAAAAAGGAAGGTGGGAAGGCGGAATTTAAAAAATGCAATGTTGCCATTCAAAAGGAAGTCGAACAGGTTATCCAGCAAATAATTGGAGCTACCGGCTATATACATATTCTTGTTAATAATGCAGGCATCGCGCATGTGGGCAACCTCGAAAACACGAAGGAATCGGACTTTGACAGGCTCATGGAGGTGAATGTAAAAGGAATGTACAACTGTCTCCATGCAGTTATTCCTAATATGAAAAAGGCAGGTGGTTGTATTTTAAATATGGCCTCGGTAGCGGCTACGGTAGGAATTCCCGACCGCTTTGCTTATTCAACAACAAAGGGCGCTGTCGTTGGCATGACGCTTTCCGTTGCCAAAGATTATATAGGACACAAAATTCGCTGTAACTCTATTTCTCCCGGCAGGGTACATACGCCATTTGTGGACGGATTCATTTCCAAGAATTATCCAGGAAAAGAAAAAGAAATGTTTGAGAAATTATCAAAAACACAACCTATTGGAAGAATGGCGAGGCCGGAAGAAATAGCGTGGCTGGCACTCTATCTTTGCTCCGACGAAGCTGCCTTCATCACCGGATGCGACTACCCGATTGACGGAGGATTTATTAAACTCAACAATTGATAAATACAATAAATACATAGGTCCAATTAGGTATGAGTCGGACTATTACTATTTGCAATATGAACCCCGGACCTGGTCCAAATTATTAATAAAAAGTAAAAAATCAACCTCATCCCTGCGAGCTGTATGACCTCATTGTTTGAAAAATTATATAGCGAAGGTAAAATCAGCGAGGTCTCATTGACCAAAATAAAGGCTGCTGAAAGTCAGAAGGTCATATCTGTTCACTGGGATTTGAAAACCTTGCTTTACCTGGGCGTGTTGGTAACCACATCAGGGCTTGGCATCCTTGTTTATAAAAATATTGACAGCATTGGTCACGAGGCCGTCATTGCTTTTTTGGCCCTGGTCAGTTTTGGATGCTATGCTTATTGTTGTTGGAAGAAAACTCCATTCTCCTGGGACAAAACTGCTTCACCAAGCACCATTTTCGATTATATTTTGCTGCTATCATGTATATGTTTTGTGATATTGATTGGTTATTGGCAATTTCAGTTTCACATCTTTGGTAATCGATACGGATTGGAAACTTTCATTCCCATGTTGGTGCTGTTCTTTACTGCCTATTTTTTTGACCACTTGGGTATTTTGAGTTTGGCAATTACGAATTTGGCGGCGTGGGTAGGAGTAGTGGTGACACCTTCAAAAATTTTAAAAGAAAATGATTTCAATAGTTCGTCTCTTATTTATGCTGGATCAATGCTCGCCATTTTGCTCGTCTTATTGAGCACATATTCTTCCACAAAAAAAATAAAAGCCCATTTCGCATTTACATACGCAAATTTTGGCATGCATATCGGCTATATTTCCATGTTGGCCGGGCTATTTCATTTTGAGAATTCTTATTTATTGTGGTTATTTCCTCTATGTGGGGCTGGTTTCTATTTTTATCGGGAGGCAATTCGTCAACAGTCCTTTTATACGGTTCTTGTTATCTCGATATATTCTTATATCGCTATGAATTATATCGTGACCCGGCTTTTCTTTTGGAAGATGGGAGAACAGGGATTTTATTTTCTATGCCTTTATTTCATGGCCTCAGCCACGGGAATGATCCTTTTACTCATAAGGATGAATAAAAAATTGAAAGCCTCATGATTGCTTACAATAAAAATTGGCTGGATAATGTGGAAATCCAAAAGCAGCTAGATGAGGCTTATCGGCTGTCTATTTCCTGATGAAAACCCTTAAAGATCAGAGCAGGTTTAGACTCTATTCTAGTTGCTTTTTATTAATAGAGATCACGTCACTTGTTGGATTTTATGCCGCGGGTAACTATTATGTCGTCAGGAAATTAAGTAGTATCATGTTTCACCCCGAAGCCCAACATGAGGTCCAATTGCCTGTCGGGTGGCTGTTCTGGTTTCTGACTCTTTCAATTCCTTTCGCATATATATTGCTGGGAATCCGAATGAAAGATTTGGTATTGGTGAGGACTGGACTTCTGCTTGTTGTCGCAACGATTTTTACCGTTCGGTACTATCATGAAATTATTCCCATTGAGTACCTTTTGCTTTTTGGAGGCATCCTCTTATTAATTATATCTTACACATTAATCAAATATTTAAAAATACCCAGGCTGGGATTTACATTAGAACCTGGCCGCGATTTGGACAATATTGACAAGTTGCAAATTGAGTCCTTGGCAATTGCAGAAATCGCTTCCGGAACTTCGCAACAAATTATTTCACATACACAATTCGGAGGAGGAACCGGTGGAGGTGGTGGTGCGGGTGGAGAATTTTAGTTGACCATATAAATCAGGGAACAAAATCAGCTGACAAAACTATTACTTTGTAAAAAAATGCCGATGAGCAGACGACTTCCTGCATCTATCTTTTTCTTTTTTGTAGTGATGCTGCCAACCTATTTGTTTTCACAGGATCCATGGAAAATCACAGCAACTTCGATTGACCCTTCCAATTATTATGGAGTCACTGTCGCAAATGGGATGATCGGTATCGTGTCTTCACCTGAGCCATTTAAGGTAAAAGATGTGGTCCTTGCAGGTGCATATGATCTCTACGGACGGGGACGTGTAAGCAATTTCCTTCGCAGCTTCAATTTGCTGAACATGAATATGGATATTGACGGGCAGCGAGTCGGTGCCAAGGATATTTCGAATATGAAGCAGGAACTGGACATGAAGCAGGCGAGTTTTACCACGTCTTTTGATTACGGAAACAAAGCTTCTGTTGAGTATTCCTATTATTCTCTTCGGCACTTGCCTTTTACCGTTTTAATGGATATTGCCATTACTGCAAAAAAAGACATCGATATCACCGCCGGCAGTGTGATGGAAGCTCCGGATGCACTCAAGGATGTTCAGAATTATTATAACGAAATCGACCGTCCGCACGTTGTGATCAGCGTTCTTACCTCAACAGCGAAAAGTCCAACCGGCAAATTGCTGATGTGCGCTTCCAATACTTTCTTATTCAACGAAGCTCATGGACAGGAACCAAGAGTGATTCATGAGATGTGGGATAATAATATGCACCTGATGAAATTCAGCAAGCATATTAAAGCCGGTGAGACTTACCATTTCTCTATTATTGGGACTTCCATTACATCCGCTCATCATGATGATCCGCTCAATGAAGCAGAACGCCTAACGATTTTTGCTAAACTGGAAGGACATGACCGTCTTCTTTCACTACATAAAAAAGCCTGGGATGAATTATGGTCCAGCGATATCGTTATTGATGGTGACAGGCAGACCCAACAGGATATTCGTAGCATGCTGTATCATTTGTATTCATTCGTTCGTGAAGGGACTGCATTGAGCCCTTCTCCCATGGGGTTAAGTGGACTTGGATATAACGGGCATGTCTTCTGGGATACTGATCTTTGGATGTTTCCTGCTATTTTGGTCCTTCACCCTAACCTTGCAAAATCGCTTATAGAATATCGCTACCAACGACTGGAGGCTGCGCGCAGGAATGCATTTGCACACGGATACAAAGGCGCCATGTTCCCCTGGGAAAGTGCAGCGACCGGGGTGGAAGAAACACCGGTCTGGGCTTTGAGCGGTCCTTTTGAACATCATATTACAGCCTGCGTTGGTATGGCCGCATGGAATTATTTCTGCGTGACACAGGATACAGCCTGGTTGAGAGAAAAAGGCTGGCCATTACTATCTGCAACAGCAGAGTTTTGGGCATCGCGTGTTGAGCGCAATGGGCCGGGCCATTATGATATCAGGAACGTGGTAGCAGCAGACGAGTGGGCAGAGAACGTCGATAATAATGCATTCACTAATGCCGCAGCAAAGACTCTTTTGATGAATGCGACTGACGCTGCTAAAATATTGGGATTAACTCCGAATCCCGACTGGATGGATGTTGCGAACGATATTCCCATCCTCAAATTCCCCGACGGCGTAACGAGGGAACATGCAACCTATAAAGGGGAGGGCATCAAGCAGGCAGATGTGAATTTGCTTGCCTATCCGCTTAAACTGTTTACGGATCCGGAGCAAATAAGAAAAGACCTTATCTATTATGAAACCAGGGTCCCGACCCGGGGAACGCCAGCCATGACGCAAGCAGTGTTTGCATTGCTATATTCGAGATTGGGGGACGGAGAAAAAGCATTTCGCTTCCTGCAGGACGCATATATTCCCAACCTAGTACCTCCTTTTCGCGTGCTGGCGGAAACCAAGGGGGGGACCAATCCGTATTTTGCAACGGGGGCTGGCGGTGTTCTGCAGGCCATGTTGATGGGATTTGGAGGTTTGGATATCACGCCTAAAGGAATTGTTCAGATAAAATCAGCGTTGCCAGCCAAATGGACGAAGCTAACACTAATGGGAATTGGTCCGGACAAGAAAAATTATTCTGTTAAATAAATTTCATTAATTTAGCCGCTACGCTTGAAGAGAATTGCTTCCATACTACTGCTTTCAATCCTGGTATTTAATTGGTTTGGATACCAGCTACTCACTTCTTATTTCCAAAGTAAGGCAGACTTTCAGTTGAAGTCAAGATTGGATGATAACAGGTACAGCGAGTCTGAATTAATCTCTATTAAAGTACCTGCCGAGAATCTCGGATATTATGTCAACTCCCAGAAATTCGAACGCGTTGATGGAAAAATAGAAATCAACGGAATACAATATAACTACGTCAAGCGTCGTGTATATAATGATACTGTGGAATTGTTCTGCATCCCTAACCATACTGCCATGCAGATCAAAAGCGCCAAGGACGAGTTCTTTAAATTGGTCAACGATTTGCAGCAGCCAGGCCAGAACAAAAAATCAGACGCGCCGGCCTCTTCCTACAATAGTTTTTCTACTGAATATTATGCAACTCAAGATGCATTTGACCTGGGCGATCTTCATTTTACCGTAGTAAAAAGATACGCACAATACCGGGTGACTATTCCCTCTAATTATAGAACTCCACAGGAACGACCTCCTGATTTCTGCTAGACAATCCAGTCTACTAAATAAGCTTTAATTACTCAAAAGGATCACTCTGTTAAAGTGATCGTTTTCAACTATTTATTTGTTTCACGGTGGACCACATCACCCTATGATTGGTCAAAACATTCATCTATAATGAAAAAGTTATTGGTTATCGCTGTCGGGGCTATTGTGTTAGTTAGTTGCCATTCAAAAAATGATTATGAGCAGATATTCAAAAACCCTTTGCTCTACAGTTCTACGGTTCACGAACTGAATACTGTAGTCATGGGAAATAATTTCAGCCCGATTGTGGCTTCGAGGAATTATGCTTATGCGAGTGTCGCGGGATATGAAGTTATTGCGGGAGGATATCCTGATCAATATAATTCTTTGGCCGGGCAGGTTCGTGGCTTAAGTTCAGTTCCAAAACCGGAAGCTGGAAAGAAAATAAACTTTGAATTTGCTGCGCTCCTGGCATTTTGCAAGTTGGGTGAGGCAGTAACCTTTCCTGCCGGCAGCATGAAGGATTATGTTGACAGCCTGAAGAAATTGGCAGATGATCACGGTATGCCTTCCGACGTATTTAAAAATTCAGTTGAATATGCTGATACGGTATCTGCTGCGATCATGGATTGGAGCAAAAGGGACAATTATCTTCAAACCCGTGGCGCACCTGAGTATACCGTCATGGATTCTCCGGGCCGTTGGGTTCCGACGCCTCCAGCATACTCACCTGCAGCAGAGCCTCATTGGAACGAGATCAGGCCAATGGTATTGGATAGTGCTAACATGTTCATTCCGCCTCCACCATATGCTTTTAATGTCACTGATAAGAAAAGTGATTATTACAAAGAGGTAATGTATATAAAGCATGCAGGAGACAGTCTCACAGCAGAACAAATGCATATCGCTGATTTCTGGGACGATAATCCATTTAAATTGAATGTATCCGGTCACCTCATGTTTGGCACTAAGAAATTCTCCCCTCCTGGACATTGGATGAGCATTGTGGGCATTGCAGGGGAAAAGGCCAAAGCCGATTTTGGCACTCTCGTTTGTGCCTATGCGAAGACTTCCATAGCCATGTTTGATGCTTTTATTCAATGCTGGGATGAGAAGTATCGGCACAATACTGTAAGACCGGAAACCGTGATTAACAAATATATTGATGCCAATTGGCGGCCCCGTTTACAAACACCGCCATTTCCAGAGTATACTTGTGGCCATTCCACGCTTTCTTCATCTGCTGCAGAGGCGCTCACCAGTGTTTTTGGGGACAATTTTGCTTATACTGACTCGACGGAGTTAGAATTCGGTATTAAAAACCGCTCATTCAAGTCCTTCCGTGACGCCGCCGAGGAAAATAATTGGGCGAGGTTTTACGGAGGCCTACATTTTCATCATTCATGTATTGTATCAAATGCATATGGCCGCAAAGTCGGCGATTTGGTTGTGGACAGACTGAAGATGAGAAAGAATTAATTATTAACCATCACGACTATTATGTTTATGAAAAAAATATTCTTGTTCATTTCAATATTATCAATCGCTTTTATCAATAAATCTTCTGCTCAGGGTTGTGTAGCTATCCGCAGTACCGGCGGCATTATGACAACCTGCCAGCAACATGATTCCACTTTAGGAGGTTCCGGCTGGTTGTTCAGCTCCAACAATCGTTATTTCAGATCATATAAACATTTCATTGGGACCAACGAGCAAAAGCAGAGGATTGAGCAGGGAACCAATGTGATCAATCATTCCTATACCATGGACTTGTCCATTGTTCGCCTAATCAACCCAAGATGGTCCATCCTACTGGATGTTCCCATTGAAGCATACTCCCGGTCATCATTATACGAACACAACAATGTGGGCAGGTTTGAAACACATTCTTTTGGTGTGGGAGATATCCGTTTTGCGGTCTATAGCTGGATAAAAGACCCTGTCAAGGTTCCCCGATGGAATGCACAGGTAGGACTTGGCATCAAATTGCCAACGGGGGCATACAATTACCAGGATTATTTCCATGTAACGGATTCAACTACCCGCCTGGGCCCTGTTGATCAGTCAATCCAGCTGGGAGACGGTGGAACTGGCATCACAGCGGAGATCAATGCTTTTTACAATATTTCACGTCACCTCAGCGCATACGGCAACTTCTACTATCTCAGCAATCCACGTGAGCAAAATGGAACTTCCACGGCCCGCGGCGGAACGCCTTCAGCTGCAGCTGTTAAAAATGGAAGTGCTGTTATGAGCGTTCCTGATCAATACATGGCAAGGGTGGGTGCGAATTACTCCGTCAGGAATTTTTCCTTCTCATTGGGTGTGCGCGATGAATGCCTTCCGGTTCATGATCTGATCGGTGGCAGCAACGGATTCAGAAGGCCGGGTTATATTATTTCGGTTGAACCCGGAGTTACATACAGCTACAGGAAAGTAGCCATATATGCCTTCGTTCCTGTTGCAGTCGTGCGCAACCGTACGCAAAGCGTGCCGGATAAAATTTCGAGCGACCTGACCGGTAAGACTATACACGGCGATGCAGCATTTGCTGACTACGTCGTTAATCTGGGCTTTACGGTAAGATTCTAATTAATTCACGCATTAACTTTTTGTCATGAAAAAAAACAAATGGATTTTGCACATGGTTGCCATCGGTCTGCTTGTGAGCATTCAACACGCCCAGGCACAAACTGAGAGTGATGGTCTCATGATGCAAAAAAAGCAATGGTGTAACGGTGCCACCTACATGTTCTCGGCCTGGAATCAATATTGGGAAGGAACACACAAAAGAGACAATCGAAATATCGGGACTGTTACAACCCAATCCGTCATGTATATGGCGAATTACGGAATTACCAACAATTTGAATGTGCTGGTGAGTTTGCCGTATGTGTGGACTCATGCTTCAGCTGGCACGCTTCATGGCCTCAAAGGATTCCAGGATATCAACCTGTATGTAAAATGGAAACCGATTTCATTCAACGTAGCAAAGGGAAAACTAAACCTGTTTGCCGTTGGAGGATTTGGTACGCCAGTTCAGAACTATGTCATTGACTTTCTTCCCCTATCAATTGGTCTTGGAAGCACCAATGTATCAGGAAGAATCACGGCCGACTGGCAGAAGGGAATCTTCTATGCGACATTGTCCGGCGCGTATATCTGGCGAAGCAATGTGAAACTCGACAGGACTTCTTATTACACAACTACTTTACACACTACCAACGAAGTTGAAATGCCAAACGCACTCAATTCAAATTTTAATGTCGGCATTCGTAAAAAATACCTGATAGCAGAAGTCAATGTTGAAAATGTGACAACGTTGGGTGGTTTCGATATTCGGAAAAACGACATGCCTTTCGTCAGCAATAAAATGAATAGTACGGCTGTCGGTGTGCATGCAAAATATACACTGCCATTCTATAGTCATATAGAATTACTTGGTGGTGGCGGTTATGTCGTCGCAGGCAGGAATGTTGGCCAATCCGCCATGTTCCATGTCGGGGCATATTACATCTTCAAATTCAAATAATCGTTCAGATTAATAAACTCTCTCAAATGAAAAAGACATTTATATTGCTGATTTGCGGAGCTGCGTTTACGGTGTTCTTTTTAGCGGAATGCAATAAAAGCATCAGTGACAGGACAGCCAACCTCCCGCCGGCTAATCCTTCCAGCCAGGATCTGAATGCTGGAACCTGGAAACCTGTATTATTATCCAGGCCAGATACCTTTGCGGTAGCTACGCCTGCTGCTACAAACTCACCTGCATATACAGCCGATTTGAATGAGATCAAAGGTTACCAGCGCAACATTACTGGTGACCAGGATCAAAAAATAAAATATTGGGCAGCAGGTGGTGTGCTCAGGTGGAATGAGATCATGCGTGGTTTGGTTGCTAAATACAATTTGCCCCCCTACCAGAATCCCGATGGTACGTATCCCATTCCGAGTTCAGCTAACCCCTTTGCATATCCGCAATTTCCATTTGCTAATCCTCCTTACGCGGGGAGAGCGTATGCATACGTCAGTGCCGCGCAATACGATGCACTGGTAGCCTGCTGGTATTATAAAACCAAGTACAATCGGGCTGCTCCATATAAAGTTGATTCCAATGTGCAAGCCAGGGGTATCAACAAGACCGACCTTCCTTCATATCCTTCTGAAGCTGCTGTCTTAGCGGGTGTTACGGCGGAGATGATGAAATTATTATTCCCCACCGAAATAGCCAACATTCAGCAGTTGGCGCAAGAGCAGGAGTTGGCAACAATCATGAGTGGTGCGGCTGCCCGTAGTGATATTGTCGCCGGTGAAGCGTTGGGGCGACAGGTTGCACAACAATTTATAGCTAGAGGCAGGACTGACGGTGCCGGCAAAGCCGTTGGTACTCCGGCCGCTTGGGCAAATCTTGAAGCACAGGCCATGGCAAAAGGCGAAATTCCCTGGATCAGCCTGGAAACTCCAAAGCGCCCTCCCATGCTTCCATTCTTCGGGAATGTAAAGCCATTTCTCTTTGATTCGCTTACGGTGATCGCCCTCAGACCCGGTCCCCCACCGCTTTCGCATAGTGATCAAATGCAACAGGAAACACAGGCAGTCTATGACCTCATTAAGAATCCATCCAGGGACCAAATACGCACCGTTCAATTTTGGGCAGATGGAGCAGGCACATATACTCCACCAGGGCACTGGGATGCGATTGCAGCTGATGATTTCATTAAGCAGAATTACAGCGAGGTGAGATGGGCGCGTAATTACGCCTTACTTAACATGGCGATCATGGATGCTGGCATTGTTTGCTGGAATACAAAATATTACTATTTCAATCCACGTCCAACACAAATGAATGCTGCCATCAAAACACTGACAGGAATTCCAAACTTTCCGTCATACATCTCTGGCCACTCGACATTCAGTGGTGCAGCTGCTGAGATACTGTCCTTTTTGCTTCCCCAAAATGCTTCCAAATATCAATCGATGGCACAGGAAGCCTCCAGGTCGAGAGTAATTGGTGGTATACATTATTCGATTGATTGTTCTGTCGGGTTAGATGTAGGAAAGAATGTTGGTGATTATGCCGTGCAACGTGCACAAAATGATGGTGCCGGCAATTAAAATATTAATGGTTATAGCAATTAGCACACGCCACGAGTCTTCGTGGGGTATTTTTTAAAAAAGTCACATTTTTATAGTTTTTCAATGGTTTAAGCAATAGCGACACGGCGATTCTTCGCCGTGTTTTTTTTAAACTCACATCTACGTGAGTTTCTTTTTGGAATAGGATCGCTGGAAGTTGAATTTTTTGGAGGAGCTGATTCAAGCAAGTTTAATGAAGTGAATATTTTTTCTGAAAATATGATAACGCATTGCCATAATCCACTTTTTTTCCCCCGATATTTTATTCAGCCCCCTAAACCTATCACTCATCCTTATCTTCTCAAATACTTAGCCATCTCTATCAACCTTTCCATCCTCACAGTGGTAAAATAGTGTACCCCTCGGTATAGACGATTATCCCACGCAAACCAGCTTCTTCCCATTTTTTATTTCCCCTTCTGTCGTTGTATCTTTAAGCGAAATTCTGCTTGCATGAAGAAAATCTCCTTGTCCGGTTTCTTACTTTTCTTCTTCGTTTTTAGTTATTGCCAGTTTCAACAGCCGCCCACCCCTGATAAGGTATTTGGCGATCTGTTTAATGAAGTGCAGATGCAACGAATATTCCCGGACGGAAAAACATTTGTGGATGCTATTCCAAAAAGAAGGCCGGCAGACATAATGTATGATTTTGGCCTTCAGAAAGGCCCAAATTTTAATTTGAAAAAGTTTGTAGAGGAAAACTTTGAACTACCTGTAGTACCTACTAACAATTTCAGATCCGATACAGCAGAAGATGTGGTTTCTCATATTAAAAGATTATGGACCGTTCTTCGCAGAGAGCCGGATAAAGTTGTTGAAGGAAGCTCCTTGTTACCCCTTCCATTTCCATACATCGTTCCCGGAGGCCGTTTTCGGGAAATATATTACTGGGATTCTTATTTTACGATGATAGGATTGAAAGAGAGTGGTGAAATTGAAATGGTCGAGAACATGGTGAAGAATTTCGCGCATCTCATAGATACTTATGGGCATATTCCTAACGGTAGCAGGACTTATTACCTTAGTCGCTCCCAACCTCCTTTCTTCGCTGCCATGGTCACCCTCCTTGCAAGTGCCAAAGGGGACAGCATCTACCAAAAATATCTCCCCGCCATGGAGAAAGAATACCAGTTCTGGATGGATGGGCTTGACAAAATCAAACAGGGACAAGCTTTTCGCCGAATCGTGAAAATGAAGGATGGCTCTGTGCTTAACCGTTACTGGGATGATAGCCAGGTTGCCAGGCAGGAAAGTTGGCGTGAAGATATTTTGACAGCTGAAAAATCGGGAAGGAATAAAATAGAAATGTTTCAAAATCTGCGGGCAGGAGCTGAGAGTGGTATTGACTTTAGCAGCCGGTGGTTTGCCGACAGGAAAAAACTGATCACCATTCAAACGATAGATATCGTCCCGGTAGACCTCAACGCCCTAATGTATAACCTGGAAGTTACCATTGCCAAGGCAAGGTTGATAAATAGGGATGAAGCCGGGGCAAAAGAATTCAAAGAAAAAGCGCTGCAGAGAAGCCAGAATATCGACAAATATTTTTGGAATAAGCAGATGTCATTTTATACCGACTACAATTTCAAAACGGAAAAACAGAATACTAACATTACACCCGCTGGCTTATATCCTTTTTGCTTTATCAATGAGAAGCCCGATTACATGAGTTTTCTTGGGAAGAAGGTTGCTGAAGTTCTCAGAAGCAGATTGTTGAAACCCGGTGGCTTTGTAACGACGGAATATCCTACCGGCGAGCAATGGGATTCTCCCAACGGATGGGCGCCGCTGGAATGGATGATGATTTGGGGATTAGACAGATGTGGCCAAAAGGAATTGGCTGCTGAAGCCGCCAAAAGTTGGATCAGCCTGAACATAAAAGTGTACAAACAAACCGGCAAGCTCATGGAAAAGTACAATGTGGTGGACATTGACAAAGAAGCCGGAGGGGGAGAATATCCCGGGCAGGACGGTTTTGGCTGGACAAATGGTATTCTCCTCAAATTGATTGGAATCTATGGCATGAGCAAGTAATTTGAAGTTATACCTGATTTTCGCCCACGCCCATTACATTTGCAAAAATTTCAATATGGATAAAGGCAGGATGGGCGTTTTATTGTTGGTGGGTTTATTCCTGGTAATGGGTTTCTTCGCTTGTGCTCCCAATAACGTCACGGAAGATGACAGCCTGAAAAAATATTTTGATTCTGCAAATGTCACCGGATGCTTTGCTTTGTTTGATAATGCGAATGGACATTTCACGATATACAATTTGAAGCGATATCGCGATAGTTCTTATCTCCCCGCCTCCACGTTTAAAATTGTCAATTCTTTAATAGGTATCCAAACAGGAAAAATCGCTGATGAAAACATGGTGATCAAATGGGATGGAGTGAAACGATGGAATGAGGATTGGAACAAAGACCTTACCATGACTGAAGCCTTTCGAGTGTCGGCAGTGCCTTATTACCAGGAAGTAGCCAGGCGAATTGGACGAGATACGATGAAAAAATGGATCGACTCACTGGGATATGGCAATAAAGATATCAGTGGTCCAATAGACTCCTTTTGGCTGAACAATCGTTTGAAAATTACGCCTGACGAACAATTAGGGCTGGTAAAAAAATTGTACTTCAATCAGCTACCCTTCTATAATCACACGCAGGAAATAGTTCGAAAAGTAATGCTTTGGGAAGATAATACTAATTACAAATTGAGTTATAAAACCGGGTGGGGTACTAGCGAAGACGGGCATGAAATTGGTTGGATAGTCGGTTGGATAGAAGAGAACAAGCACCCCAATTTCTTTGTATTAAACATCGAGTCCACGGATAAAAATATCGATATGATGCAAGTAAGAATGCATATTCTTCGTTCTATATTGGGCCGAATGGGGTTTTTTGGGGGAAAGAAGTAGGCTCTTTCTGGTCCATTATACGATGCAACAAAATGATAAATATTTTGAAGGGGAATCCACAAACGTCTGTTTCTACTAAATTGCGAAGGACTCCTGGCTCCCTCAGATACAAAACAAATGATATTTAATCCGTGATGCGGTTTCAACATATCGAATACCTGTCGGCTTTGCTGGCAATCCCGCTACTCATTTTACTTTTTCTGTGGGTCTTGCAATGGAAGAAAAAGGTGAAGAAAAAGATCGGCGATCAGGAACTGGTTGATCAACTGGTCAGAAATTATTCTCCATTCAAATTCATGGTGAAATTTTTATTGGCCCTTGTTGCGATACTCGGCATCATCTTAGGTGCCGCCAATCTGCAAAAGAAAGGTGGCGTTGAAAATGTTTCGAGGGCCGGCGTTGATGTGATGTTAGTACTGGATGTAAGTAAAAGCATGTTGGCCCAGGACATCAAACCAAGTCGGCTGGACAAGGCAAAACAATTCCTGCTAAGATTGCTTGACAAGCTGGAAAATGACCGGGTTGGACTGGTTCTTTTTGCAGGAAGAGCGTATATGCAAATGCCGCTGAGCTCTGATTTGAGCGCGGCGCGCATGTATATCCAAACTGCCGGTCCCGATGTTGTCCCCACACAAGGCACTGTCATTGCGGATGCACTTCAAATGGCAAACAACGCGTTCAATAATAGTACGCATAAATTCAAAGCGATTGTTCTTATTTCTGATGGAGAAGATCATGATCCCGACGCTTTGAAGACAGCTAAGCGGCTGGCCGAAGACGGAGTCATGATAAGTACCATTGGCATCGGGTCTCCCGAAGGTTCCACTATAACGGACCCTGTGACAAGGGAATCGAAGAAGGACGAAAATGGCCAAATTGTGATTTCAAAATTAAATGAGGCCGAATTGAGCCAGATTGCCGACGCAACCAATGGCATTTATATCCGACTCGACAATTTGGATGATGCGTTAATTACTTTGACCCAGCGTTTAGATGGAATTGAAAAAAGAGCACTGACGGAGGCTGATTATGTCAGTTATAAAAGCTTTTTCCAGTGGTTCCTGGGCGCGGCATTGTTGTTGATATTGATTGAATTCTTTTTGCCTGAACGAAGGAAAATTTTTAGTAAAGTTGGCAGTTGACAGTTGTCAGCCTTCGAAGGAACTAAGATTTTCCCGGGCAGGTTTGAATTAAAGACTAACAGTCATGATGAATTGGAAATACATATTGTTGATCGGAACTATTCTCTTCGCTTATACATCGGCGATAGCTCAAAAGCCGGGTCCGCAAATCCGGAAAGGGAATCGTTTGTACAAGCAGAAGCAATACGATCAATCTCAAAAGGCTTATGAAAAGGCATTGTCAGCATCTCCGGATAATCCTACAGCACAATATAACCTTGGGAATGTTGAATTCAGAAAAAATAATATGGACTATGCAGTGAAATCTTTCGATGCCAGCGAAGAGCATAGCCCTGACACTGCCATGAAATTAAAAAGCTATTATAACAAAGGTGTTGCACTCATAAAACAACAGAAACTGGATGAAAGCATTGAAGCATGGAAAAATGCATTACGGCTGGATCCTACTGACATTGAAACAAGAGAAAACCTTGAAAAGGCTCTGATGGAGAAAAGAAAGCAATCCCAGCAAAAGGATCAACAGAACCAAAAGCAGGATCAAAAAAAGCAAGATCAAAAGCAACAACAAGAACAGAAACCCCAACAAAGCAAACTCAATAAGCAACAGGTCGACCAGCTATTGAAAGCTCTGGCACAAAAGGAAAAGGAAGTGCAGGACAAAATGAACGAGAACAAATCGAGGTCGCTTTCGCAACCAGATAAAGACTGGTGATTTCAAGTTGTCAGCCAAATCGACAATAAAGTCTGTCATCTGACAACCGACAACGGCCGATAACTGTCAATTTTCTAGCCGCAACTTTCATTATTTTTGCGTAACAAACGAAGCATCCATGCAGTGGTACGCTGAGTCGTTGACTCAATACAAAAGGTTAAAGACGCTTGAAGTAAAGATTGGGGATCTGTTGATGGGCAATTTTCATCCTATCCGCGTTCAGACCATGACCACCTATGATACGATGGATACAAAAGCCACTGTTGAGCAATGCATTCGGTGCATTGATGCAGGGGCTGAGCTCGTTAGAATAACAGCTCCAAGCAAAAAAGAAGCAGAGAACTTACTTCAGATAAAAAATGATCTTCGAAAAAAAGGATACCATACGCCACTCGTGGCAGATATCCATTTCACTCCCAATGCGGCAGAAATAGCTGCAAGAATCGTTGAGAAAGTCAGGATCAATCCCGGTAACTACATTGACAAGAAGAAGTTTGAATTCATTGAATATTCGGACGAGGAATACAATGAAGAAATTGAACGAATCTGCGAAAGATTCTCGCCCCTTGTAAAGATTTGTAAAGAATATGGAACGGCCATGCGAATTGGAACCAACCACGGTTCTTTAAGCGACCGAATCATGAGCCGTTATGGGGACACGCCGATGGGAATGGTAGAGAGCGCCATGGAATTCCTTCGCATCGCAAGAAATGAAAACTACCACAATATAGTCTTAAGTATGAAGGCAAGCAATCCGCTTGTTATGGTGGAAGCATACCGCTTGCTGATCCGAAAAATGGATGATGAATTTAAAGCCTGCTACCCCCTCCACCTCGGCGTTACGGAAGCAGGAGACGGGGAAGACGGGAGAATTAAATCAGCCATTGGCATTGGCACCTTGATGGAGGACGGGATTGGTGATACTATACGGGTATCATTAACCGAAGATCCTGAGTTTGAAATTCCGGTTTGCAAAGACCTGCTTAAGCGATATGTTCAAAAGCAGGAAAATGCCACGATTCCTCCCATTGACAAACTGATGTATTCGCCTTTTGAATACCAAAGAAGAAAATCGACTTCAACAGCTAACCTCGGTTCAACACATCCCCCGGTAGTTGTCGCGGATTTTCTTCACGCGGAAGAAATAAAGGCGGAGGACATGGCATCCGTGGGATATCAATATGATCCCGCAACAGATAAATGGAATATTGGAGATGCCGCTGCCGATTTCATTTATTCGGGCGAAAAAGAGATCGCTTTTGAATTGCCTGGGACTTTGCGGGTCATTTGCAATCATACTACCTGGAAAAATATTCTGAAGGAAGCGCCAGATAAAGAAAAAGCAGCTTTGAAATATTTTCCACTGTTCAAAGACTTTGAATATATAAACGCGAATGAGCGATCAGAACTGAATTTTGTATCAATAGACGTTAGCGATGCCAGGTCTGATGAATTAATTGATGCGCTGAAGGGAAGTATGAATGTCATCCTTTGTTTATATTCGACTGGTAGCAATTCGATGATGGCTGTCAGGAGATACATCAATGAATTAACTAAGAAAGGAATTCAATCTCCCATTATCCTGGCAGTTGAAAGTAATGACGCTACCATCGACGATCAACTGATCCATTTTTCGATTGAAGCGGGGGCGTTGCTGATCGATGGAATGGGGGATGGAATTTGGTTGATGAATGATCCGAAAAAATTGGTGAATGCAAAAGTGACCGGGAGAACGTACCTGGAAGCCAAAAACAATTATCAATTCATCAACAACACTTCATTTTCAATTCTTCAGGCAACGCGTACCAGGATATCTAAAACAGAATATATTTCCTGCCCTTCCTGCGGCAGAACTTTATTTGATCTGCAGGAAACTACTGCAAAGATCCGTTCGGTAACAAATCACCTGAAGGGAGTAAAAATTGCCATCATGGGATGCATTGTTAATGGCCCGGGGGAAATGGCTGATGCAGATTTTGGTTATGTGGGAAGTGGGCCGGGAAAAATTACGTTGTACAAGGGAAAAGAGGTTGTGAAAAGAGGTGTTAGCAGTGACGTGGCCGTCGATGAACTGATCAATTTATTGAAAGAAAGTGATGAATGGGTGGATCCTTGAAATTTACATACTTACTTTTAAAAAATAATTGCTGCCTTATTTATAACACCTACTGCCTAGTCTTGAATAATGAATTGTTGAGCCAATCGTTTTTCAAAACGCTAACAAAAAGTTGAAGTATATCGCTAAAATTTATTCATTCAATTGCTTCGTAAATGGGTGCTCATATGGTTTCTTGTGCCGGTAGCAGGCGTCTTTGCCCAGACTTCGCCGGGCGCCCTGCATAAGATGTTGAGCAGGCCCAGTCAAAACCAGGCCATTGATACCGCTGATCAAAGGGACCTGGTTGATGTGTTCAGATCGCTAAGAAGACGTGATAAAGAAACTCCACCGGACACAGCCGCTTCAACTTCTAAGTACCATTTTTCCATTGTACCCGGTGCCGGATATACATTATCGACAGGTTTTGCAGTGGTTGTTGCAGGTAATGTCGGATTCTATACCAGCGATCCTGCCAATACAAATGTGTCGAGTGTCACCGGCCAGGTAGTCTATACTCAAAAAAATCAGCTTACAGTTCCGATATTGGCCAATATTTGGACAAGAGATAATAAATACAACGTCTTCATTGATTGGCGCTACTATTCATATCCGCAGGATACATATGGATTGGGAGGCCATAGCTCCCTTGACAATGCAGACAATATCGATTATAATCATATCAGGATCCATCAAATCCTCCTACGCAAGGTATATTCATTCTTATACGCAGGCGCCGGTTATTTTTTAGATTATCATTGGAATATTGAAGAGGACGGCAATGAAAATGGCCAGCCTTCAGATGCATACAAATATGGCCTGCCAAGAAAAACTATATCATCGGGTCCTGTTATCAACGTCCTTTACGACAATAGAAAAAATTCCATCAATCCGCTGGGAGGATTCTATGGCAGCGTGCTCTACAGACCCAATGTCACCTGGATGGGAAGCGATGAAAACTGGCAGTCATTGACCATTGACGTTAGAAAATACGTCCGGTTTCCTGCCTTCACTAATAATATCCTTGCATTTTGGAGCTATAACTGGCTTACTCCTTCCGGGAATCCCCCCTATCTCGATTTGCCAAGCACAGGCTGGGATTCTTACAATAACACCGGGAGAGGATATATACAGGGAAGATTCAGATCGAAAAATATGTTATACCTGGAAACAGAATACCGGTTCGGCGTTACCAGGAATGGGTTATTCGGAGGCGTCGTTTTTGTGAATGCCCAGAGCTTTTCCAATTATCCCCAAAACAATTTTGATAAGATCTGGCCGGGATTTGGCGCTGGGGTCCGTATCAAAGCCAACAAACACTCCAATACAAATATTGCCATTGATTACGGATTTGGCATCGATGGATCAAGAGGATTTTTTGTAAACTTGGGGGAAGTATTTTAATATGCCTTGGTTTTCTATCTCACCACGTGTGCGCCATCCTCAATTTGTGTAATATAAATTTCCGGCACCTTATTGAATTTCTTCGTGTATTTCTTCTGAATGAATTCCGCGAAATCTTCAATGACGTCTTCACGAACAATATTGATGGTGCAACCACCAAATCCTCCTCCCATTTGCCTGGCGCCCATTACACCCGGATAAGTCTTTGCTTCCTCGGATAAGAAGTCGGATTCTGGACAACTGACTTCATACCATTTACTTAATCCTTCCTGGGTTTCGAACATTAATTTTCCGAATTCACCGAGGTTATCTTTTGAGAGGAAATCGCAACCTTGCAAAAGGCGTTCATTTTCGTGCACGATAAAATGACACCGCCGGTATACTATTTCTGGAAGAATATTTTTATGAAGCTCCAATTGTTTTCCTGTCACATCGCGCAGGGATTGAATATCCGGATAATATTTTTGAAGAATGGAAATCCCTTCTTCGCATTGTGCCCGCCTTACATTGTATTCTGATCCTGCCAGTGAATGACTAACCATGCTGTTTACAAGAACTACCCGATAATCCGGGAAATGGAAGGGAATATATTCATAATCCATATTGCGGCAATCGAGTTTGATAACATGCCCGGATTTTCCATGCAGCACAGCAAACTGATCCATGATTCCACACATTAAGCCGGCAAAATTATGTTCCGTTTTTTGAGCAGCTAACGCCAATTGCATTCGCGTGAACCCGAGGTTAAACAATTCGTTCATTGCAAGGCCGAATCCCGTGCAGATCGCAGCAGAGGAGCTCATTCCGGCTCCAATGGGAATATTTCCATCGATGTAAACATCCAAACCTTCAAAAGCACCTCTGTCTTTTTGTAAATAATAAATCATGCCCAGCAGGTAGGTAGGCCAACCTTCCACCGGAGCTAACTGGTCTAGCGAAAATGAAAGCTCCTGCTGATATTGAGCAGCAAAAACCCGCAGAACGGGTTTATCATTTTTTGAAATCCCGATGTAAATCTTTTTGTCGATGGCTGCCGGTAAGACGTAACCTTGATTATAGTCAGTATGCTCACCGATTAAATTAACCCTGCCTGGTGCGGCAACTAAAAAGGCTTCTTTTCCAAATCGCTGATAGAATTGCCGCCGAATACTCGTTTCCATACCCGAAAAATAATGATTTTCTAAAAAGCAGAGTCAAATTGAAAATATGATGCAAGACAAAATAAATTTAGGTTAAGAATCTTGCATATTTTCTACGCATTAGAACCTATTTTTGGGTAGTGTCTCTGAGACACTACATATTTTTGAACAATTTCTTACATTGCAATACCTCTCGCATGGGTTATTCGATCAATCACATAGAAGACAACGGACTAAATCTGGTTTTACTCAAAGATGAATTGAATTCTACTGAAGTGGCTATTCTTCCGGAATTCGGAGCTCTTTTACACTCGTTCAGGATACGAGGAAGAGATCGATCAGTGAATGTAATAGATAATTATCGTGATCTTTTACAGGTACAGAACGAAATCGGCAGATCTTTCAAAAGTGCCAGACTTTCTCCATATCCCTGTCGCATACCCGAAGGAAAATATGTTTACGAAGGAGCGCCGGCCGAATTCAACAGAAAATTTGTTGATGGTTCCTCCATCCATGGTTTATTATACGACAAACCCTTTAAAGTTTTGCAGGAATTCGTGAACGATCAAATGGCTTCGGTTTCTTTGCAATATCGTTATGAAAAAGATGACCTGGCCTATCCCTTTAAATATGATTGTCGCGTCAAATACAGTTTACAGGGCGACAGTATCCTGCGTGTAGAAACCACGGTGACTAACCAGAGTGACGGGCCCATCCCGATTGCAGATGGCTGGCATCCATATTTTCAGCTGGGGGGAAAGATCGACGAATGGATGCTTTATTTTGATTCTGATTCCTTGATCGAATTCGACGAAAAATTGATTCCCACCGGCAAGCTGATAAAATACGACCAATTCCAACGGCTACAAAAAATCGGAACAACAGAACTCGACAATTGTTTTGTGTTGAAAGATAGTAATGGTCATGCTGTCTGCGAGCTGATCAATCCACAAAATAATTTGAAGGTTTCCTTTTATCCTGATCGGGCCTATTCCTATCTACAGATCTTCACGCCCCCGCACCGGAAAAGCATTGCTATTGAAAACCTGAGTGCAGCGCCGGACTGCTTCAATAATAAGATGGGATTGATTCTTTTACCCCCCGGAGATTCACAAAGTTTTACGGTCAGGTACCGCGTAAGTTGGTCGTAAAAAACCTACCTTGCTCAATAAATTTTGAAAAATGAAGTGGATCAAACTACTCCTGCCAGCTATATTTTTATTTAGCCTTGCAGGTTGTTTTGAAATCAACGAAGAAATCAATGTAAAAAGCAATGGAAGTGGCGAAATGACGATGAGAATGGATATGAGTCAGCTGCTGGATATGATGCAACAATACATGGGAAAGGAAGAATTGGATAAGCAAATGCCCAAAAGGTCGATGGATACAACCGTACTGATGAAAGACCTGGTTGATACTGCCAAGAACATCGCCGAAGATAAAAAAGCACTTATCCGTCAGGGTAAGCTCCATATGAAATTGAATATGGACGAAAAAATATTCAAGGCCGATATGCATTTTCCGTTCGATAACCTGAGTAACCTGCAGAAATTATATACTTCGTTGAACGATGGTTCACTGGGTGCAGCCAATCTCTTCAAGGGCCTGGCTTCTTCGAGGCAGGACAGCCTGGGAGGCGGTTCGCCAATGCCTGATATGAACCAGTTTAATTCTATTTATGATTTTCAAAGCAAGGATGGACTCATTTCGCGCAAACTCAATGCTGAACGTTGGAAAGCAATTCAGGAAAGCCAGGAATTTGCGCAGATGAAACAGGCAACCAGTATGGGTATTGAGATTCCCTATACGATCACGCTGACTCTTCCTAGGCCTGTTAAAAAAATAGACAATGCGCTGGCAAAACTGTCTGACGACAAAAAAGTGGTTACAATCAAATATAATTTGATTGAAGTAATCGACAATCCGGAAAAATTTGAATATACTATCGCTTATTAAAAGCTGAGTGTCCGCGATTTGGACTATTATTTCCAACATGAATAAGCAGACTGACTTCCTCGTTGTCGGATCCGGCGTGGCCGGTCTTAGCTATGCGCTCAAAGTTGCAAAGCACCTTCCCGACAAAAAAGTATTGGTTATAACTAAGTCACGCGTTGATGAGACGAATACAAAATATGCACAAGGTGGGATCGCCGGCGTGACTGATCTTGAACGCGACAGCTACGAAAAACATATTGAAGACACACTGATTGCTGGCGACGGTTTATGCAATAAGCAAATCGTAGAGATTGTAGTAACAGAAGGCCCCGATAGAATCCAGGAAATGATTGATTGGGGCGCAAAGTTTGATAAGGACGATGAAGGAGAGTTCAAACTGGGAAGAGAAGGAGGTCATTCTGAATTCCGGATCCTTCACCATAAAGATGTAACAGGCAAGGAAATTGAAAGAGCATTGCTGGAACAAGTGACTAGGCAATCGAATATCGAGATCGTCAAACATTGTTTTGTTCTAGATATCATTACTCAACATCATTTGGGATATCTCATCACCAAGTCAACTCCGGATATTGAATGTTATGGAGTATACGCACTCGACCTGCAGGATAATAAGATCATAAAGATTTTATCGCCTATTACTGTCTTTGCCACCGGCGGCAATGGACAGGTGTATAGAACTACGACGAATCCGGTTATCGCGACGGGAGACGGAGTGGCTATGGTCTACCGGGCCAAAGGGCGGATTGAGAATATGGAATTCATTCAATTTCATCCGACTGCCTTGTTCGAACCTGGCGTAAGTCCATCTTTCCTCATCACTGAAGCTGTTCGAGGCGACGGTGCCATACTTCGCAATCGCCAGGGAGAAGCGTTCATGGAAAAATATGATTCCCGTAAAGATCTCGCCCCACGAGATATAGTTGCCAGAGCCATCGATAGTGAAATGAAAAAAGCTGGTACAGAGCATGTGTACCTGGATTGCCGTCATATGGACATGACAAAATTCAAGGAACATTTCCCGACTATTAACGAAAAATGTAAATCGATTGGCATCGATGTGGCGAAACAAATGATTCCTGTTGCACCAGCAGCACATTACAGCTGTGGCGGAATCAAAACCGATGAATGGGGACGCACTTCCATAAAGAATTTGTTCGCATGTGGCGAGTGCGCTTCTACCGGCCTTCACGGGGCCAATCGGCTTGCCAGCAACTCCCTGCTGGAGGCACTTGTATTTGGCCATAGGTGTTATCTAGAAAGTGTACAACATGTCAAAGAAGTGGAAGTAAAATCGGGTATCCCGGACTGGAATGCAGAAGGGACAACAGAACCACGCGAAATGATCCTCATCACCCAAAGCGTTAAGGAACTACAATTGTCGATGAGTGATTACGTCGGGATCGTCAGGACCAATACACGTTTGCAACGTGCGATGAAAAGACTTGACCTTTTGCATGAGGAGATTGAAACGCTGTATGAAACCACTGCCGTTTCTCCGCAACTTTTTGAAGTGAGAAACCTGATCACCGTAGGATACCTGATTGTAAAAGGTGCACAATTCAGAAAGGAAAGCAGGGGTCTTCATTATAACACTGATTATCCCTACAAGAGTGAATTGATTCAAAATATTGTATTGTAATAAGCGATTACGAATTCCAACTATAACTCCCTAGAATAGATGAAAGCGATGATTTTTGCCGCCGGCCTCGGTACACGATTTAAACCATGGACGGATCATCATCCCAAAGCACTCGCCATCGTAAATGGAAAGACCCTCCTTCAAAGGAATATAGAATGGCTCGGACTTTACGGCATCAGGGACATAATTGTCAATGTCCATCATTTTGCTGATCAAATTGTGGACTCCGTTAAAAAAAATAACGGGTGGGGAGCAAAAATTACCATCAGTGACGAATCTGATTCTGTTTTGGAAACAGGAGGAGGATTAAAAAAAGCGGGGTGGTTTTTTGACGCCGGAACTTTTGTCGTTGTCAATGCTGATATTCTTACTGATCTTGATCTACATGCAATGATCAGCGATCATCGGTCGAATAAACCATTAGCTACCCTGGCAATTACCGATCGCAAGAGTTCAAGGTATTTTCTTTTCAACGAAAAGCAGGAACTCAAAGGTTGGAGAAATACAAAAACAGGCGAAGAAAAAATCAGTGTTCCTTCTTCTAACCTGGTTGAAAAAGCATTCAGTGGAATTCACATCATAGAACCCGGAATTTTCGACCTGATTAAACAGGAGGGAAAATTTTCGATGGTGGATGTTTACCTGGATCTGGCCTCGAAAGAGACAATCCGGGGCTTCAATCATAGTGGATCGAAACTGGTTGATGTGGGCAGACCAGAATCGGTTGCTGAGGCCGAAAAGCTTTTTAAATAAATTAGTCATCTTCTGAAAAGGCTGCATCCACGGAGAGTAGGCAAGATGTCGGGGGCGCTGCTTCAAAAATTATCTTCTGATTAATTCCCTCCAGTAAATACTCAAACCCGAACTTTGTGAATATTTTTGATTGAACGCAATCAATTATGAAAAACTTATCTATTTTCCTTCTCGCACTTGTAATTTGTATCAAGGCATGTTCACAGGGGGGAGGATCGGCTCCCACCATGCCGGAAAGAGTAACGCTGCCCAATGGCTGGTCCCTGACTCCGGTCGGCAGGAGCCTTCCGTTGGGGGACCTTCCACTGAATATCGTTCAATCTCCATCAAAGAAATTATTGGCAGTCACTTGTAATGGAGTAAGTACACAATGTATTGAATTGATCGATCCGGTAAATGAGAAGTTACTGGACAGCGTCGTTATTCCCAAATCATGGTTTGGCCTGACTTTTAGCGCAGATGATAAATATTTATATGCTTCTGGTGGCAATGACAACAAGATTCAAATCTATTCCATCAACAATAACAAACTCAGTCTTACCGATCATATTGAATTGGGCCAACCCTGGCCTGTCAGGATTTCACCGGCAGGACTGGCGGTAGATAATGCAAAGCATTTAATCTATGTGGTGACAAAAGAAAACGATTCGCTTTACATATTGGATTTGAAATCCAAAGGAATCGTGGGAAAATATCATCTGGGGGGTGAAGGATATACCTGTAAACTTTCTTCCAACAAGAAAGAATTATATATCTCCTGTTGGGGTTGTGATAAGCTATTGATTTTTGATACACAGGCGCGGAATTTCAAGGCGTCTATTCATGTTGGTGATAATCCGAATGATATTTGTGTAACCAAGAATGATCATTTTCTTTTTGTCGCGAATGGCCAAGATAATTCTGTTTCTGTCATAGATCTTCAAAATAAAAAGCTGATCGAAACCTTGGATGCTGCACTCTATCCGGGATCACCCAGTGGCTCGACAAGCAATGCCCTGGCCCTGAGTGAAGATGAAAAAACATTGTATGTGGCGAACGCGGATAATAATTGCCTGGCAGTTTTTGATGTGAGCAAACCTGGCAGCAGTTTTTCCAGGGGATTTATTCCTGTTGGCTGGTATCCGACAGCCGTAACGGTAACCGGAAAGAAAGTTTTTGTTGCCAACGGAAAAGGCTTTACGTCAAAGGCAAATCCTTTGGGCCCCGATCCGACGAGACCAAGACAACATGTACAGGTTCAACATGGTGACAGCACCAAGCCGCAAGAGGTACAATATATCGGATCGCTGTTCAGGGGCACGATGAGTATTTTTGAAGAACCCGACGACAACTCCCTTGCTCAATTTTCCGCCTGGGTTTACAAGAATACGCCATATAACAAATCGAAAGAACTCGAATCTCCCGGTGAACCTGGTAATCCAATTCCGATGAAAATTGGAGATCCTTCTCCTGTTAAACATGTGTTTTACATAATTAAAGAGAACCGCACTTATGACCAGGTATTGGGAGACGTGCCGGGTGGCAATGGTGATAGCAGTCTCGTATTATTTGGAAGGCGAATCACACCAAATCAACATGCTTTAGTGGAACAATTTGTTCTACTGGATAATTTTTTCTGTGATGGTGAAGTAAGTGCCGATGGCCATCACTGGAGTATGGGTGCTTATGCTAATGATTATTTAGAAAAGACCTGGCCAACAAGTTATGGAGGCAGGGGAGGCGA
>PSRA01000080.1 GCA_003175695.1 Bacteroidota bacterium | reverse complement strand
TTCCTGAAGAGAGGCGGGATGCTTGCTTCAGGTTTGGCTTTTGGCTCAATCGCTGCCAAAGCTTTTACAAATCCATCCCTATCGAACAGCCTTTTCAGCAGTCACAGTAAAGAGAAACTAGACCAATTTGGATTGCAACTCTGGACCGTAAAAGATGTAATGGCAAAGGATCCGCAGGACACACTAAAACAGGTGGCATCCTTTGGATACAAATTGATTGAAGGTTTCGAAGGGGGCAAAGGCATGTTCTGGGGAATGACGAACAAGGAGTTTAAGAAAACTATGGATGATCTCGGACTTGATTTCATCTCAAGCCATTGCGATATCAATAACAACAATGGACAGTTTGAAAAGAAAGCAGCACTGGCATCAGAAATTGGAATGAAATACCTGATTTGTCCCTATTATGGTGCACAAAAAACATTGGACGATTACAAAAAAGCGGCCGACAAATTCAATGCATGTGGCGAAATATGCAAGAAGAACGGATTAAGATTTGCCTACCATAATCACTGGTATACCTTCCAGGTACAGGACGGCGTGAAACCTCAGGAAATTCTTTTGAAGAATACCGATCCGGGGCTGGTCGACTATGAAATGGATATTTATTGGGTTGTTACCGTGGGTTCTGACCCCACTGAATGGCTTCAAAAATATCCGAATCGTTTCCGGCTTTGCCACATGAAAGATCGGAAAATTGATGCTGGACCCAAGGACATGGATGCTTCCACCGAGCTGGGAACAGGCTCCATCGATTTTCCCAAAATAGCCAGGGTTGCTAAAGCGAATGGCATGGAATATTTCATTGTTGAGCAAGAAAAATTCCATGGTCCAACTTTGGACGCTGCAAAAGCTAATGCAGTATTTATGAAGAACCTGGTTGTGTAAAAAGAAAGAGTTCCGTGGAGTTTAAAGGCAGCTATAGGGTTAGTCACTCGTCGCAATATTTGAGGGTTTCGTCTCATTTTTCGGATCCAATGTGGCTGTTATTTTAGATTTGATTAGTAGCAAGAACTGAGATCAATCTCACTTGTTCAATCACTCTTAATAAAATTCAAAAAATGAAAATTGTAAAACAAAGCATGTTGTTCGCATTGGCTTTGACTGCCTTTTTGGTATCAAAGGCCCAAACGGCTGATGAGATAATCAATAAACATTTTGATGCCATCGGAGGTAAAGATAAAATCGATAAGATAAAATCGATGTATTCGGAATCTACAGTGCAGGTGATGGGCAATGATGCACCCAGCACGCTTACTATATTGAATGGAAAAGGGCTTAGAATGGAATCCGACTTCAATGGCCAGAAGATGGTTCAGGTTTTTACGGATAAGGCAGGATGGGCAATTAATCCGATGGCTGGAAGTCCCGATCCGCAGGCAATGCCGGACGATCAATATAAAGCTGGTAAAGACCAGATAGATATCGGAGGCCCACTCTATAATTATGCAGCTAAAGGAAGTAAGGTTGAATTACTGGGAAAAGAAGACAGTGCGTACAGATTGAAGGTGACGAACAAAGATGGAGTTGTAACGACAATTTATATTGATCCGAAAACTTATCTTATCACCAAGTCTATTCAAACCGGCAGTATGATGGGACAGGAAATGGAAATAACAAGAACCTTTTCGAATTTCCAGAAAACGGATTTCGGGTTACTTTACCCCTATACAGTAGATATCAGCTACGGGGGTCAGTTCAATATTACTCAAAATGTTAAGAAGATTGAGACAAATAAAGATGTAGATCCGAAGATATTTGAGATGACAAAATAGCGGCCGGTTACCGGTATAAATCGGAAGGGGGGTGAAGCGCCAAGAATTTTTGTTCAACCTGCCTTCCGATTTTTATTTTGAAGGTGCAATTGGCAAAAATGTGTCGGCACATGAGGGCAGTTCGTCGCAACGTTCATTTCGGCAAGGATTTATTGATCAATTTTGCAAAATATGGAAACAACAATTCGCAAGCAATGGTATAGAATTCGATGGGTGGTCGTTGCCTTTCACATTCTTACATGGGTTCTGGTGTTCTTGTTGCCATTGTTTGCACCTGGCAAACCAGGCCAAAGTGGAGAATGGAGCCACGCGTTGTTCAATAAGGTGCACGTGGGATTCTTTCTTGCTTCAGTTGCTATATTCTACCTGAATGCTTATTACTTTATTCCCTTTTTCCTTTATAAAACGAAGAAATGGCAGTACGTATTACTTACATTCCTCACGTTAGTAGTATTCATGGTCTTTCTTAGTTTTCTATTTGATTCTGGCAAAAGGGCACATGGCACTTATATCCATCGTGAATTTTTCTTTTCAATCATTCCATTTATCTTTTTGTGGGCGATGGCCACCCTTTACCGCTTTGCTGCAGACAAAATAAAAGCAGAAAGGTTACTGAAGGAAAAAGAAAATGAAAACCTGAAGACTGAATTATTGTTTTTAAGATCCCAGGTGAGTCCCCATTTTCTTTTCAACGTGTTGAACAATATGGTAGCGTTGGCCAGGTTAAAATCTGATCGCCTCGAACCATCATTGATCAAGCTGTCTGGCCTCATGCGATACATGCTGTACGAGTCGGACGAAGACAAAGTGCCGCTATCAAGAGAAATAGAATATGTCACCAGCTATATTGACCTGCAGAAATTGCGTTTTGGAAACGATATCCTGGTGAACGTTCAAATTTGTGATGAAGAAGACTACCATCTAATAGAGCCTATGTTGCTGATTCCGTTTATCGAGAATGCATTTAAACATGGAACCGGATTGATTGAGAATCCTGAAATTGATATTTCCCTTCGCGTGCATAACGGCGTCCTGGATTTCGAAATAAAAAATAAATTCAAGAATGCATCACAGGAACTGAAAGACAAGACTTCCGGTATAGGACTTTCCAATGTCCGGCGAAGGTTAAATTTGTTATATGACCAGCGGCATACTCTGACCGTGAAAGAATCGAATGGTTGGTTTATTGCGTCCCTTCAATTAAAATTACAATGATGTTGCGATGTCTTGCCGTAGATGATGAACCCCTTGCACTGGATTTGCTTGAAGACAATATCAGGCAGGTTCCTTATTTACAGCTGGTTTCCAAATGCAGGAATGCCTTCGAAGCAATTGAAATTATACAAAGAGAGAAAATTGATTTGGTCTTCCTGGATATTCAAATGCCAGGATTGACGGGCTTGCAATTGATCCAGTCACTTGCCAACCGGCCACTGTTTATTTTGATTACTGCCTATAATCAATATGCGCTGGAAGGCTATAGTCTTGATGTGATCGATTACCTGGTTAAACCAGTGTCATTCGAGAGATTTTTCAAAGCTACCAATAAAGCCTGGGAATTTTTTAAGTTGAAAAATCAGGCGAATTCTCCAACTGAGAATTCTAAAGAGCCAGAGTATTTTTTTGTGAATGCAGAATACAGCCTTGTCAAGGTGGCTATTGATGATATCATAGCTATTGAAGGATTGAAGGATTATTTAAAGATTCATTTGGCCAATAATAAGCCGTTGGTTATCCGAATGAGTATGAAATCGATTGAAGAGAAATTACCGGCTAAAAAATTCCTTCGCGTTCATAAATCATATATTATATCGATTCCCCGAATTTCTTCTATCAGAAAAGGATCTGTTTTCCTCGGATCCATGGAGATTCCTTTGAGTGACAATTACAAAGATGCGCTGCTCCAAGCTATAGGCCAGCATGGAAAATAATTCGGGTTTATCTCACAGATGGCGTCATCTGCATCAATGAGATTTATTTATCATGTGTTCCCTGTAATGTCTGGCTCAATTTTGTCGCAACATTTTACCCGCTCGTCTCATTTTCGGAAATTCTTACAATTCCCGAAATATTTTTGTTGCGAATGATTTGATTTAAATTAAAAACAACCATTCATATGAAAAGGACGCTAATATTTGCTGCTTTGGTTTCAATGGGTTTCATAGGGATGGCCCAATTTCCAGCACCTGGAGCAGGAGGAAAAGGTCAATCGATCCCGAACATAGGCCATATCTACGGTAAAGTGGTCGACAGTGCTGGTCATCCTATTAGTGATGCAACAGTGATCCTTCTCCAGAATAAATATGATTCCGCTTCTAAGAAAAGGAAAGATGTTCTTTTCAAGGGGTTAAGCACTAAAGCAAATGGTGAATTCAATTTCGAAGAACTTCCTCTTTTCGGAGGTTTGAAATTGAAAATTTCTGCGACCGGGTATAAAGTGTTTGAGCAAAATGTTGCTTTCCAGATGAAAATGCCAGCTAACGGCGGAGCAGCCAGGCAATCGGGCGATCCGGCACAGGCGATGAACGCTATGTCAGGAATGATCAATTCTGTTGACAAAGATTTGGGAAACATTAAGATGACGGTGGATATGAAACAGCTGGCTGTTGTTACAGTGACAGCAAGTAAACCTACTGTCAGGATGGACATCGACAAGAAAGTTTACAATGTTGAAAAAGATATGGTCAATGCAGGAGGAACCGCTTTGGATGTAATGAAAAACGTTCCTTCAGTGAGTGTTGACATCGATGGGAATGTGACATTGAGGAATGCGGCACCGCAAATATACATTGACGGCAGACCTACGACATTGACCTTGGATCAAATTCCTGCCGACGCAATTGAAAGTGTTGAAGTGATCACAAATCCATCAGCAAAATATGATGCATCAGGCGGTAGCGCCGGGATTTTAAATATTGTATTGAAGAAAAACAGGAAAACGGGATATAATGGCAATTTCCGTCTTGGTGTGGATAGCCGCGGTGGTATTAATGGAGGCGGAAATTTCAATTTGAGACAAAACAAATTCAATTTCACGGCGGCTGGATTTGTGAATCAGAATCGGGGCGTAACAAAAGGAACAAATAATCGCACAGACTATACAAATCCGGCTACGCCGACAAATGTGGATCAATCTGTGTATAGTAAGAACAAGGGAGCTTTTGTTTTTGGAAGCCTCGGATTCGACTATTTCATGACCAACCGCACAACGTTTTCTTTGTCAGGGATCAAAGTCCACGGCAGGTTTACACCAACCGAAACAGATGACATCTATACTTCTATTTTATATCCCGATTCCGCAACAAATCCCCATTATAGCCAGCGAAACACCAATTCAACCCGTGAATTTAATGCTAATGGCCTGCAATTTGGATTTAAGCATCTCTTCCCGACTGAAGGTGAAACACTCACTATAGACGGAAATTATTTTGCAGGAAAAAATAGCAGCCAATCTCTCTATGTCACGGATTATTATACTGACGGTCCTGGCAGTATCAAGAATGGATTGCGCCAGCAAAAACTCGATGGCGATGGAAACAACAAATTCATCACCATACAAAGTGATTATGTAAGGCCTTTCAATGCAAAGACAAAGTTGGAAGCCGGTGTGCGCTTTAACACGCAGCAGCTCGTGAACAATCAATATAACTACCTGGACACATTGGGCAATGGTATTTTCATCCCGGTCCCGTCTGCATCTACCAATTACAAGAACACGAATGATGTATATGCAGGATATGTTTCATTTACAAGTGCAATTAGAAATTTTGGTTATCAGGTGGGTCTCCGGGGTGAAAGTTCTGATTACAAAGGCGAGTTAACCAATACAAAGGAAACTTTCAGTCATGTATATCCGATCAGCCTTTTCCCTTCTGTGTTCCTCAGTCAAAAGCTCGGAAAAAAGCAGGAATTGCAAATGAGTTATACGAGAAGGATCAACCGTCCGAACTTTTTCCAGCTGATTCCCTATACAGATTATACGGACAGCCTTAATATCACCAGGGGTAATCCTGATTTGGTACCGGAGTTCACTAATTCCCTGGAGTTTTCCTATTTGAAGACGCTAAAGGGTAATAATACGATCATGGCCTCTGTATATTACAAGCACACTGACCACCTGATCACTCGATACCTCGACACTGTGCCAAATCCAATCACCGGAAAAACAGAGTTGATCAATACATATGTAAATGCGAATTCGAGTCAGACGATGGGCGCTGAACTTACCTCTGTGACTACGCTTACCAAATGGTGGGATCTCACAGCAAATGTGAATATTTACAATTCCAAGATCAACACAGAAAATTTAAGCCAGCAGGCTCAGAATGCCTTGTGGAGCTGGTTTGGCAAGTTGAATACCAATTTCAAATTGCCTGCTAAGCTAAAATTGCAGATCACCGGGATCTATCAATCTAAGACCAACCTGCCAATCAATACAGGAGGTGGTGGATTCGGACCTCCTGGTGGTGGTGCACCAACAAGCGCCTCACAAGGATATATAGCCGCTTTCTGGGCGGTTGACGCAGCGTTATCCAGGAGTTTCCTGAAGCAGGATGCGGCAACACTGAGCATCGCAGTGAGCGATATTTTCAGAACGCGCTGGTCGAAGCAACATTCCGAAGGGCCGACATTTGTCCAGGATTATGATCGTCTCCGTGATCCTCAGTTAGTGCGAGTGAATTTCACCTGGAGATTTGGAAAAATGGATGTGTCACTGTTCAAGCGCAAGAATTTCAATAATTCGGGCTCGCAGGATGCGATGCAGGGAATGCAATAAGCTGATTTCCGCCAACTGCGCGTAGCGACGCATGCCGGTACCGTGTCTTACACTGGGGTGGAGAATACGGTACCGGCATTTTTGATTTAATGAGTGCATTATAGCTTCAAAGACGCAAATCTAATGAGCTTAAAAAGTGGGGGCGTGGAGGACAGACACGTAATTAAAATCACCATCCCCCCTGGAGGCCGTCTTTTAGGGCGTTGTGGTATTTGCGTAGATCGAAAGAATAGAGATAAGGAGCCTTGTGCGCCCCTCCTTTTTTTCTCTCCTTGAGCCTTCTTAGGATACCATACCCCAATATTCTTCTTTGGAAATTCCTTCGGTCAAGAGACCGGTCAAGTACAGTTTCATAAAGCTTCTGCAACTGTGGCATCGTGAATTTCTTCGGCAATAAATTATAGCCAATGGGCTGGTAATTAAGTTGCAGCCTGACTGTATCAATCGCTTTTTGAATGATTTGGCTATGATCCATGATCAAAGGAGGCAATTGCCGGAGATCGAACCAGCGACAGGCATCAGAAAGACTGTCAGGTTTCGGGCTTACCTGAGAATATTCAACAAGAGCATAATAGCCGACGGTGACAAACCTTTGAGTCAGCCAGTTTTCTGAATGACCCAGTCCTCGTTTCAAAAACCATTCAGTCCAAAATTTTTTGTCGGACCTGCCGGGATTGCCAAAAAGGTGAAATTGTTGTAAGAATATGTCATTCAATCCTGTCCTTTCCTTTAAGACGCGGTATGCCTCTTTATCCACGGGCTCGTCTTTCCTTATAAAACCTCCGGCCAATGACCATTGTTCTCCCTGCTTCATTTTCAGTAGCAACACTTTTAATTCGTTTTCATGAAAACCCAATACCACACAATCCAGGGAAACATGTGGAAGGAACTCTTTTTCGCCTTCTTTGATAAAATCCTTTAATTCTTTAAGATCAGCCATTTGAAGTAAATATTTGTAAATAAACAAAATTCCCTGTATTAACCATGGTTTTTTCCCGAAAATCGCATACTTTGTGTCATACAGACACAATGAAGTTATGAAAAAATTATCAGCTAAAAAGCTCGCTTTCGGGCTGGCGCCGGTGGTTCTTGTAGGGACCTTGTCCTGGGTAGTCATTGCCCATTCAGAACAAAATTCACAATCAGGTTTGGTGCATGTGAATACTTCCTCAGGAGGCATCACTCATTTCCGTGATTTGAACAAAAATGGGAAGATGGATGTGTATGAAGACAGCAGGCAACCGATAGAGGCGAGAGTAAATGATATTCTCAAACAAATGACCCTGGAAGAAAAAGCCGGCATGATGTTCATCAACGGGGCGAGAGTAAACGAAGACGGGTCAATTGAAGATAAACCCGCTAAAGGACTTTTTGCGTTCGCCCCTAACGGAGCCAAACTGGTTCGTGAAAAAAAGATGAATCATTTCAATCTTTGGCAGGTGCCCACAGCTAAAGCCCTGGCGGTATGGTATGACAATATGCAAAAATATGCTGAAGATTCCACGCGTCTCGGCATACCCATTACCATAGCCTCCGATCCCCGGAATCATTTCTCAGGTAACATATTTGCCATGACCGCCAAAAGTTTTGCTCAATGGCCAGAACCGCTGGGGCTCGCAGCCATTGGTGACGAAAAATTAACCCGCCAATTCGCAGATGATTCCAGGCAGGAATATGTTTCCGTCGGAATTCGCGAAGCGCTTCATCCGCAGGTGGACCTTGCAACAGAACCCCGGTGGCCGCGGATATCCGGCACTTTTGGCGAAGATGCTGATCTCTCGTCAAAAATGGGCACTGCATATATTCTCGGTTTCCAGGGAAACAAACTGGATTCTAACAGCGTGGCTTGTATGACAAAACATTTTCCGGGAGGTGGCCCGCAAAAAGAAGGACTGGATCCTCATTTTCCTTTCCAAAAAGGACAGGTCTATCCTGGTAAAAATTTCAAATACCATTTGATACCATTTGAAGCAGCATTAAAAGCAAATACTGCCGCAATCATGCCTTATTATGGCGTTCCCATGGATCAAACGAGTGAAAATGTCGGATTCTCTTATAATAAAGATATCATCACCGGCCTGCTTAGAAATAAGTACCATTATGACGGGGTCGTTTGTACCGATTGGGGTCTTGTTTCAGACGCGCATATGGGCCAATCGGTATGGCCTGCACGCGCATGGGGTGTTGAAAATCTTAGTACCGAAGAACGCGTTAAGAAAATAATTGATGCCGGCGTTGATCAGTTTGGTGGGGAAAACATACCTGAAGTAGTTGTCAAGCTGGTAAAAGATGGCAGGCTGAGTGAAAAAAGAATGGATGAATCAGTAAAAAGACTGCTTCGTCAAAAATTTGAACTCGGACTTTTTGATAATCCATTTGTGGATGTCGACAAAGCAGAACGGACTGTCGGTAATGAGGAGTTTGTTAAAGCAGCAGAAGCTGCTCAAAGAAGAGCGATCACGCTATTAAAGAACGATGGAAATAGACTGCCCCTGACCGCCGGGACGTTAAAGATATATGTGAAAAACCTGGACCCCAACGTGGCAGCGCAATACGGCCAGGTGGTCGACAAACCGGAAAATGCGGATATCGCAATTCTCCGTTTAAATACGCCATTCTATCCTGTTGAATCTCCCATTATGATGGCAAGAATGTTCCATCACGGTGATCTTGATTTCAAAGGAACAGCAAAGGACAGCATACTGCAATTGTTAAATACCGTTCCAACAATAGTCGATATTTATTTGGACCGTCCTGCTGTTATTCCAGAAATCAGTGCTAAATCAAAGGGACTCATGGCAGATTTTGGTGCAAGCGATGCTGCAGTTTTGGATGTGATTTTTGGGAAAGCAAAGCCGGGGGGTCACCTGCCGATTGAGCTGCCATCTTCTATGGAAGCTGTTCGCAACCAAAAAGAAGATGTACCATACGACTCAAAGGATCCGCTATACAAATTTGGATTCGGACTTAGCTACTAGATCATTATTGCCAAAGCGATGAGCAAATAAAAAGCGCGCAATCACCGTTGCGCGCTTTTTATTTAGATCCTGTTTCCGGCATTACCTTTGATTGGCAACCCCGGGAACATCACCAGAACTTTATATAAAGAGAGAAAAGTATAAGCAATACTACTGCAATCAATCCAACTGTTTTGGGCTGTAACTTGAACATTTGCGCATCAAGTGCAAATGATTTTGGATTTATTTTGGGTCCAGCCAGGCTTAACGTCACCATGACAGCGATTGCAAAGAAAAAGGCAATCCCCATGCAAATTAGAAAGGGGATTTCCCACACGATACGATCCACGCCATTCACTGTTGTATGCGTTGGATAGGCGGTGTATAAGAAAGTCTCATGTCCAAAAATCTGCGGAGCAAACTCATTGAAGAATATGCAAAGTGTAAGACCGGTGATTAGTCCGGCAACTGCTGCAGTGCCTGTTGTCCTCTTCCAAAACATCCCCAAAATGAACATGGCAAACACCCCTGGGCTAATATAACCAGTATATTTTTGAATATACGTGAATCCTCCTGTGCTACCGATTCCCAATAGATCTCTCCAGGTGAAAAGAATGGAGAGTATCATCGCTGCAAATACCACCAGTCTGCCGGTCCAAACCAACCGCTTTTCGGAAGCTTCCTTGTTTATATATCTTTTATAAATATCAAGTGTGAAAATGGTGGATATGCTATTGGCCTTTCCAGCAAGAGAAGCAACGATGGCTGCTGTCAGCGCAGCGATTGACAATCCCTTCAGGCCTGCCGGCAAAAATCCAAGAACAGAAGCATATGCATCATCCATTTTTGACAACGGACTCAGGTGGCCTTGCTTTACCAATACATATGCTGCAATACCCGGCAACATCACAATAATGGGCATCATCAACTTGAGTAGGGCAGCAAAGAGAATTCCACTTCTTGCAGTCTGCAGGTTTGCACCAAGAGCACGTTGGGTAATGTATTGGTTACAGCCCCAATAATTCAAGTTAACGATCCATTGACCCGCGGCATACATGAGAATGCCCGGAAGGATTAAATATTTGTCGATATGTTCCTGTGTTGACTGAGCATTTGGCCTTGACAGGATCATGCGGAAATGCTCCGGAGCTTCATTCATCAAAGTTGAAAATCCACTAACGGCTCCATGACCGCCACTTACTCTGTCAAGCGCCATGTAAGAAGTTGCCAAACCTCCAATAATCAATACCGTCACCTGGATCACGTCGGTGTAACCAATTACTTTCATACCTCCCAACGTAATGATGATGGCAAAAACCGATAAAGCAATCATGACGATATGTAAATAATCATACCCATCATTATGAGGAAGCAGCCCGTTGATGGCAATAGCGCCGAGATATAAGATGGAAGTAAGGTTGACGAAAACATAAAGGAAAAGCCAGAATATGGCCATGATCAACGCAACGGTTTCGTTATATCGGGTTTTCAAAAATTGTGGCATCGTGTAGATATGGTTTTTCAGATAAACCGGAATAAACCATACTGCAATGATGATCAATGCGAGTGCGGCAATCCACTCATATGCCGACACCGCAATGCCAACAAAAAAACCATTTCCACTCATGCCGATAAATTGCTCAGCTGAAATATTGGAAGCAATCAGAGAAGCGCCAATCGCCCACCAGGTTAGTGAACCCTCAGCAAGGAAGAAGGCCTTTGAATCATGCTCGCGTGTTTTCCTTTTTCTGTAAATCCAGTAGCCATAGCAAGCAACAACAATGAAATAGATAATAAAAACTAGATAGTCTTTGAAGACAAGTTGATTGTTCATGTACAAGCAGCGTTAAAGTTGATTTAGTCATCATCGGGAATCAGAAACTCCTATTGATCTGGTAATAGACTTCGTTCAAACGAAGGTGATTCTTGAACTGATAAATATCTGTATTCTTATCAATTAATACAAATTCAATTCCCGCCATTGAAGCAAAGTCTTCCATATGTTTCGATCGAAGATTTTGACTGTAGCAGGTATGATGCGCGCCTCCGGCAAGGATCCATGCGTGACAAGCTTTTTTCAGATCCGGATATGGTTGCCACATCACGCGCGCGACAGGCAAATTCGGAAGAGGATGCGAAGGAGCAATGGCCATGACTTCATTGACCAACAAACGAAAGCGATTTCCCATATCAAGCAGAGAAGCATTAATAGCCGGCCCGGGACCACTGTCAAATACCAGCCTGACAGGGTCCGATTTGCCACCGATTGAAAGTGGATGAATTTCACATGATGGTTTTTCGCAAGCGATGGAAGGACATATCTCCAACATATGTGCACCAAGGACCATCTCATGTCCTGGCTCAAGATGATAAGTATAATCTTCCATAAAAGAATTCCCGCCGGGCAAACCATAGCTCATGGTTTTCATTGCGCGAACAAGCGCGGCAGTTTTCCAATCGCCTTCTGCTCCAAATCCGTATCCTGCTTGCATCAATCTTTGCACAGCAATACCAGGCAATTGCTTTAATCCATGTAAATCTTCGAAAGTATCAGTGAATCCTTTATAATTACCCTCTTCAAGAAAGAATTTCATTCCCAGTTCAATCCTTGCTGCTTCCGCAAGGGATTGTCTATGGGGCTGGCCTTTTTTTAAACCCTCTCCTAATTGGTACAAATCTTCATATTCTTTTACAAGTGCCTCTGAATCTCCATCTGATACCTCTTCGATTCTTTTAACCAGCTCGCTTACGCCGTGCGTGTTGACGGAATATCCGAATTGGTATTCTGCTGAAACTTTGTCTCCTTCAGTCACTGCGACATTCCTCATGTTATCACCAAACCTGACGAATTTTGCACCTTGCCAATCATTCCATCCTGCAGCGGCCCGCGCCCAGGTACTTATTTCATTAATGGTTTCGGTGTCCTGCCAATGGCCAACTACTACTTTTCTCTCGACTTGCATGCGGCTCATCAAATGGCCAAATTCTCTGTCCCCATGTGCGGACTGATGAAGGTTCATGTAATCCATATCTATTCCAGCCCAGGGAATATCGCGCCGAAATTGTGTATGCAGGTGCAATATTGGTTTGTGTAAAATTTTCAAACCATTGATCCACATCTTTGCAGGTGAAAAAGTGTGCATCCAGGTGATGATGCCAATGCAAGACTTGTTGTGATTCGCTTCTTTGCAACTTTGAAGAATTTCTTCTGCTGTGGTGAGCACCGACCTGTGAATAATTCGAACAGGCATTCCTTCTGACTTATTGAGTGAATTGGCAATTAATTCAGCGTCGGAAGCAACCTCATCCAATGTTTTTTTGCCATACAAATGCTGGCTGCCGGTTAGTAACCAAATTTCCCATTCTTTAGCGATCATTTTTTCTCAAATTGTGTTTTATTGTTTCAAAGGGTATTCAATGTCTCCTTTTTTGTATTCGGTTATGGCTGACCGTAATAAGAATCAGGCCCATGCTTTCTTTGAAAATGTTTTTTGATTAACGAATCCTTCAAGGTGGGCGCTTCGGCATTAATCTGTTCTGTCAGAAATGCCAAATGAGCGATATATTCAAGAACAGCGCTGTTATGAACCGCTTTTGATCCTGAACTTCCCCATGAAAAAGGCCCATGACTGCCCAGCAGAACCATTTCCACTTCCTCATAGTTCAACTGGCAGTCTTTGAAATGCTGAATGATTTGCCATCCGGTCTGTTGTTCATAGTCGCCCGTTATCAAATTGTCATCCATTGGGGGAGAACAAGAAATTTCGTCGCAATGATAATCTGCATGTGTCGTCCCGTAAATTGGAATATTCCTGTTAGCCTGGGCCCAGGCAGTAGCATACAAAGAATGGGTATGCACGATGGCCTGGATGTTTTTCCATTCGGAATAGAGGACTGCGTGCGTTTTGGTATCTGAAGATGGACGAAGCTCGCCTTCAACCACATGACCATTGAAGTCAACAATCACCATTTTATCAGGCCCTAGTTCTTCGTAGAGGACGCCGCTAGGCTTGATGGCAAACACAGCCAATTCACGGTCTGCAACACTCGCATTGCCGAATGTGAATTTGACTAGTCCCAATTGCGGCAGTTCCATATTCGCACGATAGGCCTCTTCTTTGATATGTTGATATTTATTCACGATAAAAGGGAATCATTTCTTGTTGTGAAATGACACACATTGATTAGGGTGTTAGTTTTTCAATGCAGTGACCTAATGCTTTATATTTTTCAAATCTTTGAGCATAGATGGCTGCGTTGTTTTTGTCTGGTCGAAATTCATTGTCGAATCCCTGACCCATAGCTTGCATTGCATCTTCTACTTTTTGGTACAATCCAGCGGCGGTTGCCGCAAACATCGCGGCTCCAATGGCGCATGTTTGTTCAGACCGGTGAATCCGTATCGGCATGTTCATGACATCACTCATCATTTGCATGATAAATGGTGATTTCCTGGCTACACCTCCGAGGCCAATCAATCCTTTGACGGGCACGCCTTGTTCTTCGAAACAGTTGACTATGGCTTTTGCTCCGAAACAGGTTGATTCTACAATTGCCCGAAAAATTTTTGGAGTGTTTGTTCCTAAATTCAATCCCATCAGTGCGCCTTTCAGGGATTGATTAGCCTCCGGTGTGCGCCTGCCATTTAACCAATCCAGTGCAATTTCATTCTCATGTGTAACCGGAATGGAAGCGGCTTCTTTGCTCAACAGGTCAATTAAGTCCTCGTTAAGCTGGTCAATCAAAGGAAAAATCTTTTCGCTTGCGCTTAAATCGGAACGGGTCCGGACTATTTGCAATGGCCATGATAAGATATTTTTGAACCACGCGTATGCGTCTCCGAATGCCGATTGGCCTGCCTCCATCCCCAACATGCCCGGTATAATTGACCCCGGAACCTGACCGCAAATTCCGCGAACAAGGCGGCCACCCATTTCTTGCATAGGCGCAACCAGCATATCGCAGGTTGAGGTGCCCATTACTTTGCTGAGATAGTAAGGTTCGATCTGACCTCCTACGGCACCCATATGCGCATCAAATGCTCCCATACCTATCGTGACAGTAGGAGGAAGTCCCAGTCTTTCACTCCAAACTTTACTGATACAGCCGGCTGACTGATCCGCCGCGTAAGTCTTACTGAAAAGCCTCCCGGTAATTCCCTTTAGCCTCGGATCGAGAGAAGAAAAGAATGAATCAGGTGGAAGTCCTCCAAACTCTTCGGACCAAAGGGCTTTGTGTCCGGCGCTGCAAACCCCGCGTTTGATCCTTGTCACCTCATTTCCACCTGTTAAAAGGAAAGGAATCCAATCGCAGTGCTCGACCCATGAATGGTAATGTTTGTAAACCTGTTCATCGACTCGTAGAATATGGAGCAATTTGGCCCAGAACCATTCAGATGAATAGACTCCTCCCACAAACCGGAGGTAGTCGATTTCAAATTTCTTCGCATGTTCATTGATGGTTGCCGCTTCGGCAACTGACGTATGGTCTTTCCATAAAACGAACATAGCATTGGGATTGCTATCGAAAGCAGGTTGCAGAGAAAGTGGCGAACCTGTTTTATCAACGGCAACGGGAGTAGACCCGGTTGTATCAACTGAAATTGCCTTTATTCGAGAGGCCACAGCCGATCCTGCTGACCTGAGTGAAAATTGGATGGTAGATTCCAAACCTTCGACATAATCTTTTGGATGCTGTCTGAACTGGTTCAGAGTAGGATCGCAAAATAGACCGTCCCTCCAACGGGGGTAATGGAAGGTCGAAGAAGATACCTCTGCCCCCGACTTCGTATCAACGACGACCGATCTGACAGAATCAGTGCCAAAATCAACTCCGATTACAAAAGAATCATCCTTCATAAAATGTTTCGCGGAAATTCGTGTCAAAATAACACTTAAAAATTGGATTGCGAAATTGAGATGGAGAATTTGATATTTGATGCTGGTTTGTTTATACTGGATCGTGGGATACCAGCTCCTTTGCGATGGGTAAAAGATTCTGCTTAAATGCTTCACCGCACCTGCCCAGGGGCGAACAATCCAGAATCAAAAGTAGTCTAACAACCTGCTTACACCAGCAACTTGTCCGGGTTTGGAATCAAATTCAGGAATGCCTGGAAATTGGCGCGGTACTTTCTCTTGTTTAATTTGTAGTAGAAAGCCCCTTTCTTGGAATTAAACTTGTCCTTTTCTTTTTGTTTAACCAGGAGTTGGGTCGACAGTATTTTTCTGCTAAAATTTCTGTTGTCCAACTTGGTATCATAAATTTCTTCGTATAAGCACTGCAACTGGGGGATGGTAAATTTGTCCGGCAATAATTCGAAGAGGATAGGATGCATGGCCGCTTTATACCTTAATCTTTTTTGTGCCAGGCGAACCATCTGATCGTGGTCGAAAATTAAGTCGGGCCTGTCTTTTAGCAGGAACCATTCAGCATTATAATCATGGTTAATCCGCTTTTCATATTGATGAATATCGATCAGGGCAAAATAAGCCGTAGAAATAGTTCTCTCCACCGGGTCTCTTATGGGGTCACTGAAGGTTTGTAACTGCTCCATATATACGCCCTCTAGCCCCGTCAACTGGTATAATATCCGGTTCGCTGCTTTTTCCAAACTTTCATCATCGTTGACAAAACCTCCCATGAGACTCCATTTGTGCTTCTCTGGATCAAATCCTCTTTTTATCAATAGTAATTTAAGATCATAGCCGTCAAATCCGAAAATGATACAATCTACAGCCGCGAGCAAATGCTTGTGTCCAGAATACTTTGTCATAAGCAGGAGAATAGTTTAGAGACCAGCCAATAGCATCCAAAATAAGGTTGAATTTAGTTGATTGCAACTTTGTAAATACAAAAAAAAGAATTTCGGATAAAACAAACAATATATTAGCCGGGTAATAGGAACCCAAGGGTGAAACTGGCCTTGACTCCGGTCAACAATGAATGAAGCATGTAATAAGAAAAATATCGTGTTGGATCGCGGTTGTAAGATACTTTTCCGGTGCGCTTTGATTCAGCCAGCGATTTGTCTTTGTTTTTGGGGATGATCACCTGCTTGAGAAAGAAAGATTTGATTTTATCGACTTTTTTATCCGAAGTTTTATCCTTCAGTTTATCAATCACGAGATCGTGGTATTCACCCACAATTTTCCCCGTTGCTTTTTCTTTATTCATGTCGAATTGGTAGCCGAGATAATCCAACATACCCGATTCTATATGAATTCTTCCCAGGTTTTCCGCGGATGCGTTCAGTTTGGTAAGATCTAGCTTCTTGAATTCACCTTGTACTTTATAGTCCTGGTCTTTTTGAAATGGCATCTCCATAGTCGTGGTCACAGTACCCGACCCCATTAACGATCCGCTAGCCTTCAACGTAATAAATGGCGGATCTCCTTTTTGTGGATGATTAATTAATGGAGCAATAGAAGCATGCATCCGAAGAATTTTCAATATCCCCGACTCATTTCCTTTCTTGGGGAATTCTTCGTAAGAAAAATTAGATGCGTTGACAGTCGCGGATTGAACACGAATTGACATCGGTAAAGATTCAAGGTCTTCCATCGGCATATCTTTATTGTCCCCCTTCAGAGGCAGTCTTCTGTCACGGAAAACATAAATATCATTGTGATCAATCTTGATTTTCTCCGCTATCAGTTTTTTATTGAATAATTCCATCACGTCCAGTTTCTCCATCTCGATACCTGTGCTGGTTCCTTCAACATAATCCACCTGGTATCCTTTTTTCCTGCCCATTTCAAACTTGTCCAGGCGGGGGACTATTCTACACGTATCTATCGTCAAGGTGGATTCCTTGCTGTCTACTTCCAGGTTTTTAATTTGGACTGACTGGTATTTTCCGGGAATCTTATATTCGAGGCTGGAGACTTTTCCTTTTATCGATGCGAGGTGAATGTTGTTCTTGTCGAGCGATTTCTTTAAGTCATCAATTTGGACACCCTTCAGGATTAAGCCACCTTCCAGTGACATATCTTCATGTTTACCGGTATGGAGAGATCCGATGAAATCAGTTAATTCTATTTCATCGATTGCAACTTCATTAAATGGAGTGAATGCCGCGGGCGCGGAAATTTTCTGACTGGAAAGGTTATGATCAAAACTGAGGTTGCTATTTTCCAATTTCATTTTTTCTATCTCCAACTTTTTTGAAGACATCAATTTGAAAAAGTTAAGTCCCGTTAGAGTAACAGTACCAAAGGAGAATTTATGTTGCTGCGAACTGTCTTCCTTGCCTTTGATGGAAAAACTAAGATCGTTGATCGTTACAGAAGAATTGAGCACGTTTGTACTGATGGAAGAATATGACATGTTCAGTCCTGATGAAACCTGCTCTAAAGACTGACTGATTCTCCTGTTAACAACGCGGTTTAGGACCAGGCAAACAATAATGAGAAAAATAAAAATAGCAGTCAGGTAGTACAAGGCTTTGATACCCCTTGGCCATGCTTGCTTTTTTTCCATTGACGTCTAGTTAAGCTTCTATTGTTTTATAACCTGCCAATCAAAGTACTTTCGCTGCTATCCTTTCATTATCATTGACTAGTAGAAGGAAAAGCCTATTCGAAAACGCTTGATGGGCTTATTTATTTTACTAAAATATTATGCCCTAAGCATAAATAAGGAGTCATTTTGGCCTGAACTGCGCTTTGGCGATTGATTCCGATCATTTTTGATTCAGGAATATTGTTCTACATAATGGGAATTCGTGGGCTCATCAAATGAGCCATTACAGGGACAGCAGATTTCGTAATTTTAGATGATCATTTTCAATGGAAATCAGCTCATGAAAGAAATCCGGGCAATTTTGGACGCTTACGAGAGGGCGCAGCGAGACGGAAAACGCACGGCGCTGGCTACCGTCGTAAGGGTGGACGGCTCATCCTACCGGCGTCCCGGAGCCCGAATGCTTGTAACTGATGAGGGCAGGCTGACTGGTGCTATTAGTGGCGGTTGTCTTGAAGGCGATGCGCTTAGAAAGGCACTTTCTGTAATAATGCAGCAAAAACCGAGGCTGGTAACCTATGATACGACAGACGAAGACGATGCCAAATTGGGGGTCGGACTGGGCTGCCATGGTATTATACATATTCTGATCGAGCCAATAGATGATTCAATAGCCGATAATCCAGTTCATTTATTGCGAAGAGTTCTTGCGCAAAGGCAAAATGCTGTTTTGGTCACCCTCTTCGATATGACGCCGGGAGCATCTCAGCCAGGCACGTGCATGTTGAGGCTGCAAAACGGTCAGATCATTGGAAAGATTCCTGTGTCGGGCTTCGAGCAGAATATTTATAAGGAGATTGGTCTGGCGACAGAACTTGAAGTATCGAGGATCCTGGACATGAAAGAAAGTACCAGCGCATTTATTGAATTTCTGCAGCCGGATATTTCATTGGTTATCGCCGGTGCGGGAAACGATATCATTCCCCTGGTGGAAATGGCTTCGATTCTAGGGTGGCAGGTGACAGTCGCTGATGGCAGATGCGACTATGCCACCCCGTTACGGTTCCCCCTGGCCCAATCTGTGATAATTTCCAAACCGGGCAACCTGCTTGACCAGGTTCAAATTGACGATCAGACTGTTTTTGTATTAATGACCCATAATTATAACTATGATCTCGCCTTGCTCAGGGAATTGATGAAAAAGACCTTTGCATATGCCGGAATACTGGGGCCGAAAAAAAAGACGGAAAGATTGATCTCCGAACTGCAACAGGAGGGCAACTGGAGGGAGGAGAGTGCAGCAAAGATATTTGGACCAGTGGGATTAAATATCGGTGCAGAAACGCCGGAAGAAATAGCGCTTTCAATTATAGCAGAAATTAAGGCCGTCTTGTCCAAAAAGGATGGAGGATTTTTAAAAAATCGGCAAGGCTCGATTCATGCCGGAACCTGGGAAGAGAAGCAACAGGAATCGTTTATTTTTAAAGAACGATCTTCTTCACATTCATTTGAATAATATGGCAACCTACGCATTGGTTTTGCTGGCTGCCGGTTCTTCTAACAGACTTGGCCAACCGAAACAACTTCTTCCTGTGGATGGCAAGCCACTCATTGTTCAAATGGCAAACGTTGCCTTGCATTCGCAGTGCAAACGAGTTTTTGTGGTGTTGGGTGCATACCAGGACCAGATTCAGCCGCACTTAATTGCAAGCAACCTGACCATAGTGCAAAATCCCTTGTGGGAAGAAGGAGTGGCCTCTTCTATAAGAACGGGAGTTGCGGCGTCTGAAAAGCAAATCCCCGACCTCAATGGTATAGTCTTTATGACTTGTGATCAACCTTTTGTTTCTCCTTCGGTGATAGATGGGCTTATTCTTAGAAAGGAAAAGACCGGCAAGCCGATGGTGGCCTCGGCATACCGCGATACTATGGGCATACCAGCTATCTTTGACAAAAAATATTTTCCGGAACTGCAAAAATTGAAGGGTCAGCAAGGTGCAAAAAAGATTTTTAGCAATCATCGCGGATCTGTCGAAACCATTTCTTTTCCGCAGGGTTATATTGATATTGATACCTGGGATGATTTCCAACTTTGGCAGCACAGCCAGGGAAGCGGGGAGCGGGGAGAATAAAAGACGATACTGATGCTAAATGCTGGACTCGTGATTTGAATTTTGGCAATTAAAATTAATTGAGGGGAATTATAATGTTGATAGATTCATTCAATAGGATTCATGATTATTTAAGGATTTCGCTGACTGACAATTGCAACCTTCGATGTTTTTACTGTATGCCCGAAGAGAACTATTCTTTCACTCCTTCTTCACGGCTCATGCAGGCAGCAGAAATTGCATCGCTCGCTAAAATATTTGTTTCAGAAGGCGTTAAAAAAATAAGACTTACCGGAGGGGAGCCCCTCGTCAGAAAAGATGCATCGGTCATCATTCAATCACTCGCTAATTTGCCGGTCAGACTTGCGATTACAACGAATGCAACGCGTCTGCGTGAGAACCTGGAAGTTCTGGTGGCGGCAAAGATGTCATCTGTTAATATTAGCCTCGACACGCTTCGCGCAGACAGGTTCCAATTGATCACACGAAGAGACTTATTTAAGACGGTTTATGAAAATATAGGGCTCGCCCTGCAAGCCGGCATTCATGTTAAGTTGAATATGGTTGTCATGAAAGGGGTGAACGAAGATGAGATCAATGATTTTATCGAATGGACCAAATTTGAACCCGTGCATGTTCGCTTTATCGAATTCATGCCATTCAGCGGCAACAAATGGAGTAGCGAGAAAGTTTTCACGTGGCAGCAAATGATGGCTGTAATCGGCTCGAGATACACTTTCGAGAGGATGAAGGATGAATTGCATGATACATCCAAGAGATATTCGGTGCCGGGACATGCCGGCAGTTTTTCGGTGATCAGCACCATGAGTGCCCCATTTTGTGACACCTGCAACCGCGTCAGGCTTACCGCTGATGGCAAAATAAAAAATTGCCTGTTTTCAAAAGAAGAAACAGATTTGCTAACACCATTCCGGGAAGGGAAAGATATTCTGCCGCTGATAAGAAAAAGCATTGCAAATAAGGCACGGCAATTAGGCGGTCAGTTCGACACAGACTTTGAACATTTGCAGGCTGCCAATATTCATAACAGGACCATGATATCAATTGGAGGGTAGAAAAAAAATAATTTCCTTCAAATTGATGTCATTATTCAAATTAGAATAAACCAGATATGATTTCTGTTGGAGAGGCCAAATCCCTGGTAAACGATTTTTCCGATTTGCTTGACTCAGTTTCGATGCCGATCCAAACGGCTTGCGGCCTTGTCTTGGCCAAAGATCATTTTGCAGATTATGATATTCCTGGCTTTGATCAATCATCGATGGACGGATATGCTTTTGCATATAACGATTGGAAAAACACCCGGCAATTACTTGTGAAGGGAGAAATGGCGGCAGGAATAACCGATATGCACAACCTGGAAAGGGGAGAGGCCTGCAGGATTTTTACCGGTGCACCCTTGCCTGACGGAGCAGACACCATCATCATGCAGGAGAAAGTAAAGCTACACAATGGATCTTTGGAAATATTAGACGCTTTGATCCAAAAAGGTAATCATGTCAGGAAACGCGGATCCGAAATTGGCGCCGGCCAAAGGGCATTGGCTGCCGGTTCGTGTCTAACACCGGCGGCTATTGGGTTTTTAGCTGGAATAGGCAAGGAGAAGGTGACAGTTTATCCAAATCCTAGAATAACGGTTATCATTACGGGCCGGGAACTTCGTCAGCCCGGCCAGGGCTTAGCTTTTGGCCAGGTTTATGAATCGAATTCATTTTCTCTCGGAGCGGCCATGAAGAGGGCCGGACTAGAGGAACCAACAGTAGTCTGGGTGGATGATGATCCCGCATTGGTCAAAAATGCAATTGCAAAAGGGCTGGAAGAACACGATCTTATTTTATTGACAGGAGGAATTAGTGTGGGAGATTATGATTTTGTTTTGGAATCAGCCACCGCCTGCGGTATTCAACAGATCTTTCATAACGTGAAACAGAGACCGGGTAAACCTCTTTATTTTGGCAAAAAAGAAAAGCAAATAATATTTGGATTGCCTGGTAATCCATCTTCGGTGTTAACTTGCTTTTATGAATATGTACTTACGGCAATTAACAAAATGAAGGGACTGAACCGCGAAGGCCTTGAGAAAAAATGGGCAATGATGGGGCAAAATTTTACCAAAACAACAAGTCTGACTCATTTCTTAAAAGGAAATGTAGAATCAGAATATGTGTATCCGTTGGAAGCCCAGGAATCCTACAGAATGAGTTCCTTTGCGCAAGCCAATTGTCTAGTATGCCTCCCTGAAAAGCAACAGGAATGGAGTGTTGGCGACCAGGTTGAAGTTCATCTGCTTCCTTCTTAAATGAATTGTCATGCAAGAAACAATGATTTTGTTTTACATCCTGCTCTTTCTTGTTGCTTTTCTCTATTCTGCCGTTGGACACGGGGGAGCCAGCGGATATCTCGCATTGATGGTGATTTTTGGCATTACCCCCGAAGTAATGAAGCCAACAGCCCTGTTGTTAAACCTTTTCGTCTCCCTCACGTCTTTCATTCAATTTTATCGGGGAAAGCACTTTTTATGGAAAATATTCCTGCCTTTTGCGATTGCATCTGTGCCCATGTCATTCATTGGCGGTATGATTATCGTGGATGCGAATATTTATAAGAAAATATTGGGACTCCTTTTATTGGTTCCGGTAACAAGATTTTTATTCTTCAGCAATTTTAGTGTTGATCAAACCAGGAAATCAAATCCCTATCTGTCGCTTGTGATTGGCGGAGCCATTGGATTCCTGTCAGGCCTGATCGGGATTGGGGGAGGAATCCTGTTATCTCCCATTTTGCTATTGATGAAATGGACGAATCAAAAACAGACGGCTGCCATCAGTGCGCTGTTTATTTTTGTCAATTCATTATCGGGACTGGCAGGTCAACTCACCCAGGGAATTCATTTCACCTCCAACATGTATAGTTATGTCATTTTTGCATTCATGGGTGGCCTTTGCGGAGCCTATTTTGGGGCGTTGCGGTTCAAACAGTCGTGGTTAAAAAATATCCTGGCCGTCGTGTTGCTTTTTGCTTCTTATAAGTTATTGTTCACAAAAGCCTGAAAATATTATGGCAATCAGGGTTATCACATTCGGACCTATTCGGGATTTGACCAATAATGAATCAATTTGTTTTGATCAGGTTGCTGACACGGATCAACTCGTCAGGAAACTACACATTAAGTATCCCGCCCTTGAACATTCGCCCTACCTCATTGCCGTGGACCAGGAGATCATATCAGGTAATTTTGCCCTATCGGATTCGGATCACGAAATTGCATTGTTGCCACCTTATTCCGGTGGTTAATGCTGGAAGGAAGAAAAATTCTTTTGAATAAAATGAAAGAAACCAGGATCAAAAATATTTTTGTTTCAGGACCTATAACTCCGGCGATGATAGCCGCGAAAATTGAGGCACACAAGGACAAAACCTCTATTGGGGCGCATAGTATTTTCCTGGGCCAGGTGCGAAGCGACCGGATCGATGATAAAACGGTAGCTGCCATTGAATATACTGCCTACGAAGAGATGGCACTTAAGAAAATGCACGACATCAGGGAGTCAATCTTCGGATCTTATGACCTCACCTGTATGCATATTTACCATAGCCTGGGAAAAGTGAAGGCGGGTGAAATTTCTTTATTCGTGTTCACCTCCTCTGCCCACCGAAAAGCGGCTATTGATGCCTGTGAAGAAGTTGTCGAGCGGATAAAAGCCGGCTTACCCATTTGGGGAAAGGAGATCTTTGAGGATGAATCGTATCAGTGGAAGGAAAATAATTGAATAAAGAAATATTTCCAGGTGTGCCCTGTTCCTACGTGCCTATGTGGTGGAAACCGACTGTAGTTTCAGACTTTTTCCACATAGGCACATGGGGAAGACAGGAACATAGGTACACATGGGGATTATTGAATACACGTTAAAAACCGGCAAGACAAAAGTTTGGTCATGATAGACATCACCCAAAAAAGCAATACTCTTCGAAAAGCTGTCGCCACGGCAATTGTCAATCTTTCGAAGGAGTCAACTCTGGAGGCGATTCGGGAAAAGAAAGTTCCCAAGGGTGACGTTTTTGAATTTTCGAGGGCGGCGGGACTCTTTGCGATCAAAAAGACAAGCGATGTAATACCCGATTGTCACCCTTTGCCCATCGAATTTGCTTCCATTTCTTATTTGTTGGAAGGATTGCAAATTATCATAACGGTGGAAGTACATACGATTTACAAAACCGGCGTTGAAGTAGAAGCGATGCATGGAGCAGCGATTACAGCCCTGACGATCTATGATATGCTCAAACCTCTCGACAAAGGCATTGAGATTTCCGCCATTCGGCTTAACCTCAAGCAGGGAGGCAAATCCGATCTTGCACATATGGAGAAGCGGGAATTAAAAGTGGCGGTAATTGTTTGCTCGGACACCGTGTCGTCCGGCAAAGAAAAGGACAAGACGGGGACTGCCATAACCGAACAACTTCTAAAATATAGTTTGGAAGTTTCACTTTTTGAAATCATTCCCGACGAAGAAAAACTGATTCAGGAAAAAGTATTCCAGTTGAAAAAAGATCAGTATGACCTGGCTTTGTTTGCAGGAGGAACAGGTTTGTCACCGCGTGATCGGACACCCGATGCGATCGCGCCCTTGTTGGATAAGGAAATTCAGGGATTAATGGAGACCGCACGTCGATATGGACAAGAAAGGACGCCTTACGCAATGCTTTCAAGGGGCATTGCCGGCTTCGCTGGAACTGCATTGATTATCACTCTTCCTGGATCAGTAAAAGGGGCGCAGGAAACGATTCGGGCGCTGTTTCCCCAAGTGTTGCACGTATTTGATGTTATCAAAGGAAAGCGGCACGAGGGTTGATACGCATTCTAATTTAAAACCGTTAATATAATTTCATTTCCAGGCTCGTTACAAATATGTAACTTGACCCACTCCAAATTTTGCATTATGGCTACCTATAATTTAATGATTAACGGATCCACACACGCGGTGGAAGCCGATCCGCAAATGCCACTACTATGGGTAATTAGAGACATCGTTGGTCTCACCGGTACCAAATATGGTTGTGGCATGGCCCAGTGTGGTGCATGCACCGTGCATTTCAATGGCAATCCGGTCAGGTCATGTTCTATTCCCGTTTCTGCTGCAGCTAGTCAAAAAATAACAACCATAGAGGGCTTGTCGCCTGACAATTCTCATCCGGTACAACGGGCATGGATAGCCGAGCAGGTACCTCAATGCGGATATTGTCAAAGTGGACAAATAATGGCTGCGGCAGCGTTGATAAAGAGTAAGCCCAATCCAACTGATACTGACATTGATCTTCTCATGCAAGGACATATTTGCCGATGCGGTACTTATCCCAGGATTCGAAAGGCTATCAAAGCTGCCGCATTACTCGCAAAATCATGAACCTGAAATTTTTAAAAAATGAAAACAAGTAACCGGGAAATTTCCAGAAGAAGTTTTATCCGAAATACCAGCCTGACCGGCGCTGCTCTGACACTCGGATTTTGTTTTCCATCCTGGGCAGGACAGCAGGGAGCGGTAGTACATTGGACGACCGCTGAGGGGGAAGGCATTGAATTGACTAGTTGGATTGCCATCGATAAAACAGGAAAGGTGACTTTGCTCAGCCACAGAGCGGAAATGGGACAGGGCGCTTTCCAGGTGGTGCCCCAAATGATTGCTGAAGAGTTGGAAGTCAACCTGGACCAGGTGAATATTCAATTTGCTCCGGGCCACCAGAAGAAATTTGGAAGCCAGGTAACCGGCGGCAGTTCTACAGTTCGCGGATCTTACAAGAGACTACTTTTGACGGGCGCCACAGCAAGAGAAATGCTTATTGAAGCCGCAGCCAAAAAATGGAATGTCAATAAGGATGAATGTTATGCAGAGAACGGGCAGGTGATCCACAGGCCATCAGGTAAGAAATTCGCATATGGGGAACTGGTAGAAGCTGCCTCGAAACTGGATCCACCGAAGAATGTACAACTCAAGAAACGTAGTGAATATAAATTGGTCGGAAAACCAATGCCCAGGCAGGACAATCCTACGAAAATTAACGGCAAGGCCATCTTTGGCATCGATAAGAAATTGCCAGGAATGCTTTATGCTGTTGTCGAACGCAACCCCAGGTTTAAAGGAAGAGTGCAGAGTTTTGACGACACTGCCGTAATGAAGGTACCGGGTGTAAAAAAAGTAATGAAAGTGGCAAGAGCTGTGTTTGGTTATGACCAGGAAGGAGTGGCAGTAGTAGCAGACAGCTACTGGGCTGCCATGCAGGGCAGAAAATTGCTGAAAGTTGAATGGGATGATAGTGGATTTGAGCACTTAAGTACCGCCCAACTATACGAAAGAATGAGACAAGATTTGGAAAAGCCTATTCTAATGGATCGGGCGGCAGGTAATTTTGACCAGGCATTTCAAAAAGCAACTAAAAAAATAGAAGCGATTTATGAGACGCCTTACGAATCGCATAGTTGTATGGAGCCTGTAAATTGCGTGGCTAATGTGACTGAGAATCGATGCGAAGTATGGGGACCCATCCAGGCGCCAGACTGGATTCAAAGTGATTTGAGTACCAGGCTAAATATTCCAGTTGACCAGGTTGTGGTGAATATGACATTCCTGGGTGGTGGTTTCGGTCGAAAGGCCTTTACAGATTATCCGCACGAAGCCTGTTTGATTTCCAAAGCAGTCAATGCGCCAGTCCAAGTGATCTGGACACGAGAAGATGATATGACCCAAGGTCCTTTCAGACCGGGTGCAGTTTATGGGTGTAAGGCCGGTTTGAATGATCAGGGAAGTTTGTCCGCTTTTCAAACAAAAATGGCCGCTCAAAATATGGATCTGCAATCCAAGGATCCAGACAGGACGGCTTACAATGGAAGTACAGTTGAAGGTTTTCTTAAAGCATATTTCGAATCAATTCCGAACTATAGTTTTGGTGATATTCCAACCGTTTCACCTATTCCTGTCATGTGGTGGCGCTCCGTGTATGCGTCGACGAATGGATTTGCCTATGAAAGTTTTATGGACGAACTCGCTCACGCAGCAGGAAAAGACCCTATGGATTTCAGGCGGATGCACCTTGATAATGATAGGTATCAGGCTTTGATCGACCAGCTGGAAGAAATTACAAATTGGAAATCGCGGGGAAAAAATGAAGGGTGGGGTGTAGCCATCACAGAATGCTTTGAAAGTATAGTTGGTGAGGTAGTAAAGGTGTCCAGGAATGCTGGGGGCAAAGTGAAAATCGACAAGGTATATGCGCTTATGGATTGTGGATGGTATGTCAATCCCGACATCATACGGGCCCAGGTAGAAGGCAGTATAGTGATGGCGTTGGGCGCCGCGATAAAACATGAAACACATTTTGAGGATGGAATGGCAGTCGAAAGAAATTTCGACAAATACAAAATGCCCAGAATCCCCGATATTCCGGAAATTGAAGTGCACATTGCGGAAAATGATGAGAGACCTGGTGGCGTGGGAGAACCCGCGCTACCTCCATTTGCACCCGCACTATGCAATGCAATTTATGATTTGACAGGCAAAAGAATCAGGAAATTACCATTCAACCTGGATGAAGTGTGATGCGGTTTTCGGATCGTCCTGATAGTTATATTTGCCTGCTTGTTCTGTAAAGAAATAATTTATTGTTTACATTCCTCCATTAATATGAAAATAAAGATCCTGCTTTGCGTCTCATTGGGTGTTATTTTGCTTTCTTCTTTTCACGCGACTCAAAAATTCGATTTGAAGGCTAGCATAGCAAGAGGCAAGGATGTGTACACGGCTTATTGTTTATCCTGCCACATGGAACAAGGGACGGGGGTTGAAGGAGTCTATCCCCCTTTGGCCCAGGCGGATTACCTGATGGCAGACAAGAAGAGATCAATTCAGCAGGTTTTGTATGGAGCAAACATGGAGATGAAGGTTAACGGCAAGAGCTACACGACGCCAATGAATGGATTTGATTTGACGGACGAACAAGTAAGTGATGTTTTGAATTACATAAGAAATTCCTGGAAGAATAAAGGAGCGGCTGTAACTCCTGGGGACGTGAAAGCGGCGAGGAAATAGCCCGGAGTCGGAGACTCGTCACTAGACACCAAATACTTGAAACAGGATACCGGATACTATATTGAATCTTCATCACCGGTATTGCATGGGGAAAAGATCATTGACATGTTTTCCGGGTAGATTCTTATATACTCTTTCCATTTCTTTTTTATTCTGGATTTATTCCCACACCATTTTGATTCGATTATCCGGTTTTGCTTCTTTCAAATAGGAAAGGCAGCATTGCTGCTGCCTTTGATTGTGCCAAACCATTCACAAACCCGTTTTGTAAAGATATTTTGGCCGTCCATTATAATCAATACCACTTACAGGTGGTTTGGTGCAGGATGCCGGATGGCGGGTCTGGATCTTCGATTATAAAGGAAGCAGGATGCTGGATCCGGGACAGGGTGTTTTTTCAGGACTTTACTATCATCCAATCTAACTCCCGACTTTAAGCTCCCTATTATTTTATCCCTCCCCAAAATGTGGAATTAATTACACGAACTTTCCCTAGCCTCCTCTAAGTGACTGAAAACTAAGTGTTCAGAAAACTGGCATACATTTTTGAATTGTATTTCCTCACCGCGGTTCGCCCATTTCCTTATCCTTGGGCGAAATCAAAATAGCGCATCATAACACTTAACTGCCAAAATTTATTCTGATGAGTTATACCAAGCCCAAAACCAGCCGCACGGCTAACGGTCATCGTGCGCGCATTTCCAGTCCTTCAACCAAAGCTAAAAGACCAACTAAGAAAGCTAAGGCAAAATCCTTTCCAGTCCCGGAATTCGGATATACCCAGGAAACGATAGTTCAGGGGCTTGATAAGCAATTGTTCAAAGTGCTTACCGAGATGAAGAACGGAAATTTTAACGTGCGCATGCCCATCGACCAAGTCGGTTTGAATGGTAAAATTTGCGACACATTAAACGACATCATTTTGCTGAATGAAAAAATGATGCATGAATTTACGCGCGCCAGTAATACCATCGGTAACCAGGGAAAACTTACACAAAGAATAGAAGTTCCAAATGCCAAAGGAAGCTGGAGCACCGGTGTCGATGCGTTGAATGCACTTATATCAGACCTTGTTCACCCCACAATAGAAATTGCACACGTAATAAGTTGCGTGGCCAAAGGAAATCTTTCACAGGAAATGCCACTTGAAATAAGTGGTCACATTCTCCAGGGAGAATTTGCCAGGATTGCCAAGGAGGTGAACGATATGGTTAAACAACTTAACCTGTTCTCCATGGAAGTTACGCGTGTCGCGCGTGAAGTAGGTTCGGAGGGTAAATTAGGAGGACAAGCAAAAGTGAAGGGAGTTGCAGGTACTTGGAAAGACCTGACTGATTCCGTCAACCAGATGGCAAGCAACCTCACAGGCCAGGTAAGAAATATTGCAGAAGTGACGACAGCTGTTGCAAAGGGCGATTTGTCCAAGAAGATCACGGTGGATGTAAAAGGAGAAATTCTTGAATTAAAGAACACCATCAATACGATGGTGGATCAATTAAATTCTTTCTCTTCCGAAGTTACCCGCGTTGCATTGGAAGTGGGCACAGAAGGCAAACTGGGCGGCCAGGCACAGGTTAAGGGCGTGGGTGGTGTTTGGAAGGACCTGACTGACTCGGTGAATCAAATGGCAAGCAACCTGACAGGCCAGGTGAGAAATATCGCGGAAGTAACGACAGCAGTAGCAAAAGGCGACTTGTCCAGACAAATTACAGTGGATGTAAAAGGTGAAATTCTCGAATTAAAAAATACCATCAATACGATGGTGGATCAACTAAACTCTTTCTCAGCAGAAGTTACGCGTGTTGCGCGCGAAGTAGGTTCTGAGGGAAAACTTGGCGGGCAAGCCAAAGTAAAAGGAGTAGGGGGCGTTTGGAAAGATCTTACTGATTCTGTCAACCAGATGGCAAGCAACCTGACAGGCCAGGTAAGAAATATTGCAGAAGTAACTACAGCTGTGGCCAAAGGTGATCTGTCGAGAAAAATTACTGTGGATGTAAAGGGAGAAATTCTCGAATTAAAGAACACCATCAACACCATGGTGGATCAGTTGAATTCATTTTCTTCGGAAGTAACGCGCGTGGCATTGGAAGTCGGTACTGAAGGAAAATTGGGAGGACAAGCACAAGTGAAAGGAGTTGCAGGAACATGGAAAGATCTGACCGACTCAGTAAATCAAATGGCGAGCAATTTAACTGGCCAGGTAAGAAACATCGCAGAAGTAACGACGGCCGTAGCGAAGGGTGATTTGTCAAGAAAAATTACTGTGGATGTAAAAGGAGAGATCCTTGAATTAAAAAATACCATCAACACGATGGTGGACCAGCTGAATTCATTTGGATCAGAAGTTACCCGCGTTGCGCGTGAAGTGGGATCCGAAGGAAAATTGGGCGGCCAGGCAGATGTTCCTGGTGTGGCAGGAACCTGGAAGGACCTCACAGACAGCGTCAATATCATGGCAAGTAACCTCACTTCGCAGGTGAGAAACATTGCGGAAGTCACGACTGCCGTCGCAACCGGTGACTTGTCCAGAAAAATCGATGTGGATGTTAAAGGTGAAATTCTCGAACTCAAGAATACCATCAACACCATGGTAGATCAGTTACGCGGCTTTGCTTCGGAAGTTACCCGTGTTGCGCGCGAAGTTGGATCAGAGGGTAAACTCGGTGGCCAGGCAACAGTGGAAGGGGTGGGTGGTGTTTGGAAGGATCTTACTGATTCAGTAAACGGGATGGCCAGCAATCTTACGGCACAGGTGCGTAATATCGCAGAAGTGACGACGGCAGTTGCCAAGGGTGATCTCTCGAAAAAAATTACGGTTGATGTTCGCGGTGAGATCCTCGAACTTAAAAATACCATCAACACGATGGTGGACCAGTTGAATTCATTTGGATCGGAAGTGACGCGCGTGGCTCGCGAAGTAGGATCGGAAGGAAAATTAGGTGGGCAGGCAGATGTTCCCGGCGTTGGCGGAACCTGGAAAGACCTTGCAGACAGTGTAAATAAAATGGCGAGCAACCTCACATCGCAGGTGCGAAATATTGCTGAAGTAACTACTGCTGTTGCGAATGGCGACCTTTCCCGAAAGATTACAGTGGATGTGCAGGGAGAAATTCTCGAACTAAAAAATACTATCAATACACTCGTCGATCAATTAAGAGGCTTCGCGTCTGAAGTAACCCGCGTGGCAAGAGAAGTAGGTACAGACGGAAAATTGGGTGGACAAGCTTTTGTGCCCGGAGTTGCAGGGACATGGAAAGATCTGACGGATTCGGTGAACCAAATGGCCGGTAACCTGACGGCGCAGGTAAGAAATATTGCAGAAGTTGCTGTTGCAGTGGCTAACGGTGATATGTCTAAAAAAATTACGGTTGATGTTCGCGGTGAGATATTGCAATTGAAAGAAACACTCAACACGATGGTTGACCAGCTTCGCGCATTTGCCTCGGAGGTAACACGCGTTGCTCGTGAAGTCGGAACAGACGGTAAATTGGGAGGGCAGGCATTTGTGCCAGGCGTGGCAGGGACATGGAAAGATTTGACTGACTCAGTAAATCAAATGACTGGTAACCTTACGGCACAGGTGAGAAATATTGCAGAAGTAACCAAAGCCGTTGCCAGTGGTGATTTGTCGAAAACCGTTACCATCGACGTCAAAGGAGAAATTCTCGATCTGAAGAATACCATCAACACCATGGTGGAACAATTGACTTCTTTCGCATTTGAAGTAACCCGTGTTGCAAGAGAAGTGGGTACAGAAGGAAAATTGGGAGGTCAGGCTGAAGTAAGAGGTGTTGCCGGAACCTGGAAAGATCTTACCGATAGTGTAAACATGATGGCGTCTAATCTCACCAACCAGGTGCGTGGAATTGCCAAAGTGGTTACCTCCGTCGCTACTGGTAACCTGAAACAAAAACTTGCTATTGTTTCGCGCGGAGAAGTTGCCCAACTAATCGATACGATCAATGAAATGATCGACACGCTCGCACTTTTCGCCGATCAGGTAACCACTGTTGCCCGTGAGGTGGGTGTAGATGGCAGACTCGGCGGTCAGGCCAGTGTGCCAGGTGCCTCCGGGATTTGGAAAAATCTGACAGAAAATGTAAATCAGTTAGCTCAAAACCTCACCACGCAAGTTCGATCCATTTCGGAAGTAGCATCTGCTGTCACGAAGGGTGACCTTACACGAATGATCCGGGTAGAAGCAAAGGGAGAAGTGGAAGCATTGAAGGACACCATCAACCAAATGATTGCTAATCTTCGTGCAACGACTTTGCGTAACCAGGAACAAGACTGGTTGAAATCCAACCTCGCCAAGTTTACCCAAATGTTGCAGGGTCAAAAAGACCTCAAGACTGTGGCCCAGCGAATTCTTTCTGAACTTGCCCAGGTGGTGTCTGCCCACTATGGAGCTTTCTATATACTGAATCAGGAAGATGAAAGACAGTATTTGAAATTGAATCTTTTCGCAGCCTACGGCTATAAATCAGACAGGAATATTCCTACTGAATTTGCTATCGGCGAAGGACTGGTGGGACAGGTAGCATTTGAAAAAGAAAGAATCATTCTCAGCAATGTTCCCGCCAACTATATCAAAATTAGTTCTGGATTGGGAAGGGCCAAACCTTCCAACCTGATCATCCTGCCAGTTTTGTTTGAAAACAGTGTGAAAGCGGTTATTGAATTGGCATCCCTCGACGTATTCAGTGAAACGCATCTGGATTTCCTTAGTCAATTGACAGAAAGCATCGGTATCGTACTAAATACTATTGAAGCCAATACGCGTACAGAAGAACTGTTGACACAATCGCAGTCGCTGGCAGGTGAATTAAAGATTCAACAGGAAGAACTAAGAAGAACGAATGATGAATTGCAGGATAAGGCTGTCCTTCTTGCCAAGCAAAAGAATGAAGTGGAAGCTAAAAATAAGGAAGTTGAAGAAGCGCGACGTTCCCTGGAAGAAAAAGCGGAACAGCTTACTCTTACTTCAAAATACAAATCGGAGTTCCTTGCGAACATGTCGCATGAATTGCGAACACCTTTGAACAGCTTACTGATCCTGGCTCAACAATTATATGAAAATGCAGAAGGAAACCTGACTGACAAACAAATCCGGTACGCCCGGACGATTCACTCCTGCGGAGATGACCTCATTCAATTGATCAACGACATTCTGGATCTCTCAAAGATTGAATCAGGATTTATAACAACGAATATCTCCACAGTTCGATTTGCTGAAATCGCCAATTTTGCCGAGACCACGTTCAAACCTATTTCAGAAGCCAGGCATTTACGCTTCACTATTGAAACGGATCACAATTTGCCCGTATCACTCGAGACAGACCTCCAGCGATTGAATCAAATCATCAAGAATCTTCTTTCCAATTCATTCAAGTTTACAGAAAAAGGTGAAGTCAGTCTTAGGATCTACGAGGCAAACAGGGCATGGAAGTCCGGTATACCCAGTCTCGACAATGCAGACAAGGTGGTGGCATTTGCTATTTCGGATACAGGTATTGGCATTCCGATGGAAAAGCAAAACATCATCTTTGAGGCATTCCAGCAGGCTGAAGGGTCCACTAGTCGTAAATACGGTGGTACAGGACTTGGTTTATCAATTAGCCGTGGTCTTGCTGAATTGCTTGGTGGAACAATTGAACTCGAGAGTTACCCATCCAAGGGAAGCACATTCACGCTTTATCTTCCTATTGAAAATGTAACGGGGGTAATATCGAAAGAAGCTCCGGAAAGCCTGACTGCTTATCACAAATTGCACCTTGGTTCAGGCAATGGCGACATTGACACATTGCTGAATGCCTTGCAGATTCCTACAAATTCAGACGCGGCCGCTGGTTTGAATATCGTAAGCGAAATGATTAATGATACAGGTGATGACAGAAATAATATTCAACCGCACGACAAAATTCTTTTGATAGTTGAAGATGATATCCGGTTTGGTAAGATTATTATTGAAAAAGCGCATGAGTGGGGATTGAAAGCTGTAGTTGCGACCAATTACCTCGAAGTGTTGGATTATATAGCCAGATTTACACCAGTTGCCATCACACTGGATGTAAAATTGCCGGATACCAGCGGTTGGAAGGTGCTGGATCTCCTGCGAAATGATTTGAATTACCGGCATATTCCGATTCACCTGATTTCAGGAGAAGAAAACAGGGACCTGGCGATAAGACGCGGAGCCCGGAGTTTTCTGTTGAAACCACTTGAGACAGAATCGCTCAATGAGCTTTTCGATGATATTGTTTCTTTGAGCAAAAAGGAATTGAGACAAATTCTTGTAGTGGAGGACAATGAACTGGAGTCATCACAAATTTCAAAAATACTGATGAGTGAGAATACAAAAGTTAATATTGTTCCAACTGGCAGGCAGGCGATGGAAGAAACTAAAATGAGTGATTATGACTGCATAATATTAGACTACACTTTACCAGATATCTCAGGGCAGGAATTGATTGACTATGTCTCCGAAAATAAAAACAGGCTGACCCCTGTAATCATATATTCGGCCAAAGATTTCAATAAAAAGGAATTTCATCGCCTGAATCGAAATTCAAATAGTGTGCTATTGAAGGGAGTTAATTCATTAGAATTGTTGTTAGAGGAAACTATCCTGCAATTGCACTTGAATCACAAAGATCTTCCACACGAAAAAAAGAAGATTATTGAGAATATCCGGTTAAAAAATGATATTCTTACTGGGAAAAATATCCTTGTAGTAGATGATGATGTGAGAAACCTGTTTGCATTGACGACTGTGTTTGAGCGTTACAACATGAATGTAGTTACGGCGGAAAGTGGCAAGGAAGCTATTGCCATCATCAATGATGAAAAACAGAAAATTGAGATGGTACTCATGGATATCATGATGCCGGAAATGGATGGTTATGAGACGACACAAAAAATCAGGAGAGAGCACAAGAATAGCACGTTGCCGATTATTGCTGTTACTGCCAAAGCAATGAAAGGCGACAGGCAGAAGTGTATTGAAGCGGGTGCATCCGACTATATTACCAAACCTTTAAAAATTGATCAGTTACTCTCATTGATGAGAATTTGGTTCTATAAATAAATTAGATCCGATATGCGCCCAAAAATTCTGCTTGTAGATGATCGCGATGATAATTTGCTTTCGATGGAGTCCATTCTGGAGCCCGACGGATATCGTTTTGTAAAGGCCAATTCGGGCCGTCAGGCATTGAAGATCTTGCTGTCAGACATTGACTTTGCACTTATTTTAATGGATGTAAAAATGCCGAACCTGAGTGGATTCGAAACCGCGGCGTTAATCTACGACAGGGATAAACTTCGACATATTCCCATCATTTTTATTACAGCTAACAATTATGGAGAAGAAAATGTGTTTGAGGGATACCGTGCAGGCGCCGTTGATTATATCTACAAACCGGTGAAACCTGAACTATTGAGAGCAAAAGTTGCGGTCTTTATTGAACTGTACAAGAAGAATCATAGACTTTTAGCGCAGGAAGAAAAATTACTGGCTATTAACAAAAGCCTTGAGATTGAAATCAATGAAAGAAAGACTTCCGAAGAAAGGATCAACGAATTGAACAGGCAGTTGGTAGAAAATGTTTCGAGGCTGGAAGCTGTCAATAAAGAGCTCGACTATTTTGCATTCATGGCTTCCCACGATCTTCAGGCTCCGCTACGAAAGATTCGTGTATTCAGTGACCGGTTATATTTGAAATACCATGAAAGTATGGACGAAGACGGCAGAAATTATTTGGAACGAATGCAGCACACTTGCGAACGGATGCAACAATTGATCAATGATATCCTGGCCTTCTCGAAAATCTCTGCAGATGGTGATGGATTTGAGCTCACTGATTTGAATGAAGCTGTAAAGGAAGTAATTGGCGAAATGGAGAGCGCCATTCATGAAAAAAATGCGCATATAGAGACTGAAAAGTTGCCGTCGCTTAGGGTGAATCCGGTTTTGATCCGTCCTCTTTTTTCCAACTTAATCGGAAATGCGCTAAAGTTTTCTAAAAAAGATATCCCGCCGCGCATCAAAATCTATGCGGAAATAACATCAACGAACCAGGATAAGGCCAATAAGTTGCCTGATAATAAGTTCTGCAGAATTTGTGTCGAAGACAACGGAATTGGATTTGAACAAAAACATGCAAAACAAATTTTTGATATGTTCCGGCGGCTTAATCCAATTGCAGAATTCAAAGGAACCGGCATTGGACTGGCTATCTGCAAACGAATAACCGAAAAACACAAGGGGTTTATTTATGCCCAAAGCCAACCAAATGTCGGGAGCACTTTTGTCGTCTCTATACCAACCAATTTACCGGAAAAGGTTCACTTAAGTTATAAGCATAAAGTATGAACTTCCAGGTTTGATAAAAGAATCTGGGTCTTCATCATATTTATCCCATCGCTAGATCACTTATCCCAGCTTTACCAGTTTCGACACGACCCGCATATCTTTTTTCAAATGTCTGATTCCCTTTTATCCGCACACTTACATCATACCAGTTGGAACTGGGTTCCAGACTAATTGGAATTTCAAATTGGGTGGCTGACTTGACGGTTTTAGATATCGGAGAGGATCCATATGCATTGTCTACAATCTCAACGATAAATTCTTTTTGATTCTTGTTTGCAATTTGCAGACGGATGTTGCCTGTGAATTTTCCACTGGTATTTTTTTCATATTGAAGTGCGATGTCAGGGAGTTCCTCTGAAGAATCCCCTGCAAATTCTCTGAAGAATCCATTGGGCCCATAGACTCTCAAATGATAGTTATTACTTTCAAAATTGGCGAGTGGCCAACTGTACTGAATGGTGTCGCCTGCGACAACGGCAAATGACCATGTTCTCCCTGATTCATATGCCGGATTATGTTGGCCATTCAATTCAGATTTAAGGTAGTTCCCGGGTGCGTGTACATTAAATGGCGATCCTGCTGATTTTTCACCGAATTGCTCTTTACCTGTGTGAAACTGTATTTGAAATAGTTTTTTGTCAGAAATGATTTTTCCATCAACTTCCAATTGATATGGTAATGAGCAAGAAGGTCGTATCCCTTTCTCCTGTCTTACCATCCACGATGCAGCACGGGGAGATTTCAAAGCGGCCTCTATATCTTGCTTCGAAAGGGATTTTATATTCTGCGGAATTTGTTTGTATTGAGCCCTGTGAATGCCTTCTATGACTGCATCTCTTTGAAGAAATGCAGGATTGTCCAACTTTTCACCATTGTAAGGGCGGAATACAGAAGTGAGATCGCCACAAATAGTTCTACGCCATGCACTCACATTGCTTTCTTCTATTTTTTTACCCGATTTATTTTGCAGGAATTTTTCCAGAAACTGTAAACAGGAAGTATGATCAAATACCTGCGAATTAACCCACCCCCCACGGCTCCAGGGAGAAGCAATTACTAACGGCACACGATAACCGAGTCCAATGGAGCTTTCCCGGATCTGCTGCGGGGGAACCACTTTCTTAGAAAGCTGCTGGTCAAGTGTAATGTATTCTACACCGGTGTTCAATGACGACGAAGTTGTTCCCGTTTCAGGTCTCCTGGGATCGGGCGCAACAAATGGAGGCACATGGTCAAAATATCCATCATTTTCATCGTAGGTGAGAATGAATATTGTTTTCTTCCAGACTTCTGGATTTTTTGTTAGGATATCCAACACTTCTGAAACATACCATGCACCATACCATGCAGAACTGGGATGATCGGAAAATCTTTCGGGTGCAACCAGCCATGAAACAGTCGGCAATCTGCCTTCATTTACGTCTTGCCTGAATTGATGAAAAATATCTCCTTTGGGCACGCTGACTACCCGCGATTCATTGCCATCCTGGTAATGTAGCGAAGTAAGTGAAAGATAATCGGGGTCATTTTTGTTGGTTGAAAATGCCTTTTCATGAAGGTTCCTTTCAAATGACGTTAATTTTTCAAAGTTCTCAGGGCTGAATGTGTGTTCTTCCTCTTTCAGTATCCGCAGAAATGAAATCATTTGCTGCCGCTTTGCTTTCAACTCGGAGGTATCTTTATTCCCGGAAGATTCACGAAGCTGTCTTTCCAGTTCGGCAATTTGTCCGGGCAAGTCCTGGAGCATTTTTTTTGAATAGTCGCGGTATTTCTCAGAAAACTGAACATTATATTGACGAAACCATTGAAGAGGGCTATCGCCAAAATTAGCCAGCCAGGCATCTTCATCTTCGGAGAGACCCATAGGCATGCTGATTTCATTCTGATAAATCTTCCATGGAATTCCGTTTTCTTCAAGTCTTTCAGGAAAAGACTTCCATTGAACCTGGGAGCCATAGTCAACATTTTCATTCCAAACATTTGCATAGGAACTTTCATGTTGCTCTTCGCGAATGGTGCCAGTCCAGAAATAAAGGCGGTTGGGCGTTGTGCCTGTCAGTGAGGAGCAGAAGTGCTGATCACAAATCGTGAATGCGTCGGCCAGCGCATAGTAAAAAGGTAAGTCTTCCCGCGAATAAAATCCCATGGTGAGAGGCAGGTTGGCATATTCGGGATAGTCGGATCTTTTTGCGTCGAGCCATTTGTCGAATTTACCTTCATTTCTTGCGTCCACCTGGTTCGTCCAGGTGTGGGGGAGGGAATGCATCCAGGTAGCTTTCGTATCTTTTATGTCCATTCGGAATGGCGCATAGGTTTCACCGTTAGCATTGGTTTGCAACCATACGGGATTTTTGTTTGGCAGACTGATAGCGCGGGGATCGTTGAAGCCGCGTACTCCCCGCAGGCTACCGTAAGTATGATCGAATGAGCGGTTTTCCTGCATGAGCAGGACGATATGTTCTGCATCCATGAAAGAAGTTCCCGCTGGGGGATCAATTGAGATAGCCTTTTGAATCGATTCGGGCAGGTTTCCCAAAAGGCTCGCGCCCCCTGAGAACATGGCTGCTTTTTTGATAAATTCTCTACGTGTATCCATAGTGGCACTTCTGGTGCTAAATTTAGATCAATATGTCAATTGCACTGGTTGAAATGTAAAGTTTATAATGATTTAATATGGTGGATGGCAGGGAAGAGGAATCCTGGAGTAGGATTGAAAGTGGAGATGAGGTTGGGGTGGTGACATATATTGAAAACGGTGGCAGGGTTTAAACCATCCGCAAGTTTTTTTAGATTTCGATCGTGCTGCATTCATCCCTCACTTCGACTACAAATTATTAGGAAACACGCTCATGCCTTATCCAAAACAAAGCCACCCGAAGGTGGCCTCCTTTTGAAGGATACTCAACTATACTCCTGCTAGTGTGCGAAAAATGAGTAATGCTAAATTCTGCGGGGAGAGGCTCAGGCATGCTTCGTTAACCTGCCCTTAATAAATCCAACAATAGCCATGAGAATTCCCCCTCCTACTCCTGAGGATAGTATATTCCCAAGCACACTGGCTCCTCCAGCTGTTCCGCCCTGGAGGGCATTCAACAATTGACCTCCCAAGCCGCCACCAAGAATTCCTACAACAGAATTCCAAAGCGGACCCAAATTAAATCTTTTCAAAATGGCACCTGCCAAATTGCCTCCCACGGCCCCGGAAATCAGGCTAATGATGATCTGTAGCATACAATTGTATTTTGGTTAACAATAAAAGAAAATCTTCAAAGTTGCATTCAGCGGAACTCGATTAAATCATGCATTGGGACAGACGTCTTCGAAGAAATGCGAAGGGATTTTTTTATTATTAAAGTAATCAAAGGGAAGAATGGGAGAGGATTGAAGACTAAAGGTACGTTTATTTTAGTTGAAAAAAATCAGATTGGATGGGAAAGCAAACGCAGGTCAAATGAATACCTGCCAGCTATTTAGAACATCATGTATTGTTGGGATTAATTATGTTCTGCGATGACAATCTTAGGGGATTCATTTTCTTCTTGTGCCCACCGGCGAAGCAGTTTGCTGTCAATCGGCTCATAAATATCCTTTTGATTTGGATCTAAAGGAAGTTCCTTCAGCGGAATTAAAACCAGGAAACGGGTTTCAATGTAATCGTAATGATTATCGGTCGACAGGCCCTTTATCTGAACATATTTGTATCCATGTTTTTCCAGTGCTGTGAGAGAGCGCTGGTTAAATGGGATATTGGCAGCCTGACTATCGGCAATTCCCTTTCGCATAAATTTGAATTTAGTCAGTGCAAGATTGCTTGTAAATAATACAATTTGCAGGGCATTTGGTTTTGTATGTGTCAAAAAACTTTGCTGAAGATTGTTCATTTTAACGATGAATTTTCTTCAAGCTAAAAAACAAAAAAGACCAAAGTATTCTCCTTGGTCTTTTTGTTTCCCGGGTCAGAACTTTTCATCACCGTCTTAAAGTTTGGTTACTTCGACGTTTTCTGTAATTACCCGATTTACGGAAAATTTGCGTGTCAACTCTTTGTTACCAGTCTTAATCACGAAGGTCGGATGGATATCTTTGCCTTCTTTCTCGACGCGGATGATCATAGAAAAATGCGCGTCATTAAATTGGTCCTGGTAGACGACAACACCTTCGTCATTTTTCAGGATAAGTGAAAATTTCTGAGCTGCCGGATTTTCAAAGACTACGTTAAAAATAAAGCTATTGTCATCGGACCCTTTATATTGAACGGTAACCTGATCGTCTGAAACGATGGTTGCCTTTTTTCCTTTAATGGGACCAGCATGTGCGCTGAGTGGATTACTTGCGAATAACACAGCCACAGTTGCGACTACTGACAATGCTTTTAGTGCATGATTACGTACCATTTGTGGTTTCATTGTTTTGCTTTTTAAACTTGAATAAAAAATTTTGAGGAAGCAACGTGCGTGGCAAGAAATTCAGGAGAGCAATCGGATATCAAACGTGATTCGATAGCAAATTTATATCGGATATGCGTGCCGGTGAAATCAAAATTCGGCGGCTAATATTATCGCAAACAAAACTAAGTTCTAGCTAAATAGTTTGTGGTCAGATAGTTGCAGATGAAAAACTATATGATGACCAAGGGTTCTTTCAATGATATTTTCAATCAAAGACAGTTTTGCTTTTGTCATTTTGAGTGCAAGTAGCAAAGCGGGATCTTTGTCTCCCAACTGCACGTTATGTCTCCTATGTTTGTATTCGAGTGAAAAAGCGAGATACATGGAGATCTTCGAAGGCCTCCGTTCACCAATAAGAATGTTGAATTTGCATAAAACTCACGACGGGCTTTTCACTGCATTCTTCTTGGGGAAATAGAAGTTATAATATGAATGCTTATACAACCATCGCAGCACTCTTTTCCAACCTTCTGCGTGTTCAATGGCAGCTTCACTGGATTCTGTAAATCCCTCATGAATCACCTTCAGGTGCGTTCCGGATGGAATCGGATCAAGTTGATAATGAATTATAGTTTCTCGTCGACCCAATGTTGGGTGATCCCAATTATAAATTCTGGTGTGAACAATTTTATTTGGAAATTCAATCTCGATAAATTTTCCACTTGCAGGAAATATTTGACCATCCGGCGTCCTGACAGCGACTGAATAGTTGCCGCCTGGCCGGAGATCGGCCCTCCAATTTGTCATGCGATATACATTGTCGGCGCCCCACCAATGTTCAATTTCATTTGAATCTGTGAGGGCTCTGAAGACGAATTGTGGTTCAATGGGAAGATCTGTTTCTGCCATGATCTTTCCTTCCTTGTTATCAACGAAGATGACAGCCTCAGGATCTTTTGATTTGGTTTCCTGTTTGGTCAAATGAATATCTGTGAATGGTGCTCCCTCTTTTCCAACGAGATAATTGAATAAACTTACCTTCACAAAAAAATCCCAACCTATCTCACAATTAGCAAAACATTCCAAGGATGGAATAAGTCCATCGTGGGTCATTTGAATTTCTACACCGTCTTTCAATGGAGAAATTTCCCATATCATATCAGTACCGTTCCATTCTTTTTTATTTGACAGCACATGCAGCCATGAGTCAACAACGTGCCAGACCACTTTTTGATTCTTTTCCCATTCTGTAACCTGAATAGTAGAGTAAGTTTCTCCAAATCGGGGAATGAAAATATCGTTAAGTTTACTTGCATTTCCTTCTACGTGTGTAGTCCACCAGTTTTTAATTTGACTGATTCCTTCAAAAGCCCTGGACGAAGTGACAGGAACTTCAATACTACAGTGAAAACTTCCCGGCTTCATATGAATCGATTTTAATAGCATGGCAACCAATATAGTCTCTATATTGGTTGTAACAATTGTTTACACTCAGAACGCTCTTGCTACGATGTCAGATTCGGTTCCTTTATCTACGATAAGTTTATGATTGGAGGGATGTCCGTAAGTTGGTGAGAGCAGGGCATTTGAAAATTCTCAAACCAAAATTAGGCACAAACTCGGATAGCTACACAAATGCTCAATTAAAATCGTCAGCCCCGGTTTTGCTACACCGATGTTAGCCGTTGGTTATTTTTCGTCAGTTGCTATTGACCATTATATTTGAGTCAAAGTTCACCATCCATTCAATTCCGTATTTGTCTCTAAACATACCAAAATATGAACCCCAAGGACTATCTGAAATTGGCATTTCTATTTTTCCGCCTGCCGAAAGACCATTAAATAATTTATCTGCCTCTTCTTTACTTTCTGCACTAATTGAGATTTTACTCCTGTTCTCATTTTCGTTGGTTCGTCCCATACTTTCTGGGACGTCATTTGCCATCAGCATATTACTCTTGCCGATAGGCAAAGCAATATGCATAATTTTATTTTTTTCTTTTTCTCCTATTGGGAAGCCAGAACTTGCAAGGTCTTTGAAACGAATAACCTTCGCAAACTCTCCGCCAAATACTGATTTGTAAAAGGTAAATGCTTCTTCGGCATTTCCGTTGAAGTTAATGTGTGGATTGATAAGTGCCATGATTCATGTTTTTAGTTGTTTTTTTTATTTGGTATTGCAAAACTTCCTCGTGATTTCCAAAAAATACGCAAGTATGTGCTTGCAAATATATATGCAAGAACATACTTGCGCAAATTAATTCTTAAGCTGCTTTGCTGCAGCTTTTGATCAGAAATGGCCAGCAGAAGCATCTTTTATCTTAGATTGCGCCTGGGTAAAAACAGTTTTTTTTTTAAAAAGTCTCCAAAAAATTTGGAAACTTAACAATGTTAAGTATTTTTACATCGTTTAATTATGGGTATAGCGGAAAGAAAAGGAAAACAAAAGCTCGAGATCAGGAAACAAATCCTCGATGCATCGATGAAGTTATTTATTGAAGAAGGATTTGATAACGTCACGATAAGAAAGATTGCCGATCTCATTGAATATAGTCCGACCACTGTATACCTATACTTTAAGGATAAGAACGAAATTTTTTACAGCCTGCATGAAATGGGTTTTCAAAAATTTGCCATGATGAACCAACCCTTGGCAGGAATCGCAAATCCAATTACCCGCCTCCACAAAATGGGCGAAAACTATATCGAATTTGGTCTCGCCAATCCTGAATTCTACGACGTAATGTTTATCCAGCGGGCCCCCATGAAAGCGTTAGCAGAGATGGCAAACTGCGACTGGACCCCCGGAGAAAATGCTCTGAAACTCCTCAAAGACACCATTAGCGAAGCAATGGAAAAGAAACTAATTATGCCGGCAAGCAACATTGATTCTGTTGCAATGGCGATTTGGGGTATGGTGCATGGACTCGTCAGCCTGGCTATCAGGGAAAGATTCGACAAGCTCGGAGAAATTCCTGATCTGAAGGCGCTGATGCATCAATCTGTTAACTGGTTAATGGGCACAATTGACCTTTCACTAAGGTAAATTTTTTTGCCTAATTAGTTAACAATGTTAAGTATATGAACATAATTAATAAACACTCTTATGAACAAGAAAACCATTATCATCATCTTCTGCCTGCTCCTATTATACTCGCTTTGGCAGAGAGCCTTCGCGCAAACACTCGATGCATATATTCAAAAAGGCCTCGACAGTAATCTCGCGATCAAACAAAAATCATTCGATCTCAAAAAAGCAAGGTTAGATCTCGACAGAGCCAAGGCGTTGTTTTATCCGCAGGCAAGTTTCAACTCTCAATACACATTGGCAAATGGTGGCAGGACGATCGAAGTGCCAATCGGTGATCTGCTGAATAATGTATATTCTTCATTAAATCAGCTGACTTCATCAGCCAAATTCCCGCAGGTAAAAAATCAGAGCATACAATTTCTTCCTAACGATTACCATGATACGAGAGTTGAGGTGAATGTTCCTCTTTATGATCCTCAATTGTGGTATAATAAAATGATCAAACAAGAAATGATCACCAACCAGGAAGAACAGGTGAATCTTTACAAGCGGGAATTAGTAAACAATATTAAGCAGGCTTATTTTCAATACCTGCAATCAGTCAAAGCGCTCACAATTTTTGAAAATGCACTCGCTACGGATCGTGAAAACCTGAGGTTCGCAGAAAAGCTCGTCAAGAACAACGCCGCAACAAAAGAAGTGGTGCTGAAAGCTAAAGCGGAAGTTAGCCAGGTGCAAACTTCATTGGCAAATGCTGAACAAAATCATCAAAATGCTGCCGCCTATTTTAATTTTCTGTTGAACCAGCCCTTGGAAACTTCCATAGGATTTGATAGTGCCATTCTTCACACCCTTGAAAATGAGTTGCAACTCACGATGGAAGTTCCGGAAAAAAGAGAAGAATTGATGCAACTCAAAAGTTCACAACGTGCGCTTGAAATGAATCTCAAATTGAATCAAAGCTACAAGCTACCTGTCATAAGTGGTTTTTACAATATTGGATTCCAGGGATACGGATTTAAGTTCGATGATCGCCAGTTGTATCAGCTTGGAGGCCTTCAATTGCAATGGAATATTTTCAAAGGAAACGACAATCGGCTTAAAGTAAGACAGAGTGAAATTGACATTGATGCCATCAAAAATCAATATGAATATGCAGTCAATCAAATACAGTTGCAAGCTGTAACTACTTACAACAGCTATAAGGCAGCTTGGGAAGCCATGCACAATTCATTTGATGAAGTAATCAGTACAAGAGAAGTATATCGTTTGGCTCAGAGCCGGTATCGTGAAGGCCAGGCGCTTCAGCTGGAACTAATTGATGCCCGTACTCAAATGACAAATGCCGAGATCCGGTACTCATTGGCGCAACTGGCCGTGTTAAACAGGGCTTCAGAACTCGAACGGGTTATGGCGACTTACAACATAGAAGATCACAAATCGAAATAAATCTTATCACTGAAAAAATGTTTTTTTATGAAACCATTCCAACAGATTTCAATTTCAATCCCGCTCTTTTCTCTATTAATTTTTGGAGCCTGCCATTCAGATATTCATTCAAATGCGGCAACTGAAGACACAATTGTTGTTAAAACTGTTCCGGTTACACTTTCTTCATATTCACCAAGATTAGAATATTCAGGCACGATTGCCTCAGTTGAAGAAGCAAAATTATCTTTCAAAATCGGCGGCATTATCTCGAGAATTTTTGTTCGTGAGGGTGATTTCGTCAAGAAAGGCCAAATACTCGCCACATTGGATCTTACTGAGATTAATGCACAGGTAAAGCAGGCAAATCAAAATGTAGAAAAATTGAGCCGTGACGAAATAAGGATGAAGAATTTATTGGCTGACACCGCTGCAACGCTGGAACAATACCAAAATGCACAAACTCAATTGAACGTCGGTAAGGAAAACCTTCGAATTGCTCAATTTAACCAAGCTTATGCGCAAATCCGAGCAGCCGCCAGTGGCACCATTGCGAAGAAACTAATGAATGAAGGAGAGTTCGCCAGTGCTGGAACTCCTGTTTTGATGATGAATGGAACTTCAAGTCATGATTGGGTCTTGCGCTTTGGCGCCAGCGACAAAGATTGGGCAGCATTGCGCGTCAACGATCGCGCCGTGATTTTAGTAGATGCCTATCCTGATCAGCCACTCCAAGGATCAGTCAGCAAAATCGAGCAATCTGCTGACCCGTCCAGCGGAACCTATGAAGTAGAAGTAAGCGTATTACCTGGAAACAAAAAGCTGGCGCCAGGATTATTTGCGACAGTTTCTATACAGGCGCAAAACTCAAATCAGCAACTGGGTATGATCCCTGTTGAAGCCCTGGCAGAAGCGGATAAAAAATCTGGCTTTGTATACAGTGTGAATGAAGACGGTAAATCAGTCGCCCGACACAAGGTCCAGATTGCCTTTATTGAGAAGGATTCTGTAGCTATTGTTGGCGGCATTCAAAATGTGCGTGCGGTTGTGAAAGAAGGAGTGGGTTATCTCACAGAGAATTCAAGAGTAAAGCTACTCAAAAGCAATCCCTAAGCTTCATAAAAATAGTTTCATAAACTAATTATTGTGCTGAATTCCAAATCGAATTCAGCGCCCAAAAACTTTTATCATGAAAATAACAGATTTTTCTGTCAAGAACTATCAATTCACATTGATTGTATTCGTGATGTTGGCTGCAATAGGCATCAACTCTTTATTGCACATGCCGAGAGGAGAAGATCCTGACTTCCAGTCTCCGCAATTTAATGTTGTTGTTATTTATCCTGGCACAAGCCCTAAGGATATGGAAGAACTTGTTGTCGACAACATCGAGAAGAAAGTAAATGAGTTGGACGATATCAAAAGAATCCGTTCCAGAATTGAAGATGGATTGGCCGTCATTGACGTTGAATTCAAATACCAGACTGATCCGGACAAAAAATACCAGGACCTTGTCCGGGAGATGGATGCGCTACGTGGCAACCTCCCCAAAGACATACTATCTATTGATATCCTGAAATTTAGTCCTAGCGATGTCAACATCGCACAATATGCTTTGATGAGCGAAACCATTCCTTATAGGGATTTGGAGGAATGGAGCAAGGAGCTGAAAAAAAGACTGGAAAAGATAAAGTCGCTTAAGAATGTCGATAATTGGGCATTCCCACAGCAACAAATCAGGCTGAGTTTGAATCTCGAAAAAATGGCCCAGGACAGGATCCCTCTTGGTCGTGTATTGAGCGCCATTCAAAATGAAAATGTGAACATCCCTGGCGGTAGTGTCGAACTGGGAACGAAAAAATTCAACATCAAGACTAGCGGTGATTACAAGTCAGTCAACGAGATCGCCAATACGATAGTGACAAGCACAAGCGGAAAAATAGTCTACGTCCGCGATATCAGCGATGTGAAATTTGATTATGAAGAACAAAATTATATTGGCAGATTAAATGGCAAAAGAGCCGTTTTTGTTACAGCCAGCCGAAAAATGGGCACGAATATTTTCGATGTTGAAAAAGAAATGAATTTAGTTGTTGATCAATTTAAGAAGGAATTGCCGCGCTCCATTGCATTCGAGCAAAGTTTTAACAATGCCGAAAGTGTGCACAAAAGATTGAGCGGTTTTACAATTGATTTTATCATGGCAATTTGCCTAGTCTCTCTAACACTGTTACCGCTGGGATTTCGCGCAAGTGTGGTGGTTATGGTTTCGATTCCTTTGTCTCTCGCTATTGGTCTTTTTCTTTTGGATATTTTTGGATTTTCTATTAATCAACTGAGTATTGTCGGATTTGTAGTGGCCTTAGGGCTGTTAGTGGATGACAGCATTGTTGTGGTTGAAAATATTGAGCGTTGGCTTCGCAGTGGATATAGCAAGGGAGAGGCAGCCATGGCTGCAACCAAGCAAATTGGTTTGGCGGTTCTCGGATGCACGGCTACGTTAATCTTTGCATTTCTCCCTTTGTTGTTTCTGCCGGAAGGGGCAGGGGATTTTATACGCAGCCTGCCCGCTGCAGTGGTTGCCACTGTATTAGCTTCCTTATTTGTCTCACTCACGATTATTCCATTTCTTTCAAGTCGAATCCTTAGCAATCATGAAAACGCAGAAGGGAATATTTTTCTTCGCGGTTTGAAAAAAATGATCGGAGGCTCATACAGAAAGCTGCTGCATGCTGCAATTGCAAGGCCAGTATTGACTCTGAGCATTGCCCTGATTATTTTTCTTGGTTCCCTGGCACTCGTGCCTGTGGTCGGATTCAGCATATTTCCCGCTTCAGAAAAACCCATGTTTCTCGTTAACATTGAAACTCCGCTGGGTAGCAGTTTGTCAACAACAGATTCCGTTACGCGATATGTGGAGTCTTACGTCAGGAAAATTCCGGATTTGAAAAATTATGCATCAAATGTCGGTCATGGTAACCCCCGCATTTATTACAACGTCGTTCCGGTGGGTAATGCGGACAATAACGCTCAGATTTTCATTCAGCTCAACAATACTCCTCCTGACAAAAAGAAAAAACTAATTGATGAATTAAGAACCACATTCAGAGATTTTCCAAATGCAAAAATTGAAGTAAAGGACTTCGAGCAGGGTCCGCCAATAGAAGCGCCCATTGCTATTCGTTTGTTCAGTGAAGATCTGGACACTTTGCGCTCGCTTTCTTTCATGGTCGAAGATCTGATCCGGAAGACACCGGGTACCATGTATGTAAACAATGATTTGACAACATTAAAAACGGATATAAAGGTCAAAGTGAATAAAGACAAAGCGGGCTTGTTAGGAGTTGCCGTCAGCGAAATTGACCGTACTATCCGAATGGCAGTTACAGGTCTGAACATTGGTACATACCGAAAGGAAAATGGTGACGAGTACAACATCAACATTACACTCCCGAAAAACAACAAACAAACCTTTGATGTTTTCAAGAAGATTTTTGTAAGCAGTTACAATGGAGCGTTGATTCCTTTAAATCAATTGGCCGATCTTCAATTTCAAACTTCACCAACTAACATTAAGCATTTCGATAAGGACAGATATACGGTGATAACGTCATTTGTAAAAAGCGGCTTTAATACCGCAACGGTTACAGATGGAATTCTGAAAGAACTAAATCAAATGTCGTTTCCGAAAGGTGCGTCCTTTGTAGCTGCCGGAGATATTGAAGCAAGCAAAGAAAGTTTTGGAGGGTTGGGTACCATTATACTCATCACCGTATTTGGTCTTTTGGGTGTATTGATTCTCGAATTCAAAACATTCAAAGGCATTCTGATCGTGTTGTCAGTGATTCCTTTGGGCATCATTGGAGCGGTCATGGCCCTATTGATCTCAGGAAACACCTTTTCTTTTGTGGCAGTGATCGGCCTGATTGCGCTGGTGGGTATTGAAGTCAAGAATTCGATTCTGTTGGTCGATTATACTGATCAGCTGAGAAAAAAAGGGATGAGCCTGAATGACGCAATCCAGGAGGCAGGTGAAACGCGGTTTATACCCATTATTTTGACAACTCTTACGGCAATTGGTGGATTGACACCGCTGGTTTTGGAGCGTAACCCGCTTTATTCGCCATTAGCCCTGGTGATTATCGGTGGTTTGATCAGCTCCACACTATTAACCAGGGTGGTTACACCGGTCTTATACAAATTACTGGCTCCTCGAATTGTCCATTGAGCGGATTTATTGTTCTAATCATACAAATGCGTTAAATCCGAATTGGGCGATCCTAGATTTAGGTCTAAGAGACGGGTTTAAAAAAAAAGACGGCAAACGATTTGCAGCCCTTTCAATATGAAAAGTGATAAAAAGAAACCACAAAAATTCCCGGAAGAACCAGAACCTGGGCGAAGGCCTGAAATCAACCCGGAAATTCCTGGAAAAGAACCTCCTATGCCCGAGGAACCCGAAATCACCCCTTTCCGGGAACCAGAAGAACCCAAACCGGCCGAAATTCCCCCTCCGGAAAAAAATGATCCGAAAACATTTTAATAAATTGAGGGTTGAAAGTATTGACCCAATGATAGCTCTTTCCTCACTTCCAATTATTTGATATGCAAAATTTCAATGCTCATATCAAAGGTTCAAAACCAGTAGTGGTTGATTTTTTTGCCGAATGGTGTGGCCCCTGTAAACTCATGACCCCAATACTTCACGAACTCAAGGGAAAATTGGGGGAAAGAGTCACGATTCTCAAAATGGACGTAGATAAAAATCCTGAATATGCCCGGATGTATAATGTTCAGGCGGTACCTACTTTAATAATTTTTAAAGAGGGAAATATTCTCTGGAGAAACAGTGGCGTCACACCGGCAAATGAGATCATCAAAAGATTGTCTACGGTCCTTCAAAGCTGAGATTATGGGAGTCGGCTTTAATCTTCATCTTGAAGGAATCAAGGGAGGATGCTACTTGCGTTTATTTTGCAAATGAAGAATACGGTGATTAAGAAATTCAATTCCTTTATTGGAACTTTCTTCAATTTTTTCTTCCGCTTTTTCCAGTATTTTTCTTGTTAGCGAAGCGCTTGCTACCTGCAACAATTCTGTTAACCAATGGGAATGTTTGGAATTTTCGAGTGCTGTCGACGGGTTCCATTTTTCTTTTAACTCTTTCCAATCCTTGCGAAGTGATTTCTCTAACTCAAATTCTCTTACCCGAAGAGCCAATCGCTGTTCCTGCAAGTGGTGATTGTTTTTAATTCTTTTCATATTCTTCCGGTTCGTCTTTAAAAAGCCTGCGAATAATTGAATTCATAATGGGGATGCGCAGAAGCCTTTCCCTTGCTATCCAGACTATCCATCCTAACAACAAGTAAGAAAGAGCAACAATCAGAAAGCCAAGCCAAGTTCGCCCCAATTTGCTTCCGATTGCATATGCAGCCGAAGTACTTGCGAATAGCACAAACAAAAAGAAGAGCAGGCTGGTGAGCAGCTTGGCAATAAACACCGAAAGAACGTCCGATACCCTGTCTGCCGCACTTAGTTTAGCCTCCTCAATCTTTGTGCTTACATAAGTCTTGAGGTGCGCCACCGTTTCCTCAATTTTTTCAAATTCTTCACGCATATGGATTAAGTTAAGTCTGTGAACTGGTTTCCTTTTCTGCGATTTTGGCATTTATTTTCTGCAAGTGCTTTTCAACTCTTTGCTTATGCTGTTCCAATTTTCCCTTCACAAATTCCAGTTGATCTTTGCTGCAATTGCCATTAAAGTCTCTATCCAACTTCTTGAGTTTTTTATCCAGTTTAGCTCTGGTTTCGGATCCTTTCGCAGGAGCATACAGTAATCCAAGTGCCCCCCCGATTGCCATGCTTGCGGCCACCGTTGTCAAAATTTTAGATGATTTTTTCATTGTATGATAATTTAGAGAATGAATCAAAGCTAATTCAGAGAATACCTGAATCCTTTGATCTGGCTCATAGATTTTTATGATTCCGCTCAAGAAAGGGTCATTGTAATAGTTTGTATATGTCACTGTAATATTTGACTCTGCCTTCATTGGATTCTGCGGTCATGTAGGTAACAAACACGGGTATCTGCTTTTCTATTTTTATTGAAATAGGGGATTGGTTCCTGAGACAAGATTGAAGAAAATTGCTGTCGAGCTGGTTATTTAGAAAGTAATTTGCCAGCTCCATGGGTTTTTCCAAGCGAATGCATCCGTGACTGAAATATCTTCATTCTGATTTAAATGCGGATTTGAGATTTGTATCGTGCATGTAAACATCAAAGGGGCTTGTCAGGTTGAATTTAATTACTCCCAGGGCATTGTCGCAACCGGTGGATTGTCGCACCTCGTATGGAAAAAAATTGTGGTTGTATAAGCGCCAATTCAAAGTATCGAGATCAACGATTCTTCCATAACGATCTATAATTTGCATGTTCATTGATTCTACAGAATTTGGTAATGATTTGAATGTTGGTAGCAATTCATTGAGAACGATCTTTCTTGGCACATTCCAATATGGATACAAAATAATTTCATTGCAATAGGCCGCAAACCTTGGTGTTCTTGTAGAAGGCTTGCCTACCACTACTTTCATTTTCAACTTCAAACTATCATTCTCGTAATACCTTAGCGTGGCCGATCCGATATTTACAACCACATATTTGTTTAACCGAAAATGATTGATCCAACGTGTAAGATTAATCGAAGCCGTCAATCCTTTGATATTTTTTGAATCTGATCCTATACTGTCTGCAATGAGGGATCGGAGGACTCGGTAATCAATGTCTTTTGGCTGCAACCGGCTGACAAATTCTTTGTATTTAGTTGCATCGGAGGATTGCAGAAGTCCAGACAAAATAAAGTCAATATCCTTATCTTGATACTTATTTGATATTTCATCTGAATTAATCCATTTTGAAATATTTGCTCCTTTATATACATCGCTGCAAAATTTAATCGCTGCATCTGTGAAAACTCTGTCCGCATTAGTCAGATTTGAATCTTTGTAATAAGTGTTCGCTGGTTCGCAAAACTTACTTACAATGTCATAATGATAATTCTCTTTGGTCAATCCAAAATAAATGGAACTATCAATAGACTGCTTCAAGGCTCGCCTTAACTGACTCGATCCAGATCCAGGCAGGAACCAGAATAATTTTTGCAGATTTCGTGCATAAAAAGCATTTACAGCCATGCTATCATCCAACGGCGCGACAACCATCGTTATTGGAATTGGATGAATAGGATGTTTTGTGCGCCATGCGATTTCGCATGCGATAATAAAGAAGAAGAAGAAATTGATGGTGAACTTCTCTATTGCTTTCATAATCCGTTATTCAGGATCTAAGAGATCTTTATCAATCACTTCATCATTTGGTAGGATTGGGGTATTGTGAAGTAATTCTCCTTCCTTATTTTGTTTTTCAAGTGTCCAGTCGTCAGTAAGGGTTGTCTCAAGCCAGCTATTGCCAGATTTTCTTAAAACCTGAACATTCAATCCAAAACGACTTTTCAATTCAGCTTCCAGGTCACCTACTTTTTTCTTTTCATCAATTTGAATAACACCAGGAAGTATATTTTCTGCCAATTGGCCAAGCGTTGTATTGGGGTTGGTCAATTTGAACCTGGGTTTTGCTTTTTGGGGGGCTGAATAGAAATCAATTCTAAGGAAAGGGAATTCGCTTTGAAAAATATCTTGAATATACTTAATGGACTTTGTTTTGTCTAAATGGATTTCTTTGTTCACATTAAATGGTTTAAAGGGCTTTGCAATGTTTTTGTGATATTTTTTTGAGTCTTTTTGGCCTTGTTGATATTCTCAATTCCCTTGATCACCGCGTCCGGATTGAATGATATACTGTCGATTCCATGATCAACGAGGAAACGGGCAAATTCGGGAAAATCACTTGGCGCCTGGCCGCAGAGACCTATCCGCGTTCCCGCTTGTTTTGCTCTTAGAATCATCATGCCAATCATTAATTTGGCAGACTTATTTTGCTCGCTAAACAGATTCGCTACGAGAGCCGAATCGCGGTCAATTCCCAAAGTCAATTGTGTAAGGTCATTAGATCCTATAGAAAAGCCGTCAAATACAGATGCAAATTCATCTGCCTGAATAACATTGCTGGGAATTTCAGCCATCACATAAACTTCCAATCCATTTTTGCCCTGCACTAGTCCATTTTGTTGCATAACATGAATAACTTTTTTGCCTTCATCTACTGTGCGGCAAAAAGGTACCATGAGTTTTACATTGGTCAGTCCCATTTCATCCCTGACTTGTTTCATTGCCTCACATTCAAGGCGAAAACCATCTTTATATAGATCGTTATAGTATCTCGACGCTCCACGGAAACCAATCATAGGATTTTCTTCTTGGGGTTCAAATGCGGCTCCGCCAACTAAGTTGGCATATTCATTGGTCTTGAAATCACTCATCCGTACAATTACATCTTTTGGATAAAATGCAGCAGCAATGGTGGCAACTCCTTCGGCGAGTTTGTCGATGAAATATTGTTTTTTATTAGAATAGTGATGCGTGAGTATTTCGATTTGTTTTTTTGCTTCCTTATCCTGGAGGTGATCAAAATTGACAAGCGCCATAGGATGGATCCGAATGCTATGATTAATGATAAATTCTATCCGCAAAAGTCCAACTCCATCATTGGGATAAAATGAAAGTTTGAATGCTTTTTCGGGATCAGCTATAATTAACATCACTTCTGTTCCTTCGGGCATTTTTACGTCAGAAAAATCAAGCTTGTTCTCTTCAAATTTTAATTTCCCATTATACACATAGCCTGTTTTTCCTTCACAGCAGGAAACAGTGATCAACTGGCCATCAGAAATTTCTGTGGTAGCATTTTGACTGCCTACAATAGCTGGCACACCGAGTTCCCTCGCAATAATGGAAGCATGACTTGTCCGGCCGCCCTTATTCGTTATGATAGCTGATGCTTTTTTCAGAACCGGGTCCCAATCGGGACTGGTCAGATCGGTTACTACAATTTCACCTGTTTTCAATTTCTCTGCATCTTTTGGAGAATCCAAGATCCTGGCAATCCCTATAGCTATCCGGGAGCCAATTGCTTCACCTGAGACCAGTTGCTTGCCTTTTTCCAAAAGTTTGAATTCAGTTATTAAAAGAGGATTCCTTCTTGCATGAACCGTTTCCGGTCTTGCCTGGATAATATAAAGTTGATTTGATATGCCATCCTTGGCCCATTCAAAATCCATTGGTTTCCTGTAATGTTCTTCGATCAACATGGCCCAATCGGAAAGTTTCATTATTTCTTCATCATTCAAAACAAATTGTTCCCGCTTTTCAAGGGGCGTATCTATGTTGATTACAGGTTCTTCTGCGCTTTTCCCATAAACCATTGTTTTAGCTTTTTCACCCAATTTTCTTTGTACAATGGCACGCTTTCCTGAAATCAAGCTCGGTTTGAAAACGAGGAATTCGTCAGGGGTGACTGTTCCCTGAACAATGTTCTCTCCCAATCCCCACACACCAGCCAAATGAATGATGTCTCTGAATCCCGATTCGGGTTCAAGAGTGAATCCTACTCCGGAACAAGCCTTATCGGATCGAACCATGATCTGAATTCCAACAGACAAGGCAATTTTTGCATGCTCAAATCGATTATCCTCCCGGTACTTGATTGCTCTGTTGGTATAAAGAGAAGCGAAACATTTTTGGACAGCGGATAAGAGGGCCGATTTCCCCTGGATATTGAGGTATGATTCGTGTTGTCCAGCAAAACTCGCTTCGGGAAGGTCTTCCGCTGTTGCACTACTTCTGACGGCTACTGCCGGCGATTCATCTTCACTTAATTCCTTGTAAGCAGAAACGATAGCCTCCGAAAGAGTATCCGGCATCTTAGCCTCCAAAATGAGTTTTCTCGCAGCTTCTCCAATTTCTTTCAGGTTGCTAAAATTTCTTCTATCCAGTTTAAGCAGCAATAGCTTTAATGGCTCCCTAATCTCATTTGCATCGAGAAATTTCCAGAAAGCATCAGCGGTTGTTGCAAAACCATTGGGCACCCGTATGCCCCTGGCCGATAGTTGTGTGAACATTTCACCCAGGGATGAATTCTTGCCACCAACGACAGACGTATCTGTAATGCCAATGGTTGAGAATTTTCTTATTAGTGAAGTCATTTTAATCGATTTTCTTTGGTTGAAATATTACTTGCGGAGGGTGATTTTTTCAATAGAATCTTATCAACGCAATTTTGCCAATCTTAGCCAGAGAGCCATCTTCAACAAACTCAACATTGCCTCCAGCCCCCAGTACCTTTTCCATAACACTGTCCACAGCATCCTTGATATAGAAAGGATTGTTGATATTATTTCCGGAATAGATTCTGTTGGTTTCAAAATCATTTTGTGGAGGATATCTGAAATGTTTTTCTACTATCAAAAGGCTGCCATTCTTCCTTAAAGCCGCATTCCATACTTGCTGCATGCCCTCTGCCAGTTTGTTTTCGCTTCTTGCTTTTTCAATCTGTTGAAGTAAATTCCTTTGTTTTACGAGTTTCCAGTCTGAAACGAGTGGATTTATTGCTTCGCGCAATTCGTTTTCAGAGCATTTATCATAATTGCCTTGAACACATCCAACAATACTTTTTTCGTTCAGCGTCATTTTCTTGAAATGGCCCAACACTTTCTTTGTGCCCATCACGAAAACCGGCAAAGGATAAGCTTTCAATATTAACGACAACCCTTCGTCCATATGATGCAGGAAATTGTCCATAACTATTTCTTTATGTTTGGAGGTATCAGAAAAATGCGTGATCCTTTGGGGCATATCCCTCTCATATTCGTCTGACTTATTGGGAATATTGCATTTGATCAATATGAATTTGGTACCGTTGACCAAATACGTCCGGGAGGATTTTGCACTGAGGATCAAAATAAGATATTGGACAGTCTCTTTTTTGTTTTGAACCAGCCCCCGGATATCGAAAGATTCGTTGATAACAATCTTTTCTTCTACGGCAACATCCAGGTAATAAAGCTTGTCAATCAAAGGCGATGCAAATATGGCAATGGATTTCTTGTGAGTATTGTAGTTGAGGTTCTTTATGCCTCTCCTAATCTTGTTGATCACCGGCATAGCCTGGTCCGACGGGTAACTACTCATTAATAGCTTTTCCACCTTACACATGACAAGCCTTAACCGGTGTTCCAGTTCATGACGCAAGCTCATTTTTGGCTCGAAAGGAATGATGATAGATACTGCGGGAGCGCGTCGGGTTTCCGATAGCTTTACTTCTTCCCTGGATAGAATCGTATTCATCTCTTTGACTTTAAATTCTAAATTAGATTAAACTTGAAATAGAAATGAATGATCCATGTCAGCAGGAGCGGTGATAGTCCTCAGTGAGTATGCGTTATGAAAATCGGCAATTTCAATTTTCTTATCATTTCATTGGCAGCACTTTCATGAAACCACATGGAGAAATGGCTTCTTTCATAAGCGCCCATAACGATCAAAGACGAGGCGGGGAATTTTTCTGCAGAATCTGCCAGTTTCTTTTTTCCAGCAGACACAGTCGTAATGGCCGCATTTGGATAATGCCTTTTCATCCATTCCCTGATCAGTTTATTGTCAGGCAGACGGTTTACAGCGTGATTGCTGGAGGCAAATAGCAATTGCGTTTTTAAATTTTTCAGATCTCTGAATACATAATCAAACATCCTTATCGCGTGCACGGAGGATACCGATCCATCATAAAGGAATGTGACTTCATTGATAGGTGTGAATTTTTTGGGTACTGCGATAACGGGGCATTGAGCAGAATGCAGGAGATGTCGCAGGAAATTTCCCGGAACACCGAGTTCCATATACGAGAATGTTTCATCGGCGTCGATGACTATCAGGTCGGCAAAAACTGACTCATGTATCAATTCCTGCAAGGGGTTTCGGCTATCCTCATGAATCGTGAATGTTATACCCACTTTTTTGGAAGCAGATCTGAATGAGTCGACAGCTTTTTTCGATGTTGCACTGTCGCTTTTGTTTAGTTTGTCAATAATTGCCCTGCCGGTGAGGGACTGCGTCTCGATCGCTTCATAAATTGAAAAACCAACCCGCGTTCTTTCCTTTAAAAAAACTGCAACGACATGAGCTTGTAACAATTTCGCCAGGTAAAATGTGTATTCCTGTGTGGCTTCTGAATACCTCAATCCGTCAAATGCAGCTATGATTTTCTTCATGATCTACCTGATATATTAATTATTCACGACTGGATGGTTGCCGCCCATGACTACTACACTCTTATACGTAATGGGAGCACTTATCGAGTTTGAGATAAGACAATATTTTTCAGTTTTTTTCAACAGATCATGAGCTTTTTCAATCAATAAAGCATCCTGAATAATGATCTTTGGATAAATCTGAATGTCTGTGAATTGAAATCTTCCACTCAAAAATTGGACCTGACCTTCTGCATGGCTTTCAAAATTCAAAATCGGCAAATGTTTTTTTTCTGCCAGCACTAGGAAAGTAGTCATGAAGCAGGATGAAATGGATGCCAGAAAGAGGTGTTCAGGACTCCATTCATTGCCCGTTCCCCCGAAATTTGCCGGAAGAGCAACCCTGATTGTATCACCTACTTGTTTAGAAGTTAGTATTCCTCTCGTCTTTTCCAGCCAATTCAATTGTAATTGAAATTCAATTTTTTTTGTGGTCATATTTTTTGTTTCCATGGTATCTACATGTTCTGTGAAATTCAAAATTAGAATTAGCATGGAAGGAGTTGCATGATATTTGTCAGTCAGCTGGATGATCCTGCCTGAAATAGTTGGTAGTTGTCAGTGACTGACAACTACCAACTATTTTGATGCAGATCAATGTGCGTTCTGACACCCATCATACTTGAAATTTGAAATCATTAAATAGTTTTGATTGCAATTGAATCATGTCATTCGCCAAATCCATAACAGACCACTCGGGCTATGTCGCCGGAAATAGTGTAAACCTAATTCATGGAGGAAAACAGTATTTCGAACTAATGATTGCATTGATCGATAATACAAAAGAGACCATTCATCTGCAGACTTATATCTATGAAGAAGATTCTACGGGCAGGATGGTAGCTCTTGCATTGAAAAGAGCAGCAGCCCGGCAGGTGAAGGTGTATTTACTCGTCGATGGATATGCTTCCCAGAGGCTGTCATTTCGAATGATTAATGATTTAAAGGAAGCCGGTATAGAGTTCAGGTTTTTTAACCCAATACTTAGAAGTAAATTTCATTATGTAGGAAGAAGGCTGCATCATAAACTTCTTGTTATTGATGGCGAACAAGCTCTTGTGGGTGGAATTAATATCAGCGATCATTATAATGATTTGCCTAATCATAAGGCCTGGTTCGATTTTGCATTGCACGTTAAAGGTCCGATAGCAAGAGAATTATGCATACTATGTTGGAAGACTTGGAATGGTTATCCTTTAAAAATGGGATTAACGCCGTGTGAAGAAAGCAAAGAGGATTCTTTTGTTGACGTCCCGGGTCCTTGCCTGGTTAGAATGCGACGAAATGATTGGGTAAGAAGAAAAAACCAGGTGTCAAGAAGTTATCTTCAGATCTTTCGAAAGGCGCAGCATGAAATCATTATCATTTCAAGTTATTTTTTGCCAGGCAAAAGATTTAGAAACAAGATCCGCAAGGCAATCCGTCGTGGTGTTCGAATTAAGATCATCATGGCTTCCCTCTCCGATCTAAAAATTGCGAAACAGGCAGAACGTCACATGTATCCCTGGCTTTTCAAGAATCGTATTGATGTGTTCGAATACAAACCATCAATATTGCACGCAAAAATGGCCATCTGCGATGGTCAGTGGATAACGCTTGGATCATACAACATAAACAATATAAGCGCATTCGCAAGCATTGAACTAAACCTCGATGTACGCAATCAGTCCTTCGCTCAAAAAGTGAAGGCTGAAATTGATAAAATCATCGAGCAGGATTGTATCCAAATCCTGCCGGAAAAATTCAAGGCCCAATATCATTTGTTTCAACGCCTGTGGCAGGACCTGTGTTATCAGACAATCAGGATGCTTTTTTATCTATTCACCTTTTATTACAGACAAAAGGAGTAGTTTGTTTTCAAACAAGTGCCATTTGATGAATGTCATGTTCCGCCTTAAGTAAGATCATTGCATGAGCATGGGTAATAGGCTAGATTTGGCGAAAAAAATAACATGGAAAATATCCTGCTTGCTTTGGATGGAACGCAACTCGATATGAATACCATTGAGTTTGCATGCTACATCGCAAAAGTT
>PSRA01000261.1 GCA_003175695.1 Bacteroidota bacterium | reverse complement strand
TAATTGAAGTATGTAATAGCAAAAAATAATGCACAATTCTAACAAAAAAACATTTCAATAGGAAAATCGGATACAAATTTTTTCGTAGGGGACACAATATAGGGAATTTATCTAAAGTCAGAATGAAATTATTGTTTCTATAAAACTGTTTAAAAACCCTCGCAAACAGGGCCTGAACGGGCTTTTCATAAGTTTACTTTGCCAATATCACATGCGATTTTTTCGTAATTGTCCGGTTTTTTATCGTTAAACAATCTTAAGATAGTTAATTGAAAAAATTACACAAAACCGAAGCTTCTAATCAGCCGTCTTTTTTGCCTGGATTTTAAATTAATTGACAGATTTTTAATGAAGATTATTCGTATCGCAAGGCTTCAATAGGGTTTAATTTTGCGGCTTTCCATGATGGGTATAAACCCGCTAATAATCCAACCATTCCGCAGAGGCCCACTCCAATAATTAACCAATTCCAGGGGAAAACAAAGCCAGTATTTAGTACAATAGAGAAAGTATTGCCTATTATAATTCCCAAAATAACGCCAAACAACGCTCCCATCAAACTAATGATAACAGATTCATAAAGAAACTGCTGCCTGATACTTTTTTGCCGGCCTCCAATTGCCTTGACCAACCCAATTTCCTTGGTCCTTTCTGTTACGGCCACCAACATGATATTCATTAGACCTACTGCAGCTCCTATTAGCGTGATCACCCCAATGACAAAGGCGCTTACCGTGATAAAACCCAGGTTCTTCAATAATTCCTCCACGAAGCGGTCGCTCTTGTCAATAATAAAATTGTTGGCTTCCGTGGTTGTTAATCTGCGAATGGGTCTGAAAACGCCTTCGGCTTCGGCAATGGCCGCATCCACCATGCGAACATCGGGTACCTTGACCTGGATGTTGAAAGAGAGATTGGAGGAGTTGAAAAAACGACGCACGTTATTATATGATGTCACCACGATGTTATCCCAACTCCTGCCGATGGCTGACCCTTTCGATTCCAGTGTACCAATGACCCGGTAAGGAATGCCATTAATTTTGATTATTCTTTCTACAGCAGATTGGGGATTGTCACCAAAAAAGCGCTTGACAATGTCACTGCCCAGCACTACCACGTTGCGACCCGATTCTACATCCAGCTCATTAAGATTTCTACCTGCGGCCAGTGTGTACCCATTGAGTTCTGTATAATTTTCGTCTCCGCCAAAAACCCATACGGTAGGTGTGGTTTTCTTATCTCCCAACGACACAATTGCGTCCGTGGAGCCGCGCATGTTAATGGATACCTTTGATGGAAATTTGAATGAACGCTTGAATGTTTGTGCCTCTTCTTTGGTGATGACTTTCTTTAAGTTTGACTGCTTTTCTTTTTTCTCACCTTTCTTTTCTTTCTTGACTTCATCGCGGCGGCCGAAGAAATTAAAATCGCGATAGTGGATGGTGAAGCCGTTGGCGCCCATGGAAGCAAAGCTTTCAGTGAATTTCTGCTTCATAGCGTCAATAGCCGTATTAATACCCACCAGGGCCATAATGCCGAACGCGATAATGGCAACGGTAATGCCTGTACGAAGTTTATTACTCCGGACCGTGCGGAACGCCAACCGGAAGGTATCGCGCATCTTCATGAAACGAAGGTACTGTGTTTCAGGCAAATATCAGTTAGAACCAATTAGCTGAATGATTGTAAACGCCCCTTTTGCAACCTGTTTACCCGCAAAAGGCGCGGAGGACTCAGAGGCAAGCTAATAATAGGCCTTCTTAAATGTAGATGTAGTAGATCTTGTCTATCAACCACTGCGGAAATATGCCAAGAAGAACAACAATTATTGCCAGGACTATCAGAAAACTTCTAAATGAATAGGATACTTCCAACCCCTGGGGTTCCCCATCCTTGAAGTACATCGCCTGTATGACCCTGAAATAATAATAAACGCTCACAGCTGCACATGCAATTGCAAAAATCACTAGCCACATGAACTTGCCAGTCTGCAGTACTGCCGCCAGCATGTAATATTTAGCAAAGAATCCTGCTGTTAGGGGGATTCCTGCAAGGGACAATAGAAATATTGTGTTTGCAGCCGCTAATACCGGCTGATGCTTTGCCAACCCATTAAATCCATCGAAAGTATAATCCTTCATTTTGATCAGGACTGCAAAAATCCCAATCGTTGCCAGGCTATAGGCAGCTACATAAATGATAATGCCTTCCTTAGCCCAGGTATTTAGTGTAAGCAATGCCAATAACATAAAGCCTGCCTGGGCGATACTTGAGTAAGCCAGCATCCGCTTTACACTTTGCTGGAAGACCGCCGTCAGGTTACCTATGAATAAGGTGGTAGCAGTAATAATTGCCACGAATATCTGCCATTCTTGTTTGATATCAGAAAATGCATCTCCAAACAAACGGATGAAAGCAATAAAGGCCGCTGCTTTCACAATCGTAGCCATGAAAGAAGTAAATACCGTAGGTGCTCCGTCATACACATCCGGCGTCCAAAAATGAAAAGGTGCTGCCGATACTTTAAAGGCCATCGATGACATAAGTAATATCAAACCCACGATAAACAATGGCGATGCAACTCCTTTTCCTATCCCCAGGTCATCAACAAAAAAAGTTCCCTTATCACTGGCCCCATACAGGAATGCGATGCCCAGCAGCATCAGCCCGGTCGAAAAAGATCCCATGAGGAAATATTTCAGCGATGCTTCATTGCTTTTGAGATTACGCTTGTCGCTGCCGGTAAGAATATATAAAGGAATAGAAAGAATTTCGATGCCAACAAACAACATCAATAGGGTATTGAAAGAGCTCACGATGCTTACTCCGCAAAGGACAAAAAAAATCAAAGCATAATATTCGCCTGTATGGACGCCCACATTTTCAATATCCTTGGCCGAAAGAAGAAAATAAATCAACGTGCTGCCGAATGCGATGGCATTAAAGAGAAGGCCGAAGGATTCGAAATAAAGCATGTTACGGTTATCGAAAGGAAAGAAATGGGTGCCCGTAAGATCCAGGATATTCGAAATAAATAAAAACACCAATCCAATAATAGCCAGTGCACGAATGGACTGTCTACTCTTGAAAACAATCCCACTAAACATCATCACCGTACCCCATACTGCCGAAATAACAATTGCATTCATATCTTCTAAGGTGCTTAAGCTTTATAGTTTATAGTTCATTTTTTGCAGGATAGCGTCCACCGTTTGCTTTGTCAATTCGAAAACCGGTTGCGGATAGACGCCAACTACCACAATCAACAACACAATTACCGCAAGGATAATTTTTTCATTCAGCTGGATATCTTTTGTGTGAGCAGTCAGAGTATTTTCCGTCCCGTAAAAAACCCGGTGAATCATATTGAGCATGTACACTGCCGATAAAATCACTGTGATGGCAGCAGTAACAGTAAAGACTACGTTATACTTGGTAGCAGTGGAAGCATAAATTCCATTGAACATCATGAACTCGCCAATAAACGCATTTGTTAATGGCAGCGCAATATTCGCGAGCGCTACTATAACCAGTAAGATCGCCAGCCCCGGAGCTTTCAACGCAATTCCACCCAGCTCACTGATCTTGCGAGTATGATATTGTCTTTCGATAAGCGCCACAACTATCCAGAGTCCGATTATGTTTATGCCATGACTGAACATTTGGATCATGACACCCTGCATGCTGCTTTGCGAAGTAGCAAATACAGCCAGACACATCAATCCAACGTGGGCAATAGAAGAATAAGCCACCATTCGCTTCAAATCGTTTTGTCTCATGGCTAACAAGGAAGCATAGATCATTCCTATGATACAAAGAGTTGAAACAGTGTCGCCCCATTGCCAGGTTCCCACTGGCAAAACAGGCCCCAGCCACCGGATCAAGCCAAACAATCCCATTTTTACCATGATCGCGCTCAATACCATTGTGACAGCTGTGGGAGACTGTTCGTAAGTCTCGGGCTGCCAGGTATGAAAAGGCCAGATTGGCATCTTAATCGCAAATGCAATAAAGAATAGCCAGAACAACCATGACTGATCCGCGTTCGAGATGGTCGACCGCAATGCATAAAATGATTCAATCGAAAATGAAGTATTGCGGGTATGGAAATAAAGGTAGATGATACCTACCAACATCAACAGGGAACCGACAAATGTATAAATGAAGAATTTGAATGTTGCCTGTATTCTTCTCTCTCCTCCCCATTGAGAGGCGAGGAAATAAACGGGTATGAGTGCCAGTTCCCAAAAGAAATAAAACAACAATGCATCCATGGCCAGGAAAACGCCCATCAAACCCGCCTGAGACAACAACATCAATCCATAGAAGTTTTTTGCATTCCTGTATTCATCGCGCCAGGTGGCTACGAATATGATCGGGAATGAAATGGAAGTGAGCAGGGTGAGAATTTGTCCGAGTCCGTCGAGGCCAACACTAAATCGGCTATGCAAGGCTGGTAGCCATTCCGCATCAAAATGTAAATTTGAATTGGCGGGATCCAGGGTAAGGCCTACAACAGATACGATCAATGTTAGAATAGATGAGAACAATGACCAACTCCGAGCCGCTCCGTCGTTCTTAAAACAGAAACCCACAAAGGCAGATACCAAAGGAATTACTATTAATAAAATTGGAATCATATATGTTGTTATCCAGGTTACTCCATGTAAAAGCTCACTTGAAGCTACTGCACGAGATCATTGAGTTATTTCTTGACAAACAATTCCACAATGAACAAAATGACAATGCCAATCACCATCAACAATACATATGCACCCACCTGTCCACTTTGCAATAATCTTATCTGGCGGCTTCCGTATTGAATAATCCTTCCCACTCCATTCACTATCCAGTCAATAATCGACTTCTCTACTATGCTATTTAGAAAACGCGCGAGTGCATTCAGCGGCTTCACAAAGATGGCATCATATATTTCGTCAACGTACCATTTGTTAGCGAGTACTTTTCCAAATCCGGTCGGCTCTCCCAATTCTGGTTTTCTGCTGAACAGCCGCCATGCATAAATGACAGCAATCAAAGCTAAACCGGATGAAATAATCAGAAGCATCCATTCTGTAGAAGAATTTGCTTCTTGGGTCTCCATGATTTTTTCCGATTGGGCAAAAACGGGACTTAGGAAATTGCCAAGTGAATGCGCATTGTTCGCAAAAATTGCCGGTATGCCTACCAGGCCGCCTATTACCGAAAGGATGGCAAGAATGATCAATGGAATTGTAATGGCGTTTGGACTTTCATGCAAATGCTTTTCCTGCTCAGGAGTTCCCCGGAATGTACCCAGGAAGGTAGTAGCATAAAGACGGAACATGTAATAAGCCGTCATCATGGCGCCAATTACACCAATAATATAATAAAGGTGATTAGCCCGGTAAGCCGCAGCTAAGATTTCGTCTTTTGAAAAGAATCCTGAAAAAGGAGGAATACCCGCGATGGCAAAACACGCTAATAAGAATGTAATGTGGGTGATAGGCAAATATTTCTTGAGTCCTCCCATCTTGCGTATATCCTGCTCATTGTCGATAGCATGAATCACGGATCCTGCACCAAGAAAGAGAAGGGCTTTGAAGAATGCATGGGTCATAACATGAAAGACGGCTCCGGTGTAAGCGCCAACGCCCAGGCCCAGGAACATATAGCCCAGTTGGCTCACTGTAGAATAAGCCAATACTTTTTTAATATCGTTTTGTTTGATGGCAATGGTGGCAGCAAGGATGGCCGTTGCCAATCCGATAATGGCAACCACGGATTGCGAAACGGGGGCCAGTGTATAAAGAATATTGCTTCTCGCAATCATGTAAATCCCCCCAGTTACCATCGTCGCTGCATGAATCAGGGCGGAAACCGGCGTTGGACCAGCCATCGCATCTGGTAACCAGGTATATAATGGTATCTGTGCTGATTTGCCCGTTGCACCCAGCAATAAGAGAAGTGTAATTCCCGTGAGAACGGCCGTCGACGTGGCGGGTGCCTTTG
>PSRA01000216.1 GCA_003175695.1 Bacteroidota bacterium | reverse complement strand
GGAAGGTTGATTACACATTGACGTATAGTGGTAGGAAGAGAATACCCTCAACGAAGTCAAATCCTGCCGAATACCAAAGGCCGGATTATTCTCCCGCATTTTATATGATGAATGCACAGATGAGCAAAACTTTAGGCAACAAAAATCCTCTTGAAATCTATTTTGGTTGTGAAAATATAACGAACGATTTTCAAAAGGATGCAATCATTGCTTCGGAAGCGCCTTTTGGGCAGTATTTTGATGCCTCGTTAATTTGGGGCTCGATAACAGGCCGAATGTTTTATGCAGGCTTGAGATATCGAATAAAGTAAGATCCTTCTTTTGTTCTATGAAAGGATTAAGAATGCACTAAGGTTACACGAGGAAATAAGGTTGTGATCCTTGGTGTAACCTTCGTGCCCTTTGTTTCCCTTTAGATTTTATTAAGATCTACCGGCAATTTTCTCACTCTTTTTCCGGTGCAAGCATAAATGGCATTGCACAATGCGGGAGCTAGTGGTGGTAATCCCGGTTCGCCTACGCCTTTGATCGTAGGTCCGCCATCGGCGATGATGTCCACTTCAACGACAGGCATTTCATTGATCCGCATCATCCTGTTATTGTGAAAATTAGTTTGAATCGCCTGGCCTTTGTCAAACCGGATTCCATCTTTAGTCGCAGCCACAATGCCCATCACAATTCCGCCTTCCACCTGTGCCTTGACGTTATCTGGATTAACAACAGTACCAAGATCTATTACGGCATAAACTTTTTCAATGCGGACCGATCCATTCGGCTGCTTTGATACTTCAACAACCTGTCCGCAAAGGCCAGCAAAGAATTCGTATTGAGCAACTCCCCTTCCCCATCCTGCGGGCAAAGGCTTGTCCCAATTAGAAAATTCCCTTAGCCTGGTGAAGAGTTTCTTTGTATCTGAATCTTTTGTCAACATCTCCTGTCTGAAGGTCAATGGATCTTTTTTTGCTTTCACCGCCAATTCATCAATGAAACATTCATGTGCAAATGCAAGTGTTGAGCTGGTTACAGACCTCCAGGCCGAAATGGGTATTTGAAATTCCGCATACACATAATGGTTCTTCATGTTGGGGATTTCATATTTCTGTTCGCTGATGCCTTCAATCATTGAACCATCCGGCTTACTTTGATCGTAAGTGGCACTCCTGCTGGCGCTGAGTGATGGTGACACAACTTTGTGTTGAAATGCCAAGATTTTTCCATTGGCATCTAAACCTCCTTTCATCGCAGAAAATGTCATCGGCCGAAACGGCCCAAGCTGCGTATCATCCTCCCTTGTCCAAATAACTTTAACCGGTTTACCGATTGCTTTTGAAATACCTGCAGCCTCGGATGCATAATCGGATTGCAGTCTTCGCCCAAATCCGCCGCCGTTGAACATGATATTCACCTTTATATTGTCCTGAGGAATGCCAAAGACCTTAGACAACTCATCTTTAATTAATGTTGGACCTTGCGAAGAAACCCAAACTTCCACCGTGCCATCAGGTTTCCAATGAGCTACGCAATTCATCGGTTCCATTGTTGAATGAGATACCATCGGTGTTTCATACAACGATTCAATCGTAGAAGTTGATTCGGATATGGCCTTATCAAAATCTCCCTGTTTAAAAACTACTAATCCGTCAGACTTTGCCAGTTCTCTTAGTTTATTTTCATAGTCATTTGAATTGAATTTATCGAATCCCTGGTGATCCCAATCTATTTTTAAAGCTTTTCTGCCCTGCAGGGCAGACCAATAATTGTTGGCTATTACGGCGACGCCCTCATAATGTGTTTTGCCAAAAACAACTCTTTCTGCTTTTATTACCTGCAGGACGCCATTGATTTTTTTGGCCGCACTGTCATCGAATGAAATAATCTTACTGCCAAAGACTGGAGATCTTTCTACCGAAGCATAAACCATATCAGGAACTTCCACATCGATGCCAAATATAGCTTTACCAGCGATTTTCATCTTAATGTCAGGCCTATGCGCAGATTTTCCGATGATTTTAAAATCCTTTGGATCTTTCAAAGGGGGATCCTTTGGTACATCCAGTTTGGAAGCGGCTTCTGCCAACTCGCCATAGCTGAGGTTCCTTCCTGTGGGACGATGGAAGATCTTACCTTCTTCAGCATAACATTCCTCAACCGGCACTTTCCATTTATCGCTGGCGGCTTTTTTCAGCATCTCCCTTGCTGAAGCCCCAACTTTTCTCAATAGCACATAGTTGCCCCTGACGGATCTGCTTCCGCCAGATACCTGCCTGTCGAATTGTTTCTCTCCTGAAGTCTGTCTAATGATAACGTTGTCGAGACTTATCTCTAATTCATCTGCGATGATGCCAGGCAGGGCCTGGAAAGTTCCCTGGCCCATTTCAGGCCTTGGATTCATGATGGTGATCTGGCCCGAACTCTCAATAAAAATATATGGTGTCAGTGATACAGATCCTTCGGCGCCGTGCCACTTAGCGATTTTTACTACTTTTCCTGTAGCTTCCAATCCATAGGTGAGTCCAAGGAACAAACCTGTTCCACTAATACCCGTCATTTTCAAAAATTGACGTCGATGGATTTTAGCTGCTGTTTTCATAAGAAATTATTTAATGGTTGCTCCAAATGCTTTTTTCGGTTCTGCCGCCATTATATCTGCCGCGCGGTGAATTGCTTTTCTGATTCGTTGATACGTACCACAACGGCAAATATTAACCTGCATAGCGGTATTTATCGCCTCATCAGTTGGCTTTGGGTTATTTACTAAAAGAGCTACGGCAGACATAATCTGACCGGATTGGCAGTATCCGCACTGCGGGACCTGCATATCAATCCAGGCTTGCTGAACCGGATGATCACCATTGGCAGAAATTCCTTCTATGGTTGTGATTTTATGTCCCGCAGCAGCAGAAACCGGGAAGCTGCATGAACGAATTGGCTTTCCATCCAGGTGTACTGTGCAGGCTCCGCATTGTGAGATACCGCAACCGAATTTGGTTCCCTTCAAACCGGCAAAATCCCTGATAGCCCAGAGCAATGGCATCTGGGGATCTGCATCGAAGGAGTATTGTTTATTGTTAATTGAAAGGTTAATGGAAGGCATACAATCGGTTTTACTTTTGTAACGACGAATTTCGGTACCTGAAATTACGACTATTTTATTTGCTGGTCCTCATGCGCAGACACGTACAGGTCACAAAGGGCATCAAGGTTACGCGAAGGACAAGATATGGTGGCCTTTGTGCGTTTTAGTCATTAAAATCCATCCACATAACAATATTTCCGATTTGAAGCTTTTGCTGAACAGATTTACAAAAAATAAGACTATGGATAAACCCACTAACCGCCAAGCCTATCTTGATTGGTTACGCATTCTGGCCATCATAGCCGTTTTATTTTTTCATGCGGCCTCGCCTTTTGTTGCAGAATGGCACTGGCATATTAAAAACAAAGAAACAAGCCATCTCCTGCTGGAATTTAACTATTGGCTCCATCGTTTCCGCATGCCACTACTTTTTTTTATTTCCGGTACCGTTAGCTACTTCATGCTGCAGAGGAGATCGGGGGGCGGATTTATTGGTCTTCGGTTCCGCAGGTTATTTATTCCATTTGTCTTTGGGATGTTCGTGGTTGTTCCTCCTCAGGTCTATTTAGAGAGGCTCAATCAAGGTTACCAAGGAAATTATTTCAGTTTTTATCCATCCGTATTTAAGCTGATTCCTTATCCCAAAGGGAATACAAGCTGGCATCATTTGTGGTTCATTCTATACCTATTCATCTACGACGTCGTTTGTGCTCCCTTCTTCGTATGGCTGATCTCTCAAAAAGGAAAAATCATCTTGCAAAAATTGGGTTGGCTGGCACGAGGAAAAAATATTTACCTGATTACGCTTCCAAGCATAATTATATATTCTTCTTTGTCACTCAGATTTCCGTCAACAGACGATCTCATCCATGATGTCGCATTTTTCCTTTATTGGCCTACATTTTTGGTAGGCGGATTTATTTGCATTGCCAACCCTCGTCTTATGGACAGCCTGGAAAAGAATCGCAGATTCTCCCTGACGCTCGCTTTCCTTAGTTTACTGGGAATAAACTATTTGAGGTGGAACAATTATGAACCATGGCATGTCCTGTCCAACTTCCGAACTAATTGGTTAACCTATGCATACTTGGCACTCGAAGTTATTTGCGCCTGGTCCTGGGTATTTACTGCCGTTGGTTACGGAAAAAAATATTTGGATAAAAGACATAAAATTCTCAGTTACGCTAACCAGGCTGTTTATCCTTTCTTCATCCTTCATCAAACCGTGATAGTAATCATAGCATATTATGTTGTTCAAACTTCAGATACTATTGGAATGAAGTTTGTTTTTACCGTCATCGTATCTTTCGCCCTGACAATTGGCATGTATCATCTCTTTGTCCGACCGTATGCAATTACCAGGCTATTGTTTGGAATGAAGTCCAAAAAGGAAGTTGAAAAGACTGATATATCTGTTCCCGTAAGGACAAGCCAGGTTGCAATAGAAGCCACCTCCTGAAAGTTGCTGGGAAAATCCCGGAAACTTTTTCCTCCCGCCAGACAAAGACGGCACTACATGCGCATGTACGCCGATAGGTCGCAAAAGCAGCACACCCGCCTAAACTACCCTCCAGTACGGGTGATCCACCACATATGCGACTTTGCTTTTGCTATTCGTCACCAAAAACAATCCACACGTCAACAATATTTCCGCACCGTGCCTCCTGCTGATAGTTTTACAAAAAAAAGGAATCATGGACAAAATCACCAACCGCCAGGCGTATCTCGACTGGCTTCGGATTCTCGCTATCATCGCCGTTTTATTTTTTCATTCGGCCATGGCTTTTGTTGCTGAGTGGAGCTGGCATATTAAAAATAAAGAAACCAGCAACCTGCTGCTGGAATTCAACTTTTGGCTCCATCGTTTCCGGATGCCATTGCTATTTTTTGTTTCCGGTACGGTTAGTTACTTCATGTTGCAAAGGAGATCAGGTGGCGGATTCATAGGCCTTCGGTTTCGCAGGTTATTTATTCCACTCATCTTTGGCATGTTAGTGGTTGTTCCTCCGCAAATCTACCTGGAGAGGCTTAACCAGGGCTACCAGGGAAATTTTTTCAGCTTTTATCCTTCGATATTCAAGATGGTACCCTATCCCAAAGGAAATACCAGCTGGCACCATCTCTGGTTCATTTTTTATCTATTTATTTATGACGTTATATGTGCTCCGTTTTTTGTGTGGCTGATTTCCCAGAAAGGAAGAAGCACGCTGCAAAAATTGGGTTGGCTGGCAAGAGCAAAAAACATCTACCTGATCATGGTACCCGGCATATTAATTTATACTTCTTTATCGCTGAATTTTCCCGAGACCAATGATTTCATACATGACGCAGCATTTTTCCCTTATTGGCTTACCTTTTTATTGGGTGGATTTATTTGCATCGCCAACCCCCGTCTTATGGACAGCCTGGAAAGAAATCGCAGATTCTCCCTGGCTCTTGCTTTTTTGAGTCTGTTGGGTATAAACTATTTGAGGTGGAACAATGTTGAACCATGGGATATCGTTGCCAATTGGCGGAGCAGCTGGTTCACCTATGTATACCTGGCAGCGGAAGTCCTTTGCGCATGGTCCTGGGTATTTACTGCTGTTGGGTATGGAAAGAAATATTTAGACAGAAAGCATAAAGTCCTTAACTACATCAACCAGGCCGTATACCCTTTCTACATCCTTCATCAAACAGTGATTGTGATCATAGTGTTTTATGTAGTTCGAACAACAGATACAGTTGGAATGAAATATATCTTTACCGTCCTTGTATCGTTTGCCCTGACGGTGAGTATCTACCATCTTTTTATCCGGCCTTTTGCTATCACCAGGTTATTGTTTGGAATGAAGTCGAAAAAGGAAGTAGAAAAATCTAAAGTGCCTATCCCCGTAACAACCGGCAAAACAGCTGTCGAGGCCGCAATTTAAAAGTTGTAACTTTTCATAGATTATGAAACTTTTCATGAAATATTTCTTCCCTGCACTATATGGATTGGTCATCTACTTTACCATCCGTCTTTTGCTGGACAGTGTCACTGGAATGAAATTCTGGCACAGAAACTTTTCGCTAAATGCGATTGAAATGACCACTTCTGTGGTGATGGGATATGTTTTTATATGGGCCATGCATCGTTTATTTAAATATTTTGATTCATGGGAAAACAAGCGCCTGGGATACAAGACTATTGCAAAGGAACTGTTTTATGTTTTCCTCCTCAACCAGGTACTGGTGAATATGTTTTTCACGCCGATGGCTGCGCTTACAGATGACGGGCTGCAATGGTACGACGTTGTCGACATTAATACCATTCCGCTGCTATACGCCATTATTTACTATGGTATTGCAAGAAGCAGCAGATTTCTTAAAGCCTATGTCGATAATAAGGTCCTTCTGGAAAAAATTACTAATGACAAGTTGCAGACTGAACTGAAATTTTTGAAGGCACAATATCATCCACACTTTTTATTCAATGCGCTCAATGCAATTTATTTTCAGATGGATGAAAATGTATCCGAAGCCAAGAAAAGCGTGGAGAAATTTGCCGAATTGTTAAGGTACCAACTTTATGACCAGGAGCAACTCGTTCACGTGAGCAAGGAGGTAGAATATTTGAAGAATTTCATCGACCTTCAAAAGGTACGAGCCTCAGAAAAATTGAAGATCAATGTTATGTTGGATCAAAACCTGAACGGACAAAAAATATATCCGCTTCTGTTTATGCCCTTGGTGGAAAACGCGTTCAAATATGTTGGCGGTAAATATGAAATGATGATTTGTGCCAATATGCAGGGGAACGCCATCGAATTCCAGGTGCAGAATTCTGTTCAACCTGACTTTGTTTCAATAAAACAAAATGGCATTGGCCTGGAGAATCTGAGACGCAGACTGAATTTGCTTTATCCGGACAGGCACGAATTCTCGACCGAAAGACTCGACGATAAATTTATTGCAAGGATGAAAATTAAATTGCCAGATGGTGAAGAATAAAATTTCCTGTGTAATCATAGATGATGAACCATTCGCAAGAAAGGGCCTCGGTGGATATATTGAAAAGATCGATTTCCTCAACCTGATAGGAATATGCGAAAATGCGCTTGAACTTAATTCTCTTTTAAAACAGCACCACGTTGACTTGATTTTTCTGGACATTGAAATGCCGCAGCTGACCGGCATTGAATTTCTTCAAAATGCTGCTGATCATCCAAAAGTAATTTTGACAACAGCGTATGAGCAGTATGCACTAAAAGGCTACGAACTGGACGTGCTGGATTATCTTCTTAAACCAATTTCATTTGATCGTTTTCTAAAGGCCGCCAACAAAGCATATGATTGGTTCTGTTCGCAAGGCAGCGGTGAGAAGGGCTTTGATTATATTTTTGTGAAATCAGACAATAAACTTGAGCGGGTAAATTTTGACGAGATATTCTTTGTTGAAGCTTTGGAAAATTATGTTGCCATCTACACCGGGGATAAAAAAATCATTACGCACCTCACATTAAAAGCGCTTATTGAGCGATTGCCCGTCAATGGTTTTATTTCTCCTCATAAATCTTATGTGGTGGCTGTAGATAAGATAACTGCAATAGAAGGAAATATGCTGCTACTTTCGCAATACCAAGTCCCGGTTAGCAAGTATCAGAAAGATGACGTGATGGAAAAGATTATTAATAATAAATTATTGAAGCGATAGAGTGCAAGTCGGGAGTCGGGAGCAGGGAGAAATAATTTCAATATTAGTTTAAAATCTCCCGACTTCCGACTTCTGACTAAACTCTAATATCCCGGATTCTGAACCATATTCGGATTCGCATTTAGTTCCTGACGCGGAATAGGATAAATCCTCCTCGGACTGGAGGCTAACAATATTAAAGGAACGGTAGGCCCGTAGTTGTTTGTGCTGTTATCTCTTTTAACATCAGCGTTATTGCGAGTGAAATCCCAATAACGGTGGCCCTCAAAGGCCAGCTCTTTTCGTCTTTCTCTGTAAATATCGTTGTATAAAGTATCGCCCGAAGAACTATACCCTATGAACTGTGGATCCCGCTTTTGAGCCAGTTGATTCAATGCCTGCCTTGCTGAAGCGTCGTCTCCAAGTACATTGTAGGATTCGGCCAGGATTAACAGGACTTCCGCATAGCGCATTATTTTCGTATTATCCTTACCATTGGGATTGGTTGTATTTGGGTACTTGTTCACTACTAAAACGCCACGACCTGCTCTCGTGTCTTGTACGATCAAAGCCCTCCGTGCATCTGTTATAGAATAATTGCCATAGAGATTGTCGGTGCACAGTGCATCCCCATAGCCCGCCTGGCTAAAAAAAGCATCCAGGTTATCGGTTCCATTATTGCCAATGTTATCAAATTCAACTTCAAACATCGTTTCGAGACCGTTTGCGACAGGGAATGGATTGGACCAATAGGTGACTAAGGATGCGCTGTCAGCGAGGCTGTACATTCCGCTATTTACTACCGTTAGTGCCCAGTTATTGGCGTTGGCAAAATCTCCTTTGAATTGATACATGCGGGCCAGCAACCCGGCGGCTACATACTTGGTTACATAGGATGAATTTTTTGATTGGTCATTCAGAAGGTTATATGCAGCCGTAAGATCTTGTTCAATTTGGTTGTATACCTGACCCACTGAATTTCGGGCTGGTTTTGCTTTGGCATCAAAAGTGAGCACGAGAGGAACGCCCAATGCATTGGGAGCAGACGGATCTGCTGTGTAAGGCCTTGCAAAAAATTTCACCAACTCAAAATATGAAAGTGCGCGAATCGTCAACGCTTCACCTTTTAATTGGTCAACTATATCCGACTTGGGAATATTGGCATTGATAACATTGTTTGCCCTTAGAATCGTATTGTACGCCGATGCCCAGGTACTAGCAACGTTACCATAATTCTCGGTATAGGTATAAGTCATATCTATCAAATACCTGTTGGAATTTTGTATCGGATCTATATAAATATTATCCGCCAGGAGATCTCCCAGGATTGGCAAGGTTCTACCAAAAAAATCAACTGCACGTAAACTCGCATACATCCCAGCGACTGCGTCTTTCATTGAACTTTCATCAACGATCGCCTCGTTTTGAGGAATTTGACTTGGTGGAGCGAGGTCGAGGAACTTTTTACTGCATGATGAAATAAAAACAGTGCAAATTGTCAGGTAGAGAATTGATTTTATTATGATGGATGTTTTCATGCTACGAATTTTAAAAATTAAGATTGACACCTATTGAAACAGTCTTTTGGAAAAGGACTTGCAAATCATTCAACCCATTGATCGGCTGTTCGGGATCGAATGTGAGATTCTTGTCGAAAGCCTTCGTCCATAAATTGGTACCTCTAACATAGAATTGAACATTGTCCATTTTAATATGTGTCAATATTTTCTTTGGAAGCGAATACATCAGCACAACATTTCTCAATCGTATATAATCTCCTTTGTAAAAATATCTGCTCGAAAGTGAGTTGGATCCCGATTGATTTCCAGCTATGTACTTTGGTATATCTGTCTTATCTCCTGGTTTCTGCCATCTTCTTTCGTACTCTTTTACATTCTGATTAAGCGAATAGAATGCGCCATCACTTTCATTCAGGAATCCCCAAGTGTTGGTCAAAAGATTACCGAATTGGAAATTAAACTGTGCGTTCAATGATAATCCCTTATAGGAAAAAACCGTATTTAGTCCTCCAAAACCCTTGGGTGATGCGCTACCAATAATGGCATTATTGACTTTCGTTACATCCGATGTCATAGACTTTCTCGTGCTGTCTGTGTACCAGAGAGGATTACCCGTTTGAGGATCGGCACCTACCCATTGCCATGTATAGATGGATTGTACATCCTGGCCTTTTCGAATAATATTGGGGATGGAAATTATATCTGCATTATGGTTCAATTGTGTCACTTTATTTTTGTTGAAGGCGATATTGAAAGAAAGATCCCACCTGAAATCTTTTGTCAGTACAGGAGTGGAATTGAGAGTTATTTCTATTCCCCTGTTTTCCATCGATCCAATATTATCCGGGTAACTCGAGAAACCCGACGTGAGTGAGAGAGGAACACTTTGTAGTAATTGATTCGTTTTCCTAATATAATAATCGACTTCCACATTCAACCTGTTTTTTAACACACCCACTTCAAGACCTATATCAAGAGGCTTATTTAATTCCCACGTGAGATTTGGATTTCCGACGGTTGTAGGAGCACTGCCAGGTAGCTTGTTGTAATCGTTACCAAATCCATAGAGGGCACGCCAGCTGTAATTGCCAATATTTGCATTACCATTTGCACCATAAGATGCTCTTAATTTGAGATTAGAAATATAGTCCATATTGGACATAAAGTCCTCTCTGTCGATATTCCATGCTGCGCCCACGGACCAAAAAGTACCATATCGATTATCCACACCAAACCTTGAGGAGCCGTCCTGTCTCAGGCTCCCGGACAAAGAGTATCTGTTTTTGTAGTTGAATTGCAAATTGGAGAAGAGTGAAGAAAAAGCAAAATCCTGTCCCTGTGCCAAAGCAGCAACCGGGTTACTTGTTGGAGGAAGAGGTAATGAAGTCAGTTCGGGAACACCGTTTCCATTTGCGGTGAGATCATATTCCTGCGATTTTTGCGCCTCATATCCAACTTTTAAATCGGCTGTAAGATTGCCACCTTTATCTATCTCTCTCGCATAATCGAACGTGTTAGTCCAAACCCAGTTAAAAATTCGGGTATATAGATTTGTGAAGTTTCCACCCTCGTTAACATAGTCGCCAAAGAACGGATTGAAATAATTGCCTTCTTCCAATGCCATATAATCCACTCCGAACCTGGTTGAAAATCGCAATCCGCGAATAATATTGTAATCGCCCGTTAATGAGCCAATTATTTTTGTCGTGCCAAGGCTGGTCCTGTCGTAATGCGCGATAGCGAGTGGATTATAGATTTGCTCAAAATCATTCGTGCTATAATTTATTGAACCATCAGGATTCAACGGATGCTGGTAAGGACGCAGGTAATAAGCTGCCAGTACAGGGCTGCGGAAGTTTGCTGATTGCGTAGGTGTGGTTTGACTGGAATGCGAAATATTTAGCGACATGCCTACAGAAATCTTATCATTCAGACGATGTTTCAGGTTTATATCTCCGCTATAGCGTTCAAAATCCGATGCTATAACTACGGACTGTTGTTTGAAATAGCCAGCAGAAAGAAAAAAGGTAGTTCTCGCGTCTCCTCCACTAGCCGAGATATTGTATTGCTGCGTCCTGCCCTGCCTGGTGACAACGTTCAGCCAATCCGTATTGTGTCCATTATTTGCACCAAGTGCATTGAGATAAAAATTGATGGTTGCCGTATCACCGCCGGTGGCGTTGCTCAGGCCTTCCGTCGTCAATGCAGTGTATTGGTTTTTGTTCAGCGGCATTCCGAGGGGGCTTAAATAAGCTACATCACTATAACCAAACTCTGCATCCGCTGCGATTTTGGTTTTTCCCGCCCTTCCCTTTTTCGTTGTGATGATTATAACTCCATTAGCGGCCCGTGATCCATATAAAGAAGATGCAGCTGCATCCTTCAACACAGAAACACTCTCGATATCATTTGGATTTATACCAGCTAATGCATTTGACGTAGTAGTTGCCCTGGAAAAATCACCTGTGTTTGCAGGAATTCCATCTATAACGTATAAAGGTTCAGATGAAGCATTGATGGAGCCCACGCCACGAATCCGGATTTCCTGCAATGCGCCAGGCTGTCCTGAGGATGCTACTGATTGCAAACCGGCTACTTTTCCCTGCAGCATCTGGTCGACAGAAGACATCGGAATATTTTCAAATTCTTTACCATCCACCTTCGCAACTGCTCCGGTTAATTTAGCCTTTTCCTGCGCTCCATATGCGACTACCACTACTTCCTGCAATTTTTTTTCTTCGGTTGACATGGCCAGCGAGATATTGATCTTCCCTCCCACGTTCACTTGTTCAGTTGCATAACCGACAAATGAAAAGACAAGTATATCCTGTTTTCCGGAGGTTTTGATTTGATATGTTCCGTCGGGACCAGTGACAACAGAGTTGCCGCCCGCTTTTGATCTTACAGTTACGCCTGCCATCGAAGCGCCATCTTTGCTATCCGTTATTTTCCCTTTTACAATATTTTGCGCGAAGAGTGACAAGGAAAATCCGATAAGCATGGCCATCAGACCCAAAAATTTTCTCATAAAGCGTAGATTTAAATCAGTTTGGTTGTTAATCAAAATGACAGCATATTTCAATTGAACGCTGTTTTTTGACCAATTAATTGCCCTAAACCTGAAAAATTCTGCCTGAATGCAATCATTTGTGGCCAAAAATGCATCCGACTCTTATTCAGGAGATAATATAATAAATTTAGTAATTAAACCCACATAATAAATTTGGAAGATTCAAGTGGCTAAGAATTTTCATAAGCATATTGGAAAGATATTCTGCGAATTTTCGCTTACCTCCCTTAATTTGAAATACGGATTTCCTGCTGTTACGTTGCCCGCATTCCCATTCGGATTAAAACTTTGTAAGGGTTCTGTTCCGTGGTTTTCGAATAAGACAGATGGTTAGGTTTCTAGATCTCGATTTGGGTCACAAAGGTCCTTTAGAGGTTTAAAGATCTTTGACAATATGGACAATAAGCCAGAACGTTGATTTTGTCTTTGTGGATCAAAGCTGATGATATCCCCCCACACTACCTGCACTACTTCCCGTATACGTTGCCGTTATAAGGACGGGGCTGTTAGATTTTTCTGCTCCCATAGGTGATATCCATGGCATGCAGCCATTGTTAAAAATTGCTACTGCCTGGCTAACATTCCTGGAAACGAGATACAACGTTCCTGTTGCACTATCGATAACCGGCGTACCGACGATACCCATTTTCCCGCTAAAATCCCTATAATACCTCCACAGGCTCCTGTCATATCGGTATTTTTTGGAGCCCTGGTTCCTGCTGGGGAAAGATTCACTTTCCAATAGGGATTGTTAACTGAAGGAGAATCGGCATCAAATGCATAAACAGAGTTGTTAACAGTGGCGACGATCACCAGGTTTCGTTTGCTCAGGGAGGGAATAGTTACCTGCGTCATCACTAATGGTTGCGAATAGATTTGATCGTCTACCGTTCTGGTAAAAGTTTTGCCAAAAGTACCTGGCCTTACATTCAGCGTAATAAGAGTCGTTTCCCTGCTATTCCATCCTGTCCTTTGAATATCGTTGTGTTGAGTAAGAACTTTCTGCTGCTTGAAGGAGGCGGCGGGACAAATAGAACAATTAGGGTTAAAAGAAAAGATGGAGCAGTAGCTCTCTTGTCATAAAAGGTCAGTCTTCGCTAGCAGATTTTTTCCTCCATCCATTCAATCCGGTTCAAAATAGGCATTTTCTTAACGTGAGTGGCGTCCCGGAGACTATTTTCGACGAATTTAAGCCGGGATTACTCAGTTTTTCTTCAGATTGCGCATTTATTTTTACTAAATTTTCGTTCATGAAGATTCTCATCGTCGAGGATGAAAAGGAATTGTTGAAAAGTATGGTTGCATACCTGAAAGGAGAAAATTATGTCTGCGAAGCGGCGAGCGACTACAAAACTGCCCGGCAAAAAATCGAGACGTATAATTATGACTGTATTTTACTCGATGTTACACTTCCCGATGGAAATGGACTCGGGCTGCTAAGGGAATTGAAGCAGGAAAAAAAGACCGATGGAGTCATCGTCATATCTGCAAAAAACAGCATCCAGGATAGGATTAAAGGCTTGAACCTGGGTGCCGATGATTATTTAACCAAGCCATTTCATTTGTCGGAATTGAATGCGAGAATTTCCGCTGTTATCCGCAGACGTCATTTCCAGGGACATAAGATCCTTGTGTTTAATGAAATCACCATCGATCTCGCTGCGAAAGTGGTTTCTGTCAATAACAAGGCGATTGATTTAACCAGGAAAGAATATGATCTTCTTCTCTACCTCGCATATAATAAGAACAGGGTAATCTCGAAAAATGCCATAGCCGAACATCTGTCAGGTGATGAAGCAGAAATCTTTGATAATTTTGATTTTATTTATACTCATATGAAGAACCTGAAAAAAAAATTACAGCAGGCAGGTTCAAAAGAATATATTCGATCCATCTACGGCATGGGTTATAAGTTCGATGTTTGATCATGAAGCTTCTCAATAAAACAATCCGGAGTTACCTTGTTTATTCCTTCATCATTCTGTTGGTGACCGTTCCCTTATTTTATTTTGTCGTTCGGTCAGTGCTGTTGCGTGCTACCGATCACTCGCTGAAAACTCAATTAGCCGATATCCGGTCTAATTTGTCCAGCATACATTCACAGGATGAACTGATAACCTGGTCGAGGCTGGATAAAGACATATCCCTGGCGCCCGCCACCAGGGCTTTTCGTGATCACATATACACTACTTATAGACAAAACAGAAGACGTGGAGACCAGGATCCCTACCGGGAGATTTCTGGTGTGATCGAAGTCGAGGGAAACCTGTATGAAATTATAATCAGAAGTTCTTTGGTGGAGAATGAGGATTTGTTGGGAAGTATTGTGCTCGTTCAAACGATCTTACTCGTGTTGCTGATGGCTGGTATTCTTTGGATAAATCAGAAAATTTCGAAGAATATTTGGAAGCCGTTCTATAACACGCTCAACAAAATTCAGAAATATGAACTCAATAAAAGTGCGAACATAGATTTACCTGCTAGCACTATCAACGAATTTAATGAATTGAATAAGGCACTTCGAAACCTGTTCAACAGGAACTATGAAATTTATTTGCAACAAAAGGAGTTTACTGAAAATGCTGCTCACGAAATGCAAACACCTCTTGCCATTTTTCAAAGCAAGCTGGATCTTTTGATGCAAACTCAATCACTGACTGAAGACCAGGCGGAATTGATTCATGATTTGGAATCAACCAACCGAAGGTTGATCAGGCTAAATAAATCGCTGTTGTTGCTTGCTAAAATTGAAAATGGCCAGTTTCCGGTTAATGAGGAGGTGAATATCGCTCAACTGACGCAAAAAATAATTGACCAGTCGAAATTTCATGCCGATCAATATTCGATTTCCATCAAGTCGGGGTCTGAAGATCCTTCCATTATAAAAGCTAATAGCAGTATGCTGGAAATTATGGTCGGCAACCTTGTTTCCAATGCGGTTCGGCACAATAGACGTGGTGGCCAGGTTCAGGTGGATATTCATCAGAACACGCTTCGGATATCTAATACGGGTGTGGAATCACCACTGCCCGATAAAGTTTTTGATCGCTTTCATAAACTGTCCAACGGTACGGAGATGGGCGAAGGAACAGGATTAGGACTGGCCATCGTAAGTAAAATTTGTAGTATCTATCATTATACGCTGGGTTATAGATACGAGAACAAGCAACACGCTTTCACGGTTGCTTTTTAGGGAACACAAAGGATGCACGATGTCGTACCCGATATGTGCTTTGTGACTCTTTCTAAAAATTCAGAATCTCGACAGAATCAGCCCTTACTTTTATGAGCCTAACAGTCATCCATGAAGTATATTTTCTGCCTGTGTTTAACGCTGGCGACAATGCATGTTTTTGCGCAGAATCATAACCTGGAATTTTATTTAGCCAATGCGAAAGTAAATAGTCCCCTTTTAAAGGATTACAAAAACCAGATTGCCTCCAATCAAATGGACAGCCAAATCCTGAGGGCAAGCTACAGAGTCCAGGTTAATGGAATCAGCAACAGTTTCTATGCTCCTTCCCTTAACGGCCTGGGGTATGATAATCTAATTACAAACGGCGGACAGATATCAGCGTTAGTGCAGGCAAACAGGGAAATTGTGAGTAAGAAGAACCTGGCAACTCAATATCGCAGCATTCACCTGGATAATGAGGCCATCGGGAACACATCTGTCATCGCTGAGAAAGATTTAAATAAAACTGTCACTGCACAATATATCTTGGTATTTGGGGATGTGACGACCCTTCAATTCAACACAGAGATCCTCGATCTTTTACAAAAGGAAGCAGCTATCCTGAAGAATCTGACAGGACAGAACATCTACAAGCAATCCGACTATCTTACTTTTTATGTAACCCTCCAGCAACAGGAATTAAGTGTTCGGCAAACTGAAATTCAATTCAAGAATGATTTTGCCATGCTGAATTATTTATGTGGCATAGTTGACACTGCTGCAGTTGCCCTGCCCGACCCTAACCTGCGGATGGCAGCGTTGCCGGATATTTTTACTTCCCCATTTTATCAGCAATATAGTATCGACAGTCTGAAATTCTTGAATCAGCGATCAGTTGTAGATTTCAGCTATAAGCCTAAGGTGAACATTTATGCGGACGCAGGTTTCCTGTCAAGTTTCAGCTATGAGTTTTATAAGAATTTTGGCGCCAGTGCCGGCCTGACCCTTACGGTTCCCATCTACGACGGAAAGCAGCGGCAAATGAAATACAGGAAACTGGAAATTGCGGAAAGAACAAGGACTGCGTACCGAGACAATTTTTTACGCCAGTACGATCAACAGGTGGCCCAGTTGTTACAGCAATTGCATGCGACTGAATCATTAATCCGCGACATTGACAACCAGATAAAATACTCTAATCGCCTAATTGAAGTGAATGAAAAATTATTGGAAACAGGAAATATTCGTATCACGGATTATATTTTGGCCATTAATACCTATCTCACTGCCCGGCATCTTCTCAACCAGAATTATGTGAGCCGACTGCAAATCATCAATCAAATCAATTATTGGCAGGCAATCTAAACCGATACCCATGACAAAAAAATTTCTCAGTATTTTTTTTATATCGCTCGCGGGATTTGTTGCCTGCAAAAACCAGCAGAAGGCAAAGGAAGAAGATGCGCCACCTTCAGAAGTTAAAACTCCGGTCACGGTGACGCCGGTAGAACTTGCGAACCTTGAAGATTCTATTGAGCTGAATGCAACTTCTACTTTTTTGCAAAGCAGCTATGTAAAATCCAACGCAAATGGATACGTCGTACAGGTTAATGCCAAGCCTGGGGAATTTGTCAAAGAAGGTAAGACATTATTTCTTGTCCAAACTAAAGAGTCCATGGTAATAGGCAATGCCATCTCTTCGCTGGACAGTTCGTTCAAATTCTCAGGTGTTAATGTGATTAAGGCTCAGGCTCATGGATATATCACTCAATTAAATCATGAAAAGGGTGACTACGTGCAGGATGGAGACCAACTGGCTGTCATTAGTAACATGAATAGTTTTGCCTTCCTGTTGAATATACCTTATGAATTGAAGCAATATGCGTTAAACCAAAAGTCTGTTAAGTTGACTTTGCCGGATGGAACACGCCTCCAGGGAACGATTACTTCAGTGATGCCTATTGTCGATTCGCTCTCACAAACTGTTCCGGTTGTCATTAAGGTGAATTCGAGTGAATTGATACCAGAGGACCTGATCGCCAAGGTGCTGATCATTAAAAATCAAAGAGCAGGTGTTCAAACCCTGCCCAAGTCAGCTGTCCTTTCCGATGAGGCGCAAACAAATTTTTGGGTGATGAAGATGATCGACTCTGTGACTGCTGTAAGAACCGAGATCAAAAAAGGACTCGATATAAATAACAGGGTTGAAATTATCTCCCCCCGATTCACTCCACAAGACCGGATTGTATTAACAGGCAACTATGGATTGTCCGACACAGCAAGGGTGATCGTACAGAATTAAACAAACTATGAAAAACTATATCGTCCATTATAAGAATCCCATCACCACTTGTGTAGCGATTGTGCTAATGGGCGGGCTATTCTTTTATACCAGGCTGAAGACTTCTTTGTTTCCTGAAATCACTTTTCCCAAAATAAAAATCATTGCTGATGCGGGTTTGCAGCCGGTTGATAAGATGATGGTCACTGTCACAAAGCCTCTCGAAAACGCAATTAAGCAGGTTCCGGATCTTGTTACCATTCGCAGTATTACCAGCCGGGGAGAATGCGAAATTTCGGCTTTCATGGATTGGAAAAGCAATATTGACCTGGCCAAACAAAGAATTGAATCTAAGATTCAGCAGGCCTCCAGCAATTTACCTCCCGGTGTGGATATCAGAGTAGAAAGGATGAACCCTTCCATCCTGCCTATCATGGGCTATTCCTTGGAATCCACAAGGGGTCGGCCAGCCATTGACATGTGGCAGCTGGCTACCTATACAGTTAAACCTTTTCTTTCTCAGGTGCAGGGTGTCGCCGAGATCCGGGTAACCGGGGGGAAACGAAAAGAATACTGGTTAACGCTGGATGCCCAAAAAATGAGTACCCTGGGGATAACGCCGGAGAGTTTATCTAACTCTTTGGCGCAGACGAATTTCATTAAATCTAACGGCTTTCTGTCGGATTACCACATGCTTTATTTGACCGTAACTGACGCCACCGTGCAGACTTTGGACCAATTGAAAAAACTGATCATTAGTAACAATGGAAGAAGAGTCATCCAGTTACAGGATATCGCCACCGTTTCCATTGAAGAGGCGGTGGAACATATCAGAATCAATGCTAACGGGAAAGAAGGCACGCTAATTGGCGTGATCAAACATCCCGATGCCAACCTCATCGAACTGTCCGCTAACCTGGAAAAAAAGATTGCGGAATTAAAAAAGATACTTCCCCCGGATGTGCAAATTAAACCCTTCTACATCCAGGCTGATTTTGTGAACGATTCAATTCGAAGTGTAACAGACAGTCTTTGGATTGGACTGCTGCTGGCTATCCTGGTGGCCATCGTATTCCTGAGGTCATGGAAAGCAAGCGCGACCATCCTGATTACCATACCTGTTACCATTTCACTTACTATAATCATATTGTATTCGATTGGTTACACTTTGAACATAATGACTCTCGGCGCTATTGCAGCATCAATCGGTTTAATTATCGATGACGCGATAGTAGTGATGGAACAAATCCAAAGAACACATGAAGAACATCCATTGGAGCCATCGCAATCGCTGATTCAAAAGGCTATACGTTATCTCTTTCCTGCGATGGTAGGTTCTTCATTGAGTACCATCGTCATATTTATTCCATTCGAGCTGATGAGTGGCGTCGCGGGCGCATATTTCAAAGTATTGACGAATACCATGATTATAACGCTCGTCAGTTCTTTTTTTGTGACATGGATTGGTTTGCCAGCCATCTATTTGCTCTTTTCGGGAAAAAGAAAATCCGGACGGGAGAAAAAGATAAAGCCGCATTCGGTGAAGCAGCAAAGATGGGTTGCATTTTTCATTCACAAGCCCTGGATAAGTTTCATAATTATGGCTGGATTTGCATTTTCAATTTATTGGATCCTGCCACGCCTGGAGACTGGGTTTCTGCCGGAAATGGATGAGGGAACCATTGTGCTGGATTATAATTCCCCTCCAGGCACTTCGTTACAGGAAACCGATCGGATCCTGCAACAGGTTGATAAAATCGTAATGACAACTCCGGAGGTGGCGAGCTATTCGCGTCGTACGGGTGCGGAAATGGGTTTTTTTGTGACTGAACCGAATAAGGGCGATTACTTAATCCAACTAAAAAAAGAGAGAAATAAAACAACAGAAGAGGTCATTTCTGATCTTCGCAAGCAAATTGAATCTTCCCAACCGGCCTTGCGAATCGATATGGGTCAGGTTATCGCCGATATGCTTGGCGATTTGATGACATCCGTTCAACCTGTTGCGATCAAAATTTTTGGAAATGATCAACATCGTTTAGAGGAGCTTTCGAAGCAGGTTGCCGATTCGGTCAGAGAAGTGAAGGGAACGGCAGATGTATTTGATGGAATCGTTATTGCAGGCCCTTCAGTCAGTGTTGTGCCAGACAACAATAAGTTGCTGGAATTTGGCATCACTCCATCTTCACTCCAATTTCAAATGCAAACGCGGCTCGAAGGCAATATCGTTGGCAATATCCTGGAAAGGGAACAATTATCGCCCGTTCGAATTGTTTATCCAAACAGTAGGTATGCGTCGGTAGCGGATTTATACAAGACGCTAATATTCCTCCCTACCGGTAAATTCAGACCCGTAAATGAATTGGCTTCTGTCTCCGTAAACCAAGGTACGGCAGAAAACAAAAGGGAAAATCTTCAATCCATGGGTGAGGTCTCGGCCCGATTGGAAGGCAGGGATCTTGGTGGTGTTATGAAAGATATCCAAAATAAACTGGAGAAACAGGTTACCCTGCCGCAAGGTTATCATATTGAATACGGTGGCGCGTATGCAGAACAACAACAATCTTTCAGTGAATTATTGACGATACTTATCACTTCCAGCCTTTTGGTGTTTGCTGTTATCCTTTTTCTTTTCCGGGATTTTAAAATTGCATTGATGATCATTCTTCTCGCCATATTGGGGATTGCAGGAAGTTATGCTGCATTGTACCTGACCAATACGCCATTGAATGTGGGAAGTTATACCGGGTTAATTATGATTGTCGGGATCATCGGGGAGAACGCCATATTTACTATTCTTCAATTCAGGGAATCACTGAAAGAAAAGAATGTGGACGACTCAATCATCTTCGCTTTGTCGACACGTATCCGCCCAAAACTGATGACGGCATTTGGTGCCATCATAGCCTTGATGCCGCTGGCCTTAGGCATTGGAACAGGCGCGCAGCTGCATCAGCCCCTGGCCATTGCCGTTATAGGAGGATTTATTGCGGCACTCCCACTCCTATTGATAGTTCTACCATCATTGCTACGGTTACTGGTAAAAAACAAAACAGATATTCCACAAGTTGTATAATCACTTTTAAAATGTAAGATCATGAAATCGATTTATTTCTTCTTCGCTCTGGTACTTGCTTATCCGGCAGCCCTGATGGCGCAACAGGGAAGCGGATTCAAAGTTCAAAGAACTTTTAAGATACCCAGTGCCGGTGGCTGGGATTATATAGCTGTCGCGGGTAACCGGGTATATGTGTCCCATGGAACCCAGGTAAATATTTTGGATCAAAAAACAGGAGATTCCGTCGGGGTTATTCTGAATACGACCGGAGTACATGGTATTGCCTTCGATAAAGAGAATGGCAAAGGCTACACGAGCAACGGTAGGTTAAATACAATTACGGTATTTGATGTGGCAACCACCAACATATTGAGTCAAATTCCTGTTGGACAGAATCCCGATGCCATCATGTTTGAGCCATTCACCAAAAAAATAATTACCTGTAATGGCCGGAGCCAGGATTTGTCAATCGTTGATCCTGGCACCGAAAAAGTGGTGGCAACCATTCCTGTCGGCGGCAAGCCTGAAGAAGCAGCTTCCGATGGTAAAGGAACGTTGTTTGTGAATTTAGAAGACAAAAGCATGATTGCTGTCGTTGATTTGAATACAAATAAAGTGGTGAATACATGGCCGTTGGCACCTGGGCAAAGTCCTACTGGTCTGGCCATCGACGTTAGCACGAACAGACTTTTTTCAGGTTGCGACAAGCTTTTAATGGTGATGGATGCTACCAATGGAAGGATCGTTGATAAATTACCTATTGGTGATGGTTGCGATGGAGTTGCTTTCGATGATGTGTTGAAATATGTATTTGCATCCTGTGGTGAAGGCAAGCTCTGTGTTATTAGAGAAACATCGGCGGATCAATTCCAGGTGATAGACATCGTTCCTACCAAAAGATCAGCAAGAACACTTGCGTTGGACCAAAATACACATGAAGTTTTTTTGCCGGCTGCGGATCTCGAAAAAGCAGTAGCGGGTGAAAGGCCGAAGATGATTCCTGGGACTTTTCAGGTTCTCGTGGTGCACAAGTAGTGTTCCATCTGCCGCGGCGGTCAAAGCAAGCAAAGGCGAAAGGGCAACAGGTGGCTACTTTTGCGCCTTTGCTTGCTTTGCGTTTTTGCGTGCAACCAGAATGAGAAACAGAGCAAGAATTATGTTAAGAGCTACAAACCAGTCCCCCCAATAACTAAAAACCGTTTTGTAAGAATAGACCGGCAAACTTTCCATAACCGACGCCGCCCTTCCATCAGAGGTACTGGCTTCGGCCAACACTCTACCATGACGATTACTAATTGTTAACCTACCCATTCGAGCACATCTTGCAATTCCAAATCCATTTTCAACACCACGGAGAATTGACATCCGGGAATGAAGCCAATCGTCTCTTTCAAAATCCCACGCCGGAACAAATAAGACGTCAACTCCCGCCCTGCCGTATTTTCTAAGAAAGGACTGGTAGTCCATGTCTTTGCATATAGCTGTGCCAGCCCTGGAATGTTCCATTGTGAAAACCGAAATAGAATCTCCTCTCTGGAAGCCTTCTCTCGCCTCGCCTTCAAAAAGATTGACTTTTTGATAAACAGCCAGGGTCTGCCCTTGTGAAGAAACGATCCACGACAAATTCTTAATCGAACGATCCTTCGTCAATGTATAGCCTACAACCAGGTTCACCTTATTACGTATAGCAATATCGGAGAATTTTTTACGGAAAGCTGAATCCTGGTCGCTTGTAACGGTTATCATTTTTTCAGGCAGGACAATAATCAAAGCTCCTTCTGAGCTGAGGTGCGCTATTGATTCTTCATATTCGCGCAAAAGGCTGTCGCCTTTTTCAGTATTAAACTTCCTTTCTTCATGATGCCGACTTTCGGCCGCGGAAAATAATCCAATTGGCAAACTGCTTTTCGGAAGATCAATCGCATACAACTCGACCAGGCCAAAGAAGAACACGGCGGTAATTATCAAAGTGCCAACAACCATCGCCTGCACCATCTTCGGCCTTTGGTTCCTTGAGAAAATGCACCATGCGACGGTAGAAGAAAATAAGCTGATGGTAAAAACAATTCCGAGAATGCCGGTAATTGATGCGATCTGGATCAGAGGCAAACAATTGGCCTGCGAGTAGGCTATGCTTCCGGCCGTACCATCTCCTGTAACATGAAATAGCAGATATTCGAAGGACACCACCAATGTGGGGAATGCGAGTAGGCCAATCCAATTTTTTATTCTAAGGACGATGCTGCGACTGATCAGAATGATGACTGCAAAAATCAAAGGCAGCATACTGGTAAAAATGATTGCCAGACCAACAGGAACTACAGAAAGCAGGTATGAGAGCCAGCTCAATCTCCCAAGCAGGTATGCAAGAAATGCAACCCAGAATGCTTTTCCGGATGATAATTTATAGCTGACAAATAAGACGGGAACAGGAGCGATCCAAAAAAGCCACCAAAAATCTCCATTCAGGCCCGAGGACAGATACCAGCAGGTTCCGGAAAACAGGATGATCAACAGGAGTAAAAGGCGATTGTTCAAATTCATTAGCCCTAATGATTTTAGGAGACTCGACAAAGCTAACCTGAATCAACCGACGAAAATTGTAAATTTTAGACAGTGAGTTTGATGGAACAAAAAAAGCAAATCTTTAACTGTGATGCCTATTTGTTTTTTTCAATGATATCAAAAGGTCGTTTGGTATCGGCATACACCTGCCAGCGTCTTATTTTATCGCCGGATACTACGGCTTTCCAGGCCGCGGGAAGATGCCAATAATTTTCATTGGTTTCTGATTTTTTGTTTTGGAATGTGCCGCTGGCAAAACCAAACGCGGCGACCTTGTTCTCTTCTGCAAACAGGTCGGTAATCTCAATTTTATGATCAGGGAACCATTGGAAATAGCCAATCCAGGCGGCTTTCATATTGTTTTTGCCGACAACCTGGTTTCCGTATGCGTCGATGAAAGTGTGATCATCGGTCATAAGAGAATAGATGGCTTCAACATTATGCCGGTTGATGGCGTCAATGAATTGGAAGAAAGTGTTTTTAGTCATGGAGGTTTAGATATGGTATGTCTAAATTATAGCATTCTTTTTTTAGGGAGCGTCACAACCTTTGTGTTCTTTGTAACCCTTTGGCAATAATAAAGTGTCGCTTTCGAAGATGCACGACTCAATACATTTTTTACTTTTGAATTGAGATTTATGTATCAATTCAAAGCCACGTTAGACATCATTGGAATAAATCCTTTCGTTTCTATACCCGAAAGAATATTGACAGGAATATTTAAACAGGCCGCTAAAAACAAGGGTCCTATTCCGATTTGCGGGACAGTAAACGGACATCCCTTTAAGCAGACATTGGTAAAATACGGCGGGAACTGGCGTTTATACATCAACACAACCATGTTAAAAAATTCTCCGAATCGAATTGGAGAACAAATTAAAATTGCGGTTGAGTTTGACCCAAGGGACAGAACAATCAGCCCCCACCCTTTGCTAATCGAAGCCTTATCAAAAAACCAGGATGCGAAGGCGGCATTTGAAAAACTTTCTCCTTCAAGACAAAAAGAAATCGTGCGTTATATTGCTTCCCTTAAATCGGCGAAGAGTGTGGAAAAAAACATTGCCCGAGCGATTGATTTTCTTAGAGGGAAAGGGAGATTTGTTGGAAGCCAATTACGCTGAAGCTTCGGCGAGCTAGGCTCACGTACTCTGAAGTTTTGAGACAGAAATGTTTACACGAAGGTTATGGAAGAACACAACGTTGTGTCCTTCCCTTACTCGCTGAAGCTTTGGCGTAGGCCGCTTAAGATGAAAGCTGAAATGTAATCGGCAATTCCAATCTTGCCTTTACATTTTTTCCTCTGACTTGTCCTGGCTTCCAGTCAGGCATTCTGCTTACAACTCTGAGAGCTTCCTCATCGACGCCATCTCCAATTTTCTTATTTTCAATCAACTTTGGGTCAGATACTTTTCCTTTTTCGTCAACTACGAACGTAACTCTGACAGTGCCCTGTCTATTATCATCAATCGCTTCCTGTGGATACTCAAGATTATTTTCGATATAGTTTGCCAATGCGCGCTGACCTCCGGGAAATTCTGGCATTTTATCAGTCTTGTTATATACACCTTCTTTGTCCTTCACCATTTTGTTACTTCCGTACTGAGGATTAGAAACTGATGATTTTCCTTTTCTTCTGGACTCTTTGTTTTGTTTGCTTGTCTTTTTTGCATCCATTTTATTTATCAAATCTGAGGAATCTGAAGTCTTCTTCTCCGAGGATTTACTTTCCGATCCATGACAGGCTATTGCTCCAGCGACCACAACCGCTAAAATCATGAAAGCGGGAAATAGTCGTCTATGTAGAACTACCATAAAATTTAGTTTAAGAATGAACAAATAAGTGAAGATTCAAACACAATGCCACCCCAACCGTGTTCCCCCAATCGCTGAAAGCCAGTTGTTATACTTAATTCTGTTTGGAAAAAGCCGCCTCAAATCTTGGTGGGGAACTAATTGCCCATGCGAAGGCAGGTATAACTACGTCTCAGTAAACCTTCAAATTGCCCTTGGGCTGTATCGAAATTATTCGGTTATACATTACAGGTGGAACACGTTGTGCTTTTCCTTGCCCACCGAATCTTCAGCGCATGCGGGCGTGTTCTTTATCCAAGCCCCTTTTCTTTTATCCTACCTTTGCAGCCTAACCAAAAAACCTTTCTATGAAACATTTGGCAGTTCAAGACTATTTTCGGTTTGGGAACTCCTCACAACATCGTCTTCACCCCAATTGTAATATGAAAGTTTCTTTGATCATTCTCACGCTTTTCGCTTCCCTATCCTCATTGGCGCAAAGCGCACCAAGCTCTGTTACTCTCTTCACCAATGTTCGCATATTCGATGGTAAATCGGACAAGCTCTCCGCGCCATCAAATGTTCTTGTGCGCGGGAATGTAATTGAAAAAATTTCGACTTCGATTATTCCTGCCGACCGTCAGGCAGGCGCCACTTTAATTGACGGCGGCGGACGCACACTTATGCCGGGTTTCATTGACGCCCATTGGCACGTCATGTTTGCGGCTACGCCTTTGAATTTACTCTTGACAGCGGACTTAGGCTATCTCACCCTGCTGGCAGCCCGTGATGCGGAAAACACGCTAATGCGTGGGTTCACCACCGTTCGTGACTGTGGAGGTCCCGTTTTCGATCTGAAGCTCGCGATTGATCAGGGTATTGTCGTTGGCCCGCGCATCTATCCTTCCGGAGCCATGATTACAACTACCAGCGGACATGGAGACTTTCGGCTCCCTTACGAATTGCCCCGCAAACTCGGTGTTGCTGAGGCGCGCTCAGAACAATTGGGCGCCTCCATAATTGTCGACGGTCCCGATGAAGTTCGGTTGCGCGTGCGTGAACAACTGATGCTGGGCGCATGCCAGATCAAGTTAATGGCCGGAGGAGGAGTGTCGTCGCCCCGCAGTCCGTTGGATGTCTCTACTTTCACCGCACCCGAATTGCGCGCTGCGGTGGAAGCCGCAGAAAATTGGGGAACCTATGTAACTGCCCATGCCTACACGACAAAAGCAATTCGCGGGGCGATCGAGGCCGGAGTGAAATGTATTGAACACGGCCATCTAATGGATGAGGCTACCGCCAGGTTGATAGCTGAAAAGGGAATCTGGCTTAGCACCCAGCCCTTCATCGATGATCCACAATCCAACCCTTTTCCACCAGGTTCAGAAGAACATGCCAAAAAGATGCTGGTGGTCAAAGGCACAGACAACGTTTACGCGTTTGTGAAAAAATACAAAATCAAAACAGCATTTGGCACCGATATCCTGTTTGATCCAAGAGAGGTCACCAGGCAGAGTTCCCGAATCTCGGTAATGACTCGTTGGTTCACACCAGCCGAAGTATTGAAGATGGCGACTGGCACGAACGGCGAATTACTTGCGCTGACCGGGCTGCGCAATCCCTACCCTGGCAAGCTTGGGATCGTGGAGGAAGGTGCCCTCGCAGACCTGCTACTCGTAGATGGCGATCCGCTTACCAACATTAAGTTGCTCGACGATCCCGGGAAAAATCTTCTCGTGATTATGAAGGACGGCAAGATATTCAAAGACATCACCCAGAAACCGAAATAAGAACAATGAACGAGACTACTTGAATAGAAGCTCAAACTGTGAATTCGTTTCTGCATTCCAGGTAGGTCTGTGTTTCCGGCGAGGATTTGATTTGAAAGTCTTTCTTTTGTGGATTCAAATTCCATGCTTGCCAATATGCTGAAAAAAATGCATGCTTTGCCAATGAATCTTATAACAAAATTAATCGAACATTTTCGGTCAAGTGTAGGAAGGAAAGAAAGTTTCAATCAATACACATCACATAGAAATCATGAGTGAATCATATCACTTAGCACCTGTTGGAAAGTCTTATATTCCCAATCGCCGTTATATTTTTTGCCATTAATAAAGAAAGACGGCGTCCCGTTAACCCCGCTACGCAGGCCACTTTCCAAATCGCCGTCTATCCTCTGCTGCAAATGGCCTGATTCTATGTCTTTTTTGAATTTATTCGTATCTATCCCTAATGAGCGTGCGTAACTAATCAAGGAGTCCCATCCAAGTGAATTTTGATTTTCAAAAATAATATCGTGCATCTCCCAAAACTTTCCCTGTAAACCTGAGGCCTCCGCGGATAATGCGGCATTATATGCATTGGGGTGAGCTTCCACAATCGGGAAATTTCTGAAGACAAATTGCAAGTCATTTCCAAAAATCTTTTGCAACTTTTTTACAATTGGATAGGCATGCCCGCAAAAGGGACACTGGTAGTCCCCATATTCTAATAAAGTTATTTTTGCATTCTTGTTACCCTGCACATGGTCTTCCTTGCTTACCGGAGGATGAAGTATGCTCATAATTTTCCTTTTACAAATAAAAAATTATTTTTTGTCCAGGTCTTCCAGGGCGTCAAGAATACCATCAGCACCAGGATTTATACCGACGGGGGAAAGATATGACCATTGAATAATTCCTTTTTCATCTATCAGGTATAAAGCTCTTTTGCATTGGCCTTCAGAATCATCGCGAACTTCATAAAGTTTTGCTACCGCTCCTTTAGGCTCAAAGTCTGCCAGCAATGGAAAATGAAAGTGATTATGTTCGGAGAACGCTGTATGGCTCCATTTACTGTCTACTGAAATGCCTAATAACTGGGCATTGTGGTTTTTGAAAAGCTTCAAAGCCTGGTTGTAAATGGTAAGTTCGTCACTACAAACAGGACTCCAGTCAGCAGGGTAAAATGCCAGGATCACTTTTTCCCCTTCTAAATCACTGAGTCTAACCTTTTGGTCAGGTGTTGAGTACAACTCAAAATCCGGCGCTTTCATTCCTTTTTGTAACATGCACGTGTTATTTAAATTCAAAACTAAAGGATTTTATTTTACAATTTTCACATTACGAAGAGCCGCGGGGCTACTTCTTCACATGTCATTACTTCCTCGTGGCACTCAATTTCACAAACATCACAAGAGGAAACTAGAATTTGTGGGATTATTAAGCTTTCGGTAGTTTTATTATTGACTCCAAAGCGCTAAATGATTTTCTACTAAGTAATCTTTAATCTAAAATGAAATATAAATTTGAAAAGCCAGTCCATGCCTCCCTAGCTACAAAGAAATACGAATGTTTGATCGAGTGGCGAAACGGCAAATTTATCTCTGATGAACCCCCCTCTTTGGGAGGAGAAGATGCAGGTCCTGATCCATATACACTTTTGCTTTCTTCCCTGGCTTCCTGCAAGCTCATTACACTTCGAATGTATATTGACAGGAAAGGATGGGAAGTCGACAAAATTGCAATCAGCGCAAATCTTTACCAGGAGGCAAAAGATGAATTGACGACAACCATTATCGATTGTGATATTTTATTTCTGAGTCCCGTCAATGAGGAACAGAAACTGAAGCTTATGGAAATTGCGAAGAATTGTCCGATTTCAAAAGTTATCCAGGGGGATTTAAAAGTTAGAGTCTTTGCCTTCAGGGAAGGTGACACGAAGACAATTAAATATTCAAATGAAGAGATAACTGTCAAATGGAAACCCGAATTCTGTCAACATTCTACCCGCTGTTGGACTCAATTGCCGCAAGTTTTCATGCCAACCAAACGCAAATGGATTGATGTAAATGGTGCTTCGGCTGACAGGATTCGGGAACAGGTAGCGAGGTGTCCCTCGGGAGCTTTGGAATTTTTTTACAATTCAGAGAAAAATTCTAATGATAGTGGGAAAGGCAGTTAAGCCATCGTATATCAGATATAAATACTTCGAATCCTTTATAACGTAAACACGCTTCTCAAATTGTATTCGTATTAAATGAATTGAAATAAGCGGAGAACATTAGAAGAGTCTAGGAAATTCGGAAGGACTACCTGGTTTTGAAGTCAACGTTTGGTGATAGGGATAATGGTAAAACTTATATCCGGATTTGCTTCCAGGTTGCAAAAAGACATGACAAGATTTAGCCGCCGCTTAGCGATTAACACGTTCAGCCCTTTCTTTTTCCTGCCGTGGTTTTATATAAAAAACCAAAAAAATGGCTAAGGGCACGGCAAGTAAATATTTGTCGCAAATTGTTTTGTCAAATGATGGCAAACCCAAATCCGAAAAAACTACGCGGATTCCGATTAGGCAAAAAATTGAAAGTAGTAAATCTTTAATCTTCTTTACCATATGAATTTTGAATAGTGACTGTTTGTATAATGTGATTGAAATTTACAAAAAAAACGAAATAGAATTGACAAGTACCTGGTATAAGGGCCAGTTCAGCGTGTATTCGTTAGAGTGAAATATGGCACTATTCGTTATTTTATTAAAGGTAATTTCTAGTCATAGGGTTACGGTTTAATTTCCCCCAGCAATTTGATGCCGGGGGTTTTTGATAACGCAATGAATTTATCTAAGTAGTCTTAATTTTAAAAAATAGTTTTATTTCTGTTGGATCATCCGGTGTCGCCTTAGACATATCCATGACTATTATCAGCTCATCTTCTTTCAAAGAACTTATTGTCATATTGCTTCCCCCTTTTATTGCCACACTAATGAGTTTCTTATTCTTATTATAACTCCAAGTGCCTGTCGACCTTTCTGCGTCTTTGTTATTCGTTAAATTAAGCGTACCGTCTTTATAAAACTCAAAATTCATTATCACTGCACCAGGCATCGGGTCGAGTCTCATCCCACCTGTCATTGTATAATCCATTTGCCATTTTTTGCATAAGAAAGTCTTAACACTGTCGATTGGCAGATTGATTGACTGGCAAAATGATTGCGAATTTGCAAGCAATAAAACAACTACTGAAAGGATGATGATTTTTTTCATGATTCCAAAATACAAAAGAAGATGAAATCTGCAAATGAGAATAAGGTAACAGGTGAGTTTTTCGGGACAATTCGCCTCGTTCATTCGTTTTAAATACAGGCAGGCTGTAATTATACTATATGCAACGGCATTATTTATAGAATGGGCGGAGTTCTTGGAATTTTGGCTGAGTGTTATTAATAGAATTTGAAGCTTGTGATAGCCTGCATGGCGGTGCCTTCGTATTTTGCAAATTTCGATGGTTCCGCAGTATAGGCTATAATAAATACCGTTTTATTCGCGATAAAGAAGTATTGTCTAACTTTCAACTCGTGGCCTTGGAAATGCATTTTGTATATTATTCCTGTGGCGGGCCGCCCTGCAAAGGTTTTCAACTTCTCATTTTCAAAATCTGTTGCTTGGTACTGCTTCAAAAGTATATCTTTAGTTAGACCCACATACTGATTAAGGGATATCGGATGATTTGATAGGTCTTGAATAACTACACTGAAATTCTCCTGGAATCCATCCGAGTCGTTCTCCATAGGTGAAAGGAAGGCTATGCCCCTTGCATCCGATTTCGTAGTCCAATTATTGGGATATTCGATGGTGAATTTATTCACCGAGTCTTTGTAAGTGAGGAGGCCGGGGATACCAATGAAAAGAAAGATTGCCAATAAACCCTTTTTCATAATTCGGTTTCTTTTTCGGGCAAATTACAAAAGACGATAAAATTTGCAAATGGCATTAAGCTAAAGAACAAGCTTTTGTCGGGACAATTCCACCCACTCATTCCTATTATATATAGGCAGGGCGCTGTTTAACGGACAGGCATATTGCAAAAATTGAATAGTGCCTTGCTTATGATTAAGGCATCTGTAGAGGAGTCAGCAGGCTTGGGTTGGGCGCTAATGAATTCATCCCACAGTTTAATACAATTCTCAGCTAACTCTTTAGCCTCATAGAAGTGACCATCAACTTCGAAAGTAACTTGATAATGCGAGTGCCCCTTTTCATACCGACGAATTTCTCTATTAACAGTTATTTCTTGTTTCATGCTTGAATCCTTTAGTGAATGATGCTTGGTGCCATTTGCGATGTCTCTGCAAATCTTCATTTCTATATTCGAATCAACAAATCGATGGGCAAGCACGGGATTAATGTCCCCATCAAGTATAATCCAATCTCTTAAACAGAAAATATTTTGAAAGCAGGCGTACAAAGTATCATCTCTGTCTTCGATTGTCTTTTTCTCAAAGTTGACAAAATCAAAGTTTGAAAGCCTTATGAACCATCGAAGCATCCTGTAATATTGACCAACCCAACCACGCTTTTTCAGGGTGTCTGGAATCGAAATAAAATCATATTTGAATTGCCCTCCATTTTGCCCCTCCTTAGTATAGAATTTAGTGTAATGTAGTACTGTAGGGGGTTTTAGAAAAATGTCTGCGGAGAAGGAGGGATTCGAACCCCCGTTACACGGATTAGGCGTAAAACTGATTTCGAGTCAGTCCCATTCAACCACTCTGGCACTTCTCCAATTGGCGATAAAAATAAGAATTTGTTGGCGACTAAAAATTCAAAGGTTGCAAAGGTACAAGTACTCTTTTAAATCTGAATTCTTCCATTAACTGATAGCAAGACTAAATCTTCTCGACGCTGGTCGCAACGCCCATGAAGCAATAGCTACACATAAAAATATAAACGGAGCAATTATTTCTAGTAAGCCATCCCCTACTGCCAAATGTGATGCAATCGCAGAAATGTAAATCAGGAACGTTCCAAAATAAGCCCATTCTTTGAGCAGACGCAATCCCGGAAGAAGAAATACAAGTGCCGCCAGCAAACTGCCAACTCCTTTTATGATGAGAAAATAGGAAGGATAGCCAAGATGTTCCATTAGATCTCTGGCATATCCTTTATTTAGCCAATTGAAGTCCCACATTGCGGCAAGGACAGACTCAAAAGCAAGGAAAATTGTTAGAATCCAATAAGCAACAAGTCGACCCTTGGAAGTTTTTTGCGTGTTTTCTATTTGAATATTTTTCATTGTAATGCGATCTGCAATCCGAATTATTTTGTCAGAATTAATCGCCGAAACTTATAAAATCAAAACACATGCCGTTTGAATAATTTCCTGCCATTAAATAACGACTGCCCTGGCTTTTTGGATTTTTTTGGTCACAAAGGCCACAACGGTTACACGAAGAGCACAACGTCGTGTCCTTCGTGTAACCGTTGTGCCCTTTGTGACCAAAACTGTTTGATCGTTAGCACACGATATCTTGTTTAAATTCTTCGATCTCTTTAATAAAATCCATCGCTTTTGAAACTCGGCTTAATCCATAGCCTCTAAGAAGATTTCTTACCCATTTCTTATCGCCGTTCTTCAAGGAAATGTTTTTGAATAAAAAAACAGCAAGCAAAGCAAACGATAACGTGACCGAAATCTGAATTATCCAGAATGATATGCTCCCGGTAACCGCCAATTTATTGGCAAGATGCCATGTAGTATAAAAAGGAAGTTGGAGCCATCCTATGCGAACACTATTTACGATTGACGATTGTAAAAAAGCCAATTTTTTCTGCGTGTCGACTATGCTGTCTGTGTAATTCACTTGCAGAATAACAACAATATTTTGAATATAGACAATTATAATCACGAAGGTCAAGACCATGATGGCAATTAAGGAAATGGCGATAATTATTTGTGAATGCAGAAAAGCGAGCATTATCCCTAAAAACCCCAACCAGCCTAAGCCTAAGAGTATTACAATGATTTTGGGTATGATGAGCGATTTGAGTTTTGATTTCGCTTTTTGAGTTTGTAACGTCTCGAAACAGCGAAGATTCAATACCCAAGACTGAAGGTTTAATACTTTTGATTCTTCTATCATTTTATCGTAAGACTTCCAGATTTCTTTTATTTCAGAGTCGTTCATTTTTGATATTTAAATGTTCTGAAAATTTTTGTTTGAGCCTCGATTTAATACGACTAATCTTTGTCGCAACATTTGTTTCACTGATTCCTAATATCTCGGCGATTTCCTTGTAGCTTTTTTCTTCAAAATACAATAACGTCAAAGCCCTGTCCAATTCCTTCATTTCATTTATAAAGCGCTGCAAAAAAACTACCCTCTTTTCCGATTCATCGGCGGTGTTTATTTTATCTTCAATGTCCAGATGGCTTTCATTTAAGGGAAAAACTGCTTGTGTTTTCGTTTTCTTTCTATAGAATGAGATTGCCACATTGAGGGCTACGCGATACATCCAGGTTGAGAATTTGCTGTAAGCATTAAAACTGTTCCCCGATTTCCATAACTGGTAAACAATTTCCTGGGCCAGATCTTCTCTGTCGGTTTTGCTAACACAATACGAGTTGCAAACCTTAATGATTATACCTTTATTTTCCTCAATAAGGTTTAAAAAGTCCTCCTTTTGAATTTGAATACTCATTAGTACTAAATAATGCCTTCTTTATAATTAGTATAAGTAAAGACAAAAAAATCACAGTTTTAGGAAAATTATTTTACTTAGGAATTCATTGAGTCGAAGGCACTCCGCCCGTTTTTGTTGAAAGTATGGACATTAGCACCTTTATGAATACGCTGAACGATTTGATGGCTAAAAATCCACCCGCTGCTGCTGACAGCGACAGCTCCCTTGATATTTTTATTCAGAATGCGAAGCCTTCGAAGGACAAAGAATCCAATTGGCTCCCAGCGCCGAAGAGCGCCTTTTGTGTAACGATGCGGTTGTATTGGCCGAAGGAAGAATTTTTGAATGGAAGCTGGAAGATACCTCCGATAAAAGTCGCATCATAGTTCTGTCCTACCCTATCAAATATGCCACTCCTGAACTAACGGGCTCGCATATGTCTGCAATCTTTTTTGTGTTGAATAGATTTTCAATCAGGCTTCTGCCCTCTTTGAATTCATTATGGATAGGGCATGGATGCGTGGCAGAACATTTACTCAAACCAAGACCGCATTCTTTGAAAACATTTTTTCCTCAATCGCTTCAACGATATTAATGATGGGTGTCCCCTATTCCGCTGCTTCTTTTTCTAAAATTCTCCTGTTTTCGATATATATATTTGCCAATATCAAAAAACCGGAAATTAAAAGCGGACCAAAAACCAACCCGACTATTCCAAAGGTTGGGATACCTATTACTACACCCATGATGATGATAAGAGGATGGGTTTTGGCAAACCATTTAGAAATAAAAAACCGTAATACATTGTCAGTGGTGAAAATAATTAAGAATCCCCAAAGCAGTAATCCAATGCCGGCAAAAGTGTTGCCATTTGATAATTGAATAGCTGCAGCAGGAATAAATATGAGTGGTGCGCCAACAAATGGAATAAAGGAAATGAAAACGGTGATCATTCCCCAGAAAACCGGATCGGGAACTTTAAATATAAAAAAACTCAATGCAAGTGAGGATCCCTGAACAAGAGAGATGAGCCCTTGTCCTAAAATATTCGCGAATGTCATCTTTTCTATTTCCTTTCCAAAGCGAGTGTTATTTGCCTCTGAAAGTGGAGAATATTTCCTTAGCGATGCTTCAAATTGTTTGTGGCCGGTAAGCATAAAATAAAGCAGGAAATACATAATCAATACTTCCATAAATACCTTTCCCACTCGCCCTGCGACACTTGATAGCACTCTAATCGCGATGGTTTGAGCTTTTGCGAAAATATCCTCCGCCAAATGTGGCTGCTTAAGATTTTCAGCAGCAAATTGATCGATATTAGCTATCAATTGTTTTATATTTTCTGAATTAATGCTGAGTTGCTGAATTTTACTCACCACCATAGATACAGTGAATAAAAATGGCACTATCACGGCAAAAAAAGACAAAAGGATAATGAGGAAAGCTGATAAACCTGGGCTCCATCCTTTTTTTTCAACCAGGTCGATGTGCAGGGACCTGAAAAAAGTGTAAAAAATAATAGCGCCCAAAAATGCGCCAATGATGCCGGAGGATGCGTACAGTAAGAAGATACCGACAGCTATCAGAATAATAAGAATAATATTATTACGCTCTTTTAAAGTATATAATGGCATAAAAGGATCATTAATACTATCCGGTCCTTCGTCATGGCGGTCGGTTCCTTCAGAACCCGATGCCTTGTATTTTTGCTTTGGCAATGGCAATTTTCATTCGGGGAGATGAATAAAATTGGATTATTGAAAACAACATGCTCCTTCCCTTCCCATGAAAATTTGCCAATTTTGCTTTATGCTCAAATTTTTGGCTTATGCTTCACTAATTTACAAAATCCCAATCTCCAACTATAATTCCATCATGTGAACTCTTTATAACGGCTAGCGGCCTTCGTTTTTCAAATACAAACAATAGAATTTTTCTGCTTCATTTCAATTGAACTTTCAATTCCTCGCAAATCCGATATGTGAGGAGATACAGATTATTTGCAAGCGAACAAGCGCTGTATCAAAACCGCACACTCTTTCTTTTTTAAAATACAAATTCTATTGTGTTTCAAGCTGCTATCAAGTGGCATTTTTCTTGCGGTTTCTTGGCATCTTTCATATAGAAAAAAACTCTTTCCATGTTTTCCAATTATTTAAAAACCGCATGGCGCAATCTTTCAAAAAACAAAACTTATACGGCCATTAACGTAGGCGGTTTGGCTGTTGGAGTGGCCGCCTGCATTTTATTATTTATAGTGGTGAATTATGAATTGAGTTATGATACTTTTCAACCTAATTATAAAAATATTTACCACGTTGTAACAACGAATAAATATCGCGATGGCCTGGAATACACCGCTGGCATTCCTTTTCCCGCACTCGAAGCCTTACGGGCTGACTTCCCCCAAATAACAACAGGTGTGCTGTATTCGAATAACGGAAGCCAGGTTGCCATACAAGGCAATAGAAGCGACAATACTTCCAGCAATAAGTTTATAGAGCCATCCGGAATGTTTTTTGCTGATCCGCAATTCTTTGAAGTGTTTCAATACCAGTGGCTTATAAATGGACCTGCAGTTTTAAAGGAGCCAAATGTTACCGTGCTAACAAAAAAAATGGCTGAAAAATATTTTGGAGATTGGCATCAGGCGGTTGGGAAATTTTTAAAACTTGACAACAAAGCCGAATTAAAAGTTGCAGGTATTTTAAACGATGTACCGGCAAATACAGATTTCCCCCTTGGCGTTGTTACTTCTTATGAAACAATGAAAAATTATCCTGATATATACGGCTATACAACCACGTGGGGGAGAACAACTAGCAGCAATCAAATATTCATGTTGCTTTCTTCATCAGAATCTACAGAAAAATTAAATGCCCAACTAAAACAGTTCAGCAAAAAATATTATACGGATGAAAAGCCGGGAACCACGCGTTGGAATTCTTTACAACCATTAAGGGATATACATTTCGATGAGCGTTTCGGTAATCTGGGAGATCATGTCAGCAGCAAATCAATACTATTAACCTTATCATTGATTGGTGTTTTTATCATCCTCATGGCTTGCATCAATTTTATAAATCTTTCTACGGCACTAGCTGCAAATCGCTCAAAAGAAATCGGCATTAGAAAAGTTTTGGGCAGCAATCGCAGAAATCTTTTTTGGCAAATGATGTGTGAAACAGCCCTGATTGTGGGTCTATCAGTCATAGTCGCTGCAGCCATTGCAAAAATATGCCTGCCTTATATAAGACATATCGATTCAATTAATGAACCTCTTGATATTTTAACTGTCAAAACCGTCGCCTTTTTTTTCCTGCTTGCAGTTGCCGTCACTCTTTTTGCAGGATTATATCCTTCATTGATTTTGTCGGGCTTCAGTCCCATACTAGCAATCAAGAATAAAATAACTTCGGCCACTGTCGGAGGAATTTCTTTAAGAAGAGGATTGGTTATAGCACAATTTGCCATTTCACAAGTGCTTATAATAGGAACTATTGTAGCGATTAGTCAAATGAATTTTGTACGAAGTGCTGACCTTGGATTCAACAAAAAAGCAATCCTGGTCCTTAATGCTAATGCTGACAGCGCCTTCATATCAAAACAAGACGCTTTCAAGCAAAGCCTGCTGCAATTACCCGGCGTACAGGCGGTGAGCTTTAGCAGCGATGTGCCTTCTTCAGATAATAATTGGGGAACGAGTTTTGCGTACAATCATCAACGCGATGAAGATTTTACTTTGTTTTTCAAATGCGCAGATGCAGATTATTTTAAAACGTTTGGGTTGCAGTTTGCCGCAGGTCATGGCTACAAGGAAGGCGATTCAGTAAATGATGTTGTTATTAATGAAACGCTTGTCGAAAAACTCGGCTTAAAAAACCCAGACGATGCCATCGGCACCCAGATCAGAATGGGGAAGGACGAATGGAAAACTGTTGTAGGTGTGATAAAGGATTTCAAGACTAATTCTCTTCGTGATCAAATAGAACCAATTTTAATTAAACCCAAGAAAAGATTTTATTCAGTAACTTCTGTGAAATTAACAAGCTCAAATCTCGCTCAGATAAAAGAAGCTATTGAAAAAACATGGGATAGATTTTATCCTGAATATGCCAACACCAGCAGCTTCATGGATGAAAATATCAATAATTTTTATCGGCAGGAAGACCAGTTATCATTGCTATATAAAATATTTGCAGGGATTGCTATTTTTATTTCCTGTCTTGGCTTATACGGTCTTGTCTCTTTTATGGCTGTGCAGCGAACAAAAGAAGTGGGTATTCGCAAAGTGCTTGGTGCAAGTGCTTCAAATATTATGTATCTTTTTTCAAGGGAATTTGCGTTGCTTGTCATTATCGCATTTATTATTGCTGCACCGTTTGCATGGTATATGACAAATAACTGGCTGCAAAATTTTCGCTATCGGATAAAATTAGGTATTGGCGTTTTTGCACTTGCGATATTAATTTCTGTTATCATTGCACTAATAACAGTGGGATATAATTCATTGAAAGCAGCTATTGCAAATCCGGTGAAGAGCCTTAGGGCTGAATAGCTTCTAAAGAAGAGTTTAAAAACGAGAAGAAGGGCATTCCACCTTCTTAAAGGAACGCGATAAAGTTCAGGAATCGGCCTTGCTATCTTCTTGTAAAGTTTTACGGTAGGCTTCCAGGGAAGCAGTTCTGGTATAAAAAATTCTATCTTTTCCGATAAGTTCAGTGAGCCCCAGCTGATCAAGGTCTTGCCGCAAATCATCATCCGCTCGGGTTAGGGCAAGAACCACATTCATTCTAGCCAAGTCAGCTTTCAATTCTTTCACTGTTAGTCCGGCCGAGTAATCAATGCTCCCAAGAGCTCCTGTATCAATCACGAGCCATTTAAGATCGGGGCTGGATTGCCTGGCTATCTGACGGATTTCTTCAGAAAAGTGATTTGCGTTGGCATAGAACAATTCTGCGCCGAACCAATACATTACAATTCCTGGTTCAATAAAAGCATTCGAAGAAACCTTTTCGAGTCTCCATTTTTCCTGAGGATCGTGGCGTATGATACCGGTAGCTGGCTGATAACTTTTCCGCACATGCTGTATGAGCGACAGAAATATAGCCAGCAGTATGCCTTGCTCAACTCCGAGCGTAACAACCGCAACCATTGCCACAATCGCAACAATGAATTCCCCCCGTCTTGCTTGGTAGATTAGTCTCAATCCGCGGATATCAATTAGTTTAACACCTATTAGAAATACAACAGCAGCCAATACAACGTTGGGAAGATAACTAATCGGCTTGGTGAGAAAAAGTAACACCGCCAATACAACTGATACTGTGGCCAATTGAGAAATCTGACTTTTTCCTCCGGCATTATCGACCATTGCTGTTTTAGTTGGGCTCCCGTTCACTACAAAAGCGTTGCTACAACCCGCTGCCAGGTTGGCCAACGCAAGTCCTACCAAATCTGCATTTTCGTTGAAATTTTCGCGGTACCTGACTGCATAGGCACGTGACGTAGCCGCACTTTGAGCAAGAATCACAATGAGACAGGAAAAAGAGACGGGTAATAATTTTAATATTTCCGACCAGTGCAATCTCGGAACGCTGAGTTGCGGCAATCCTTCCGGCACTTTACCAATCAAAGAAACGCCACGATTCTCCCAATGAAGAGTAGCACTCGCGATGATCATCCCGACAATGACCAGCAGGGCTCCGGGAAAGCGTGGAAGGAACTTGTCAAATAATAGAATTATACCAATAGTAATCAGCGACAGGATCAGGCTCATCGAATCGGTCTGAGGTATGTGTTGGACAGTATAAGCCAGCTGCGTCAAGAAATTTTGGCCGCCCGGCGCGAATCCCAAGGCATGCGGAATTTCCTTGAATGCAACTTGCAAGCCCACACCCGAGAGAAATCCAACAAGGACTGTTCTTGACATAAAATCGGCGATAAATCCAATACGAAATATCCTTGCCAGCAAGAGCATCACTCCTACTATTAAAGCGATCATCTCCACTGATACAATGTATTTCGCACTTTCAGGACTGATTGAGAGAGAAATCAGAGCTGCAGCGATGATGGCTGCTGTTGCAGAATCGGCGCCCACCACCAGATGTCGGGAGGATCCAAATAAACTAAAGATCAGCATCGGCAGCAGAATGGTGTAAAGACCGGTCACTACGGGCAAGTTGATGATTTTGGTATAGCCCATTACCTCGGGTATGCCCAGGGCCGCCAGTGTAATGCCAGCAATAATATCGGGCATCAGCCGCGACTTATCAATGGGCAGGATGCCCTGCATAAAGGGCCATTTCCGGAGAGTTCTGACTTTTTTGCCAGTCTGATCTGGAATGCTCATGGAATAGCAAATACAAATAAAGATAAGCAATCGTATGATGATAGCCGTGATTTAATGTTCGCGGTAGGAGTTGCAGTGAGAGATACTTCTGAACCAAATGATCCTTCCATGATCGTTATGAAGCAGGAATCCTGATTGGACCCAATTTCTTACGCCAAATATCAAATCCTACTCCAAAAAAGTTCGAAATTTATTAACGTAAACCACACTGTCCGTAAGTCGCGTCGCTCAGACAGCTTTATGAAAAATTTTAGATTCACATTGGCCATTTTGTTCTTAATACCTTTCCTCGGTTTTAGGCCATCGACGTATCCGGTTTACATTACCGGGCATCTTAAAAAAAAAACCAGGTGACACGTCGGTTCATGTAGGACACTTGCAAATATTCGTGAAAGGGAATAATAAACTTTTGGCAAAGACATTCACTGACGACCTGGGCAACTTTTAAAGATGATATTTACACAGGAGATGCAATCATGGCACGCCCAATATTTATTTTTCGAAAAATAAATTCTGAAAAAGCTGCTTTATTTGTAATCGTCACTATATGATCAGACGAGTCAACTATACTCTTTATAGCTTTATCTGACAAATTGCGCGAAGTTAGTGGCCAGTCATTAAAATATTCGGACGGTACCTGTCTCGAATGCGGACACTCAAAGAGCGTATGTAGAATATAAAACATTAATTATCAATTTGATATTCTGGCGGTATTTTATTTGTGGCACAAGAGGAGACTGTTCGCATTAAAAGCAATTTGCATGTTCAAAAGCTATTGGACCATCGCTTGGCGTACGATAAGCCGCAACAAGATATATACCCTCGTCAATGTCGCGGGCCTGGCGCTCGGCACCTGCGCCTGTCTGGTCATCTGGGTCGTCGTGCACTATGAATTCTCTTTTGACCGCGACCGGCCCGACCGCGACCGGATTTACCGAATCAATTCTTACGAACAATTATTAAAAAATGAACCAGAAAGACTGACACCGATGGTTGCTGCAGACCTGCCTGCAGCAGTACGAAAGGGAGCGCCGGGAGTAGACATTGTAGCGTCTTATCGTGTACTGCCCAACGATACTGCGTTGGTGACCGGAGAAAAAAAGCAGCCTTATGCGGTGAGATCCATCGTTGCCGGTCCGGAATATTTCCAGGTGATGGTCTATCAATGGCTGGCGGGGAATGCAAGGATCGCCATGGAGCAGCCCTTCGGGGTTGTGCTGACAGAAAGCCGGGCTCGTTTGTATTTTGGACAGGGCGCACTTAATGGTTTCATCGGGCGGCAGATCGTTTACCAGGACAGCCTTCCGGTCCATGTCACCGGTATCGTCGCCGATTATCCGGGGAACACCGATTTCGCCTACACCGATTTTATCTCGTGGTCAACAGTGGATCATAGCTTTCTTCTGCAGACACTCGAACTCGATCCGGAAGTACAATATAAAGAGCCTCCTGTGTTGAATGTGCTCGTGAAACTAGCGCCGAGAACGGATCCTGTCCGGACAGCCGGCGTGATCTCCAATATCTTCAAGGGTCTGCCTGCGGGGATACTCACTCGAGTGGAGCTGCAGCCTCTGAGCCAGGTCCATTTCACCCAATCCATTGGTGATACTACCCTGACGACCCGCCAGGTCTCCACGCTGTATAGCTTGCTGGCGATCGCCTTTTTCATCCTCGCGCTGGCTATCATCAACTATGTCAACCTTGCCACGGCTCAGTCGCTCAGCCGGGAAAAAGAGATCACCATTCGCAAGGTGATGGGTAGCGGCAGGGCCAGGCTGACTGCCCAGTTGCTAACCGAGACGGCAATGCTGACGAGTCTTGCGGGAATGATCGCGGTCCTATTTGTAGGTCCAACCCTGAGCCTGTTCCACGAGTACCTTCCAAAACAGCTCGTATTCCAGCCGTTGTCGCCGGCCAACCTGCTGTTCCTGCTGGGCATCATAGTGACGGTGACCTTGTTGGCCGGTCTCTATCCGGCCAGAATGTTTTCGACGCATAGCCCGGCTCGAAGCCTGAGCGGCGGGAATACCTACCGGGGCAGCGGAAAGTGGTGGCTGCGAAAAGGGCTCATTGTCTTTCAGTTCACCGTCGCACTGCTATTTATCATCGGGACGATGACGATGGGACGACAGATCGGTTTCATGATGCACAAAGAACTGGGCTTTCGAACCGATGCGATCGTGGAGTTCATTACTGGCCAGCGAACCGATAGCGCGGGCCTATCGAGGGTAAAGCTACTGGAGCATGCCATTGCAGGTCTGCCCGGAGTTGCGGCTGTATCCCGAAACAATATGCTGCCAGGAGGGACAAGAGACCGGGGGATCTCTTTGGTCTACTACCGGCGCCTTAGCGACGATCCCATTCGGGCGGAAACGATCAAAGCCGATGAAAACTACATCCCATTGTTCGGAGTCCGCTTGTTGGCGGGAAGAAATCTTTTTCCCAGCGATACGTTGAAGGAGGTAGTGATCAATGAAAGCTTGTCGCGGCAACTCGGATTCCACACACCAGACGAGGCCGTCGGAGTACAGATAAACGTCAGGAGCAAGGATGTGTCCATCGTCGGCGTCGTAGCCGATTTTCATAAATATTCTTTTCGCGAGCCAATCCAGCCGCTGCTGATCGCGGGAATTTCTTGCATCGATTTAGCCGTGAGGCTGGATATGAAGGGGGAGACCGCCGCAGAAGCGCACGCAACCCTGTCTCGGATCGAGCGGCGATGGAAAGAGTTTATTCCGCACCGGCCCTTCGAATATTACTTTTTCGACGACGAGATCGCACAGATGTATCAACGGGAAATGAGCTTGCAATGGCTGATGAACATCGCAACTGGCATTACAGTGTTCATCAGCTGTATCGGGCTTTTCGGGCTCACCTTGTTCACGACCGAACGGCGGACGAGAGAGATCGGTATCCGGAAGGTGATGGGAGCGCGCGTGACGGATATCCTGACCTTGTTGGGCAGGGATTTTGTCCTGTTAGTGGGCATCGCGCTGGTCATCGCTACTGCGGGTGGCTGGTGGATGATGCACCGGTGGTTGCAGGACTATGCCTACCGGGTGATGATCGGACCGGACATCTTTCTGCTAGCCGGAGGCGCGCTGCTCGTGGTGACGGTGCTGACTGTAGGGATCCAATCGTTGAGGGCCGCGTTGGTCAATCCAGTCAAGTCTTTGCGTACAGAATGATCTTTTTTTGAAAACAAATGACTGGATTTCGCGGCTTGAATTATTTTCTGATCAATTTTCATTCGCGGCTTTCTTTGATTTGATTTCCGGTTGATCAATAATGCATTTTATAATGTAAGAGGGAGTAAAAAAGAGATAAACGAAGTAATCCAGTAATATCCATCAATGATGAATATTTTGTGCTGACAGGGTACAAATAGGGTCCATGGCTACAGAGCAAAACTCCAATTGAAAATTTCGTTTGCTCACGCAAGGCTTATAAGTGCGCGCTTCCAACTTTAAATCCTCGAACACTACCTAATAAGAATTCCCTGTTTGGCTTGAAGACATACAGGAGTTTATTTCTCAAACTGCCGACTCTGAACTCCAACCTATCTAAAGTCTGCTGAAATCGTAATCGATTTCCATTCTTCCAATTCCGTGGTCATGCTTGCAAGCTTTGCTGAGGCACGTTTGTATGCATCTTCTCCCAAATACAAATGCATCGGCGGTTGCTGCTTCTCTGCGAGCTCCATCAATATTTCTGCTGCTTTTCCCGGATCGCCAGGTTGTTTGCCATTGGTTGCAAGATATTGTTGTTGCGTTTTTTTAACAGCTTCGTAACCTTCAATCATGATATCATTATTGGCAAGTGAATGCTCAGTAAGAAAACCAGTGCGCAATCCTGAGGGCTCTGCAACGGTGACATGGATGCCGAACTCCCGGACATCGAGTGCGAGCACTTCAGAAAAGGCCGCGATGGCCGCTTTGGTTGCCGAATAAACTGACCATCCAGGCGCACCGACAAAACCTGCCACCGAACCCATATTGATGATATAACCCGAACGTTGTTTTCGCATAAAAGGCAAAACACTTTTGGTAACTAGGATCTGGGCGATCACATTCACATCAAATATTTTCCTGATCTCCTGTCCAGGGATTTGTTCCGCAATCCCAATCATACCATAACCGGCATTGTTGACCACAACATCTATTTTACCAAATGTATCGATGGTCAGCCTGACAGATTGGTCTATGGCATCAGCGTTCCCCAAGTCTACAGCCAATGGCAAAAAATGCTTTGCATCGTCGACACCAACTGCTTCAGCAAGTTTTACAGCATCTCTCGACGTCGCTGATACGCAATAACCGTTTTCCAATAATTTTTTTACGAGGGTGAGTCCTAGTCCCTGGGAAGCCCCTGTTATAAACCAAGTTTTTGAATTGGACATAATAATTTTTTAAAACGAAATTATTTTCATCGTCGTTCGCACAACCGAACCTCCGGGAAAATGCACATTTCAAACAGGTGTTATTGTTCTGAGGGATCCGTAAAGTGGCTTAATCGATGGCCAATAACTTCGTCACTTTTGTGTCGCACTATATCGCTCTTGATATCGCTCTTGGATCATTCAGTTACATCGCTGATCATTTTATTAACGATGACCCATTTTCCGTCGAGTTTGTGAAATGAGAGGAATTCGTGGTAATTGAAATCATACATTTTTACTTTCACTTCCGCGACTCCAATCGAATTCACCAATTTGACTGATAAGATTTCCCCTTTGAAAGGTTTACCGGAATTTTTGGGACTTTGCCTGTTCTTAACGCCATCAAGATATTGTGAAAGGGTTTTAAAATACGCAGCACCTTTCACGTCTCCAAAAAGAAGAGTGCCGGGATAATAAACTTTGTTCAACAAGTCGAGGTCACCCTCATAGATACCTTTGAAATAATAATTTTCTAGTAGGTCTTTGACAGCTGCCTTGTCTTTTTCATTGTTTTCCATATTCTGATCTGGTTGTGCTTTTAATGCTGGTAAGACAGAGCATAGAAATGCGATTAATAAAAATATTTTCATGGCGAAGCTATTTTGACTGCGGGATCAAATGTGCCTTATCAAATTTACCAAATTATCGCCCATTCAAGTATTCTTTTACCAGGATGATTATGCCAACTTCGATCAATCAATTGATTGGTGAATCATTGAGTTATCAAACCCCGACACAGCAGTAGTAGAACTGTTATTTTATTTTTCAAAAATTTAATATTTAATATCTCCAATCTATTTTTAACCTTTGCCAAGTCGGAAGAAATCATGCGGAATGGCAATTGAAATTGTTTGTTCGCCCCTGGCTAAAGAGATAACTATTTTCGCATCATTTTCACGAATTAAAGTTCAATCGCTATCTGATTTTCATTTTCAGATTTTATCATCCGCCTTGAAGAGTAATTAATGCGTTCCTTTCTGAATACTCGAATTCTAAATCAAAATTTGATTTTTTGTCGAGGTTGTTTGTCTCAAATGTCTTACAATTTGTAATTCACGGGGACGGACGCCCGAAACTTAATAATCACTTTTATTGAAGACCCGGCCGCCGATTTTTAAAAAACAAAAATTAAGTTATGAAAAAAAGCAAAAAAATTCTCGCCAGCACAATAGTGACCGGAGCAATTGTGATGCAAGGCACATTAACTGATGCTCAAAATAGCAGTTCAATTGTCGCTTCAGATGAAATCCGATCCTTCCGAGTCGATATCCCCCAACAAAAGCTCGACGATCTTAAACGCCGAATTAAGGAGACGAGATGGCCCGAACGTGAGATTGTCAAAGATGAAACACAGGGTGTACAACTCGCTACTATGAAAGCTCTTGCAGACTACTGGGCAAATTCCTACGACTGGCGAAAAGTTGAAGCCAGGTTAAATGCCTTACCGCAATTCATGACTACGATAGATGGAGTTGATATTCACTTTATTCATGTCCGGTCGAAACATAAAAATGCTCTCCCTATCATCATCACGCATGGATGGCCTGGTTCAATTATTGAACAGATGAAAGTGATTGGCCCTCTCACCGATCCCACTGCTTTCGGAGGAAAAGCTGAAGACGCTTTTGATGTGGTGGTGCCTTCTATTCCAGGGTACGGTTTTTCAGGCAAGCCAACTGCGACAGGTTGGGACCCTCCGCGCATCGCAAAGGCGTGGATCGTATTGATGAAGCGCCTAGGTTACAAAAAATTTGTTGCACAAGGTGGCGATTGGGGAAATGCTATCACAGAAAATATGGCTTTGCTCGCGCCGCCCGAACTGGTTGCTATCCATACCAATATGCCGGCAACAGTGCCCCTGGATATTTCAAAAGCCCTTGCTGAAGGTAAGATGCCGGACGGACTTTCTCCGGATGAACAGAATGCATACAAGCAGCTGGACTTTTTTTATAAGACAGGTCTCGGTTATGCCAATGAAATGTCGTTGCGCCCTCAAACCCTTTACGGTATTTCCGATTCGCCTATTGGTCTCGCAAGTTGGATACTTGATCATGATGCGCGAAGCTATGCACTTATCGCACGAGTCTTTGAGGGACAATCAGAAGGCCTTACACGTGACGATATTCTCGACAATATCACCTTGTACTGGCTAACGAATACTGGTATTTCTTCTGCGCGTTTGTATTGGGAAAATGTACAAACCGCTAAAGGAGGATTTTTCGATCCCCGCAACCTGCAGATACCCGTTGCCGTAAGTATTTTTCCCGATGAACTTTATGCGGCACCAAAAAACTGGGCAGAGAAAGCATATCCCAAACTCATTCACTACAATAAATTGCCTAAGGGCGGCCATTTTGCTGCATGGGAACAACCTGAATTTTTCGTTGAAGAAATCCGTACTTCGTTTAGGCCAGTTCGTTAGTTGAATCAGGGTGCACAAGCATGATAAAATGGGATACAATATCTTCTATTTGTCCCATTTTATTTTTTGGGAAATGGGAGTCCCGGATTATGAGCCATCCCAGGAACTGAGAGAATTCACTTTTTCTAATACAGTTCTTATTTTTGACAACCGATCGCCCCTGATAAGTATGTCGGGAATAATTTCCACCTCATACCAAGGCGCCGATCAAAACCTCGGACAAATAAAGCACCTATCTACCTCACTCGGGATTTGAACAATGGAAACAAATTTCGTCGCTTTCTAATTTGCGACTCCGCCGATACATTTCCGAAACGGTTCCTTGAAGATTTGAAAAGGTTTGCACCTCCAGCGAACTTAAAAATCCTTATCCAATACCATCAGGCGAAAAATTGCCGATAACAATTGGGAATCCCTTTCTGTAATTTCATCCAGAATGGAATAATGATTTCTGTCCCTAACTGTTAACAGTTCTATGACCCGATCCGCGTTTTTCGAACTTTCATAAAATTCCAAACTTTGATCTTTGAACTCATCTGTTTCATTTAGTCCTATGGCTAGAATAATGGGACATTTATTCAACGACTTAAAAAGGACAGGACTATTTTTTTCTGCAGTTTCGATGTCCATCAAAAGTATGCCGTTCAGGAAGGAAAGCATTACAGGTTCAAGTCTGAATAAACCGCTTAATGAAACAACGCCTTTTAAATATTTTGTGTGTTCTGCGGTTAGGAGCATCATTGCAAGATGTCCACCCGCACTATGTCCCATTACATACATTTCCATGGGATTTCCGTTGTAGCTGATTATATTATCGTGCAGCCATTGTATCGCCCGGTGGCAAGATGATACAATCATATCCATGGTCGCTTCAGGGGCCAAAAGGTAATTGATAAATACAATATTGATATTGCGTGCTAAAAAAGATGGCGCTAAAAAATGAAATAATTCTTTATCAAGCAAATGCCAATAGCCGCCATGAATGAAGACAATTGTTTTAGCATGCGATTTTTCGGCTGGAAAAATATCAAGGCATTCCAGGGGATGATTCCCGTAAAAAATATTTTCACAATTTTTATAGTTCTTTTTTACCTGCTCACTCTGTTTTTCCCACTTCCCAAAATAAACACCGTAATCGGTAACGAGCTTTCGGATATTGTACTGGCAATTTAATTGCTCCTGGGTATAGTGTTTATAAACCGTCATGCCAATGTAATTGATGCCTCAGTATCTAGCGGCATCCCGGCGACATTTCCCAGGCAGTCGAAAGCTATCCTGTAAAATTCCGGGTGCGATTGCCAGGTTTTGCCCGTAACAATTTTACCATCTTTGACTGCCTCCTCCGATGAAATATATATTCCACCGCAGGCTTCCACTTCAGATTTTACATGTTCATAACACGCAATTTTTTTATGATTGACAAGGCCAGCCGTGACCAGAATCTGAACGCCATGACAAATGGCAAAAATGTACTTATTATTGTCCCGGAATTCCTTTACAATTTTTATCACTGACCCATCATTTCGAAGATATTCCGGGGCTCTTCCGCCGGGGATAAGCAAAGCTTCATAGTCGGCTGTTTTTACTTCTGCGAATGAGATGTCAGATTCGACGAGATATCCCTTGCGTTCTACATAAGTGTCCCATCCAGGTTCAAAATCGTGAATGACAAGATTCAATTTTCTTACAGCAGGAGCGGCAATTACGGGGATGAAGCCACCTTCCCGTAGGCGATGTGCAGCAAAGAGTATTTCAAAACTTTCACCAGCATCCCCTGTTAATATTAAAATTTTTTTTGACGGCGTCATATACAAATTTTTTAGAATTATCTTGATAGCAAGGTTAAGAAAGATAAGAATATTTTGCCATGCTAAATACTGCAATAGTATAAACTTTATTTCAGTTCAATTTTTCTAAAATTCTTACAGCACGAGGCGAGATGATATATTCTGTCAAGCTATAAGTCGTAAAACTCAGTATTTGACCTGACAGTGAAGGATTTTTTTGTTTTATAGGTGAGGATATACTTCGAATGTAACGTTTGAAGGTGGGGCAAATACTTCGCGTAATTTTTTGATTCTTTAAATCTTTTGTTGGTAATATTCATATTGATTAAATGCCCTGAAAACCAAATTCTATTATCTGAAAGATTTGGAAATTCTTGGCAATAATGATTCAAACAATGGTTTCTGATTTTTTGGATAAACTAAGCGGAGATTATGCAGCAGTCCATTCTTAATAATAGCTTTATGACAATAAGCCTTTTCCTCATCTCCCCCTGAAATCGCATACCACGAATCTGAAAGTTTTTCATAGCTTATTCCAGGCATTTTTTTGCTGTCCATATTGTACATCCTAAGGAGAGTCTTTTCATCGCCTGTGGCTGGATTCCGCTCTGAAGCTGTCGACATCAAATTTGATTTTTGCATTTTGCGCATGGATGCATGAAGGCGCAGTGATGAAAATGGCAAAAAAATCTTTTTCATAAAGTGAAGTTTTATGAATGCATAATCGGGTGCAAAATCATTGTATGTTGATTGGGCTTTATTTTTGCCAGCGGATCCAGTCAACCGCTATCGTTTCGGCAGTTTGGGAAATAAGAAACAGATTTTGAAGGCCACTTGCCCGTTTGAGCTTAGATGACTTTACCAGTTTCCACTCCGCGCCGGGAGGAATGTTAATTTCAGCCAGTATTGGGCCGTTGATACTACCTATTCGTACCTGCAGAGAACCGCCCGTTGGCGCTTTTACGTTCATTTCAACACTTGCATAAGCGCCCTTTCCAAAATCCACCGTGTTGTATTGAACCCATGCTTGTTTTTTGGTTAAAACCGTTTGCCAGCCACCGAACCGATCCAGCGAATCAATAAATTCAATGGATGCTCCATCATCACTTAACCTACTGTAGCGATCCATCTGTATGGTTGTGGATGCTTTCGTAACGCCGACACCTCTTAAAGTTGGCTTCACAGTTTGTATAGTGCCGTCCGGAGTAAAAAATAAACTGTCTGCCCGCACAGAACGGGCTTTATCAAAAGCGGGGGAATAATCGTTGTGGTGATAGAAAAGATACCACTGTTTTTGAAATTGGACGATCGAATGATGATTTGTCCAGCATCCAGTGGGTGATTCATTCATAATAACGCCCGCAAATTTGAAAGGACCAAGCGGATTGCTGCCGGTGGCATATTCAAGCCTTTCAATCTTATTTTCCACATGAGGATAGGTTAGATAATAGATACCGTTTCGCTCAAACAAAAAGGGCCCTTCTTTCAATCCCTTTATTGGGAGTTCGCCGAGCGTTTTTACTTCTCCGTCAAGCTCAACCATATTTGCTTTCAATTTTGCACCATATATATTGCCGGCAGACCAGTATAAATATGCCTGCCCGTCTTTGTCGATAAACACATTGGGGTCAATGCCTCGTACATCCTTTATTGGTTCAGGTTGCGGAATAAATGGCCCGGTTGGCTTATCTGCAATGGCAACACCAATACGAAAGCCCCTCCCATATTGCGCAGAATCTGCAGGCGAGGGAAAATAAAAATAAAATTTTCCATTCCGTTCAATGCAGTCTGGCGCCCACATACTATAACTGTCAGGCTTCACCCAGGGCACCTTATTTTGTGTAATTATCACGCCATGATCTATCCAGTCGGTAAGATTGGCTGAGGAGAATACATGATAATCTTCCATACAAAACCAGCCCATGCGACCTCTATCCTTTGTGGCGAGGATGTCATGCGAAGGATAGAGGTAGACACTGTCACCAAACACCCTTGCAGACGGATCAGCGGTATACTGATCGCGTATGAGCGGATTCTGTGCAACGGAAAGAGCCGCCGTAAAGGAGAATAATACCAGCAGCAACCCGGCCTTGCGTTGCTTTTGCCCACGGGCTGATATGTCGCTTACTGATGTTATTGGGCGGATTGCCATCATTATCGTTTGTTGTTTTTTTTCAGATTAGTGTTGCTTACCGGCTCTACGCCAGTGGTCGTTTGAACTATTTTCTGTATAGTGCCATCGGCATTGTAATACATATAATCCACGCAGATGGACCTGCGATAACTGCCTCCCGTTGGGAGGCTGCCGTTATGATAGAAGAAATAGGATTTACCTTTGTAATCGAGAATGCCGGGATGGGTGGTGAAACTGTTGGGCACATTTTCCTGTATGATGCCCTGGTAGGTCCAGGGGCCGGCAATGTTCGTTGCCGTGCAGTATTCAATCATTTCCGGTTTCGTGCCTGCACTGGCATAGACAAGATAATAAAGGCCATTGCGCTTATACACCCAGGGCCCTTCTATATAGTGAAAGGGCTTAAAAGTGGTTATATCGCTATCGAGCTCAATCATATTTTCCTTTAGCTTCACCCATTTGCAGCTACCATTTCCCCAAAACAAATAAGCCTGCCCGTCATCATCGATAAACACTGTAGGGTCAATATCATCCCACCCATATTTCATATCGGTGGTCATTTCGTTAATAGTGAGCGATTTTCCTATGGCATCCTTAAAAGGCCCTGTCGGCCTGTCGGAAACCGCTACCCCGATACAGGCGCCTCCGTTGCTGATACTATCTTTTTTATGAAAAGTGGAAACAAACCAATAAAACTTACCGTTTCTTTCAATGCATTGTGCCGCATAGGCATCACCGGTAGCCCATGAAAAAGTCTGGGGCGACAGCACGGCACCATAATCCTTCCAATGCACCATGTCTGTGGAAGAGAATACATGCCAGTCGGGCATCTTGTAATTGGTAGC
>PSRA01000215.1 GCA_003175695.1 Bacteroidota bacterium | reverse complement strand
ACTCCTGCCTTATTTTTGCCCCTGCAAATATTCACAATGAATCTCGTTTTGCTTCAGGCAACTACAGCGGTTTCCAATCCTAATACTGCAATCAATTATTTTCCCATCGCCTTACAATTATTATTTGCGGGAGGTTTCGTTTTTGCCGTCTTAGGGGTCACACATTTGCTGGGCCCAAAAAGGAAAACCGAAGAAAAACTCAGGAATTTTGAAAGTGGGATTGAAGGAGTAGGAAATGCACGCCAGCCGATGGCGATCAAATATTTCCTCGTCGCCATCCTGTTTGTATTGCTTGATGTGGAAGTCATCTTCTTTTATCCATATGCTGTCAATTTTCGCGAGCTGGGGTGGGGAGGATTTCTTGAAGTGCTATTATTCATTGCATTCTTTCTGGTAGGATTCTTTTACATGTACAAAAAGGGTGCACTCCAGTGGGAAGATTAAATAAAAACGGGAGAGTGGGATTTTGTTAAGCTTGCGATAACGTTTTGAATATGAAATTATTGAACAGATGACGCGTTAGGGTGTTATTAATAAGACCAGCAGGTTCATCATCCAATTGCTCATTTAAAATTTCTTATAAATTATGCCTCGTCCGGTAAGATTCAATTTAAATCCCCAAAAGGCCGATACCAAGGATCATATCAGCATGGTTGACATGCCAGATGGCTATTCCGGCGAGGGATTTTTTGCGACGAAATTAAGTGAAGTAGTGGGGCTGGCAAGAAAAAATTCTCTGTGGCCTCTGCCATTCGCGACCTCCTGTTGTGGAATAGAATTTATGGCGACAATGGCATCACACTATGATTTTGCCCGTTTCGGTGCTGAGAGACTTGGATTTTCTCCACGCCAGTGTGATTTATTAATGGTGATGGGAACAATAGCAAAAAAAATGGGTCCCATAGTAAAGCAGGTATACCTGCAGATGGCCGAACCGCGATGGGTGATGGCCGTCGGCGCCTGCGCTTCCAGTGGCGGAATTTTTGATTCATATTCTGTGTTGCAGGGGATTGACCAGGTTGTGCCTGTGGATGTGTATGTGCCGGGTTGCCCGCCCCGTCCTGAAGCCATCCTGGATGGATTCATACGAATACAGGATCTCGTGGGTGAAGAAAGCCTCAGACGCAGGAACAGTGACCAATATAAAGCGCTCCTCCAGAGCTACGGAATACAATAACTAACTCTCTCGTGTCGCCTGAGGCGAGACGCGAGGTCAGACTAATTTCCTGAATCTTAAAAGCCCAAGGGCTATGTATGGGATTAACCAACGAAACGATCAAAGAAAGACTGGTACAAAAATTTGGAGAGAATGTTTCGAATTTTGAAACGCCCTATGGCATGCTCACATTTGAAGCACCCGTGCAGGAAAATCTCAAAGTGTTGCAGTTTCTTTTTGATGACCAGGAATTGAGATTTCAATTTCTTACAGACCTTACAGCAGTCCATTACCCCAATCAACCCGGCAGAGAAATCGCCGTTGTTTATCACTTGCATAATCTGATTGATAATATCCGGATTCGATTCAAAGTTTTCACCACGGTTGAGAAACCGGATGTGTTTACTGCCACAAAATTATTTTCCAGTGCGAATTGGATGGAGAGAGAGACTTTCGATTTCTACGGGGTCAATTTCGTCGGTCATCCCAATCTGAAAAGGATATTGAATGTGGATGAGATGGACTATTTCCCCTTGCGGAAAGAGTATCCACTGGAGGATCAGACAAGAATTGATAAGGATGACGAGATGTTTGGAAGATAAAATCTCTGTTCCCTAAAGTGCCTATTTGGTAAAAGCTTGCAACCACTGCAATTTTTCACCACATAGACGCAAAGGGACATGGAGATACAAAGAAGATTATTATGAACGAGCATCAAATGAATGAGCATCATATAAAACTGCCCGAGGGTAGCATAGAAAAAACCACCACAACACTTAACCTGGGTCCCACTCACCCGGCTACGCACGGTGTGTTTCAAAATATTTTGGAGCTGGATGGAGAAAGGATCGTATCGGCTGAACAAACTGTCGGTTACATTCACCGCGCATTTGAAAAGATTGCGGAAAGAAGACCTCTCTATCAAATCACTCCGCTGACTGATCGGTTAAACTATTGCTCGGCTCCAATTAATAACATGGGTTGGCATATGACATGCGAGAAATTACTTGGTGTCAACATACCCAAGAGGGTCGACTATCTCCGGATCATCATCATGGAATTATCCAGGATTTCAGATCATCTTATCTGCAATTCAGTAGTCGGAGTCGATTCTGGCGCTTATACGGGATTTCTATATGTGATGCAATACCGCGAGCTCATTTATGAGATCTATGAGGAAATTTGTGGATCGAGATTGACAACAAATATGGGCCGCATAGGTGGATTTGAACGAAACTTCAATAGTGCCGTGTGGGAAAAGCTAGACAAGTTCCTTGCGGAATATCCTGCCGTGCTGACTGAATTTCAAAACCTGTTCAACCGCAACAGGATCTTCATGGAGCGTACCATGGGTACGGGTGGCATAAGTGCTGAAAGAGCTTTGAACTATGGTTTCACTGGTCCCAACCTTCGTGCAGCAGGAGTAGACTATGACGTCCGCGTACATTCTCCTTACAGTAGTTATGAGGATTTTGATTTCAAGGTGCCCGTTGGAAGAACGGGGGATAATTACGATCGATTCATGGTGAGGAATGAAGAAATGTGGCAATCGATCGACATCATCAACCAGGCATACAAAAAAATACAGGAATTCAAAGGTGCGGAAGCAGAAGTATATCATGCAGATGCGCCTGAATATTATTTGCCGGCTAAAGAAGACGTATATACGAAGATGGAAGCCCTGATCTGGCATTTTAAAATTGTGATGGGTGAGACAGAGATGACACCGGGTGAAGTGTATCATAGCGTGGAAGGTGCAAATGGCGAACTTGGATTTTATCTGATAAGTGATGGTGGCCGGGCACCTTATAGGTTGCACTTTCGGAGGCCTTGTTTTATTTATTATCAGGCTTATTCTGAATTGACTAAAGGGTCCATGCTCAGTGATGCGGTAATTACAATGAGTAGTTTGAATTTGATAGCTGGTGAAATGGACGCTTAGCCCGCAGCTTGTCTGCCAGCGTCCATGAAATGACAAGTGTTTGAACCATCATCGAAATTCTTTTGACATAAATAATTATGATAAAATTTTCAGACGATAGATTAGCCAAAGTCCAGGAACTCGTCTCTCATTATCCGGAGGGTAAGCAAAAAAGTGCACTCCTTCCCGTCCTTCACATTGCGCAAGAACAATTTGGAGGCTGGTTGAGTACGGAAACGATGGACTATGTCGCCAGCCTTTTACACATCGAGCCAATCGAAGTGTATGAGGTCGCGACCTTCTATTCTATGTACAATCTAAAGCCCGTAGGCAAATACATGTTTGAAGTATGCCAGACGGGACCCTGCATGCTGAATGGAAGCGATCAAATCATCGACTATATAAAACAAACATTGGGAATAGGTGTAGGAGAAACTACACCTGACGGCATGTTCTCCCTAAAAACTGTTGAATGCCTCGGCGCTTGCGGTTACGCACCGATGATGCAACTGGGAAAAACATTTCGCGAGAACCTGACCAAGGAAAAAGTGGATGCAATTATTGAAGAATGCAGGAGAACGGCCGCTACAAATAATTAATTCAAACCGGATTAATATTATCAAATGGGCAGAAAATTATTATTGGAAAAAGCGCATGTTGAAGGCATCCGTGGTTATGAAGTTTATCGTCGTGAAGGCGGATACCGGAGCGTGGAAAAAGCTTTGAAATCCATGACACCAGACCAGGTGACCGATGAAGTAAAGAAAAGCGGTTTACGTGGTCGTGGCGGTGCCGGATTTCCCACCGGGATGAAATGGAGCTTTATAGCTAAGCCGGAAGGTGTTCCCCGCCACCTGGTGTGCAATGCAGATGAAAGCGAGCCAGGAACGTTTAAGGATAGATACCTGATGGAATTCATTCCTCACCTGCTCATTGAAGGATTGATCGTTTCTTCTTTTGCCTTGGGCAGCAATGTAACGTATATCTATATCCGGGGCGAGTATGCATGGATCACGGATATCCTGGAGCAGGCAATCGCTGAGGCGAAACAAAACGGATGGCTAGGAAAGAACATACTCGGCACGGGATTCGACCTTGAAATTTATGTTCATCGCGGGGCAGGTGCTTATATATGCGGAGAAGAGACAGCTTTGTTGGAAAGTTTGGAGGGGAAAAGGGGAAATCCGCGCATCAAACCACCATTCCCTGCAGTAAAAGGAGTTTGGGATCGGCCGACCGTGGTCAATAACGTTGAGACGCTGGCAGCGGTGGTTCCGATAATCAATTTTGGCAGTGAAGAATATGCGAAAATTGGTGTGGGCAAATCGACGGGTACTAAGTTGATCTCTGCCTGCGGAAATATTAATAAACCCGGTGTCTATGAAATTGACATGACCATTTCGGTAGAAGAATTTATTTATAGTGATGAATACTGTGGAGGCATACCGAACGGTAAGAAATTAAAAGCTTGCATTCCGGGGGGGTCTTCTGTTCCCATCCTGCCGGCGAATTTGCTGTTGAAGACAGCTAAGGGAGATACAAGAATAATGAATTACGAAAGCCTTGCTGACGGTGGATTTCCAAAGGGCTCGATGATGGGTTCTGGTGGATTTATTGTGTTTGATGAAGATCAGTGCGTGGTTCGTCATACGCTTACGTTAGCGAGATTCTATAGACACGAGAGTTGTGGTCAGTGTTCTCCTTGCAGGGAGGGAACGGGCTGGATGGAGAAAATTTTGAAGAACATTGAATGTGGAAAAGGAAAGATTTCAGATATAGACCTGTTATGGGATATTCAAAGGAAGATTGAAGGCAATACCATTTGTCCGTTGGGGGATGCTGCTGCGTGGCCTGTTGCCGCAGCGATCAGGCATTTCCGTGATGAGTTTGAGTGGCATGTAACGCATGCCGAAGAGGCGCAGAAAAGGAATTATGGATTGGCCCACTATGCGGACCCATTAGTGGTTGCATAAAAAAAATAAAATCAAATGTTCTTTGTGATCCCTGTGGTTAATTTTCAATTCGAATTAATATATGCCGGACGATAAGAAACTTTTTAAGGTCACGATCGACAATATCACCATCGAAGTAGAGCCAGGCACTTCTATTTTGAATGCAGCCCGGAAAATCGGAGGGGATGTTGCGCCACCAGCCATGTGCTACTACTCCAAACTCAAAGGCAGCGGCGGCAAGTGCCGCACTTGTCTGGTGGAAGTTAGCCAGGGCTCGACAGCCGACCCGCGCCCCATGCCGAAACTGGTTGCCAGTTGCAGAACGAATGTCATGGATGGCATGGTTGTTAAGAACATCACCAGTGAAAAAGTGATTGATGCAAGAAATGGAGTCGTCGAATTTTTACTCATCAACCATCCTCTCGACTGCCCCATCTGTGATCAGGCAGGAGAATGCGATTTGCAGGACCTTAGCTATGAACATGGGACAGAGGGAACCAGGTTTGAATTTGTTAGACGCACATTCGAAAAGCACGATCTCGGTCCTTACATTCAATTGCACATGACACGCTGCATACTTTGTTATCGATGCGTTTTTGCAGCAGATCAACTAACAGATAAAAGGCAGCATGGAATATTAGATCGTGGAGATCACTCCGAGATTGCCACCTACATTAAACAATCTTTGGATCACGACTTCATAGGCAACGTGATAGATGTCTGCCCCGTTGGCGCGTTAACAGATAAAACATTCCGATTCAAGAATAGAGTTTGGTTCCTTAAGCCGCAGGATGCACACCGGGATTGCCCAAGGTGTGCCGGCAAGGTGAGACTCTGGACGCGTGGTGAAGAAGTCTTCCGTGTCACGGCAAGGAGAGACCAATGGGGAGAGGTGGAAGATTGGATTTGTAATGAGTGTCGCTTTGAAAAAAAGAAGGCGAGTGATTGGGTTATTGAAGGGCCAACTTTGATAAGCAGGCATTCCGTTATTTCCGCCGGGCATTATGTGGGAATGAAAATGCCCAGAGAACCCCTGCCCGAAGTGATGGGAGGCCGCAAGCCAAAGTTGTTAATGGATATACATAGTGTAAGTGAAGTGAACGATCCGAATATAGATCTTTCAAAGATTGAGGGACCTGCGCATTCGACGGACTTTGTGAATAAGGGATGAGACAGAGTTGACAGTTGACAGTTGTCAGTTGAGGGCATCAGCTAACAGCTGTCCAGATTTCTCCATGGTCCTCCTCCTTCAGAGGTGTCATCCGGAAAAAAGCGTAAGCGAGCGAAGGACCCCATGGTGAGGGGAATACCTAAATCTATCCTTTGCGTACCTACGTAGTGAAAAACGACCGAACCTAAAGAAAGCCAAGTGCTATTAAGCAACTAAAATTCGCGAATCAAATGCATGTAACCCTTCTAGCCATCGACCTGGCTTTAGTGATCGAAAAGCTCATTTTAATAGCTGTAATAGTTACGGTATCTCTGCTTGTTGCCATGTATGAGACCTATGCAGAAAGAAAAATTGCTGCATTCATCCAGGACAGAAGAGGCCCCAACCGCGCAGGTCCTTTTGGCATTCTTCAACCTGTAGCTGATGGATTGAAATTGTTCATGAAGGAAGAGATCGTTCCGAATTTGTCGAATAAATTCTTGTTTATTCTCGGACCAGGATTGGCCATGCTCACCGCTATGATGACAAGTGCGGTTATTCCGTGGAGCAGCCACATTGAACTGTTTGGTAGAACAATTCATTTACAAATCGCAGACGTCAACATAGGCATTCTCTATATTTTTGGCGTAGTGAGTATGGGAGTATATGGCGTGATGATTGGAGGATGGGCATCCAATAACAAGTTTTCATTGTTGGCCGCCATTCGCGGCGCATCTCAGATCATTTCATATGAATTGGCGATGGGGATCTCACTGATTGCCTTGTTGATGCTGACACAATCTCTGAGTCTGAAAACAATTGTGCAGCAACAGCAGGATGGATTGTATTATGTCGCCTATCAACCCGTTGGATTTCTCATATTTCTCATCTGCGCATTTGCTGAATGCAATAGAACTCCATTTGACCTATCCGAAGCAGAAAGTGAATTGAATTTTGGGTATCACCAGGAATATTCTTCCATGAAATTGGGGTTCTATCTTTTTGCTGAATACGTGAACATGTTTATCAGCAGTGCGGTCATGGCCACATTATATTTTGGCGGATACGACATTCCTTTTGTCAATGATGCGGCTTTTGGAGCGCACTATGGACAAAATATGTTAGCCATTCTGCAAGGGTTGAGCCTATTTCTGAAGGTGGTGATCTTCATTTTCTTTTTTATGTGGGTTCGCTGGACGATCCCCAGATTCCGCTATGATCAGTTGATGAGACTGGGGTGGAAAGGATTGATACCGCTTTCATTGCTTAACATGCTCATCACAGGATTCATTGTGTTGCTGAGGCAATATGGCTGGCATTTTTCGTAAAATCACAGCATAGATAAATAATTGGAAGGTTAGTATGATAAAAATAATTTTGTGCACGCTAAGGCAAAACTTAATAAGATATGCAAGCATTAACAAGCAGGTCAAAAACAGTTGAGCGCAAGCCGATGACGATTTGGGAGCGATTGTATATTCCTGCCATCGCTAAAGGCATGTCAATTACATTTGGCCATATATTCAAAAAAAAGCCTACAATCAATTATCCGGAGCAAACCAGGCCTTTTAGTCCTGTTTTCCGCGGATTGCAGGTTTTGAATCGCGACGAAGAAGGAAGAGAGCGCTGTACCGCTTGCGGGCTCTGCGCTGTAGCATGCCCGGCAGAAGCCATTACGATGGAAGCAGCAGAGCGATTACCAGGGGAAGAAAATCTCTATCGCGAAGAAAAATATGCGGCTAAATATGAGATCAACATGTTGAGGTGCATTTTCTGTGGACTTTGCGAAGAAGCCTGTCCGAAAGATGCAATTTATTTATCCGAGACCTTTACTGCGGCTAACTATAGCCGTCAATCTTTTATCTATGGAAAAAAAGAATTACTGATTCCTCATCCTAAATTGCAGCCCGAAGCTTACGAAAAGGCAAAAGGACAAAGAGTAAAACGATAGCCATACATAAAACAACCAACCATCTGCTTCAATGAGCGTCACGCATTTTTTATTCTGGTTCCTCAGTATTGTCGCAATATTCAGTGCGATTATGGTCGTTGTCAGCAAGAACCCTGTGCATAGTGTTTTGTGGCTGATCATGGTTTTCTTCACTATTTCTGGTCATTATGTATTACTGAACGCCCAATTCCTGGCGATCGTTAATCTCATTGTGTACGCTGGCGCCATTATGGTGCTTTTCCTGTTTGTAATCATGCTCATGAATTTGAATAGTGACACTGAGCCACAAAAAAATAAATGGCTAAAAATTGCGGGTGTGATTGGCGGCGGTGCTCTGTTACTGGTGCTGGTTGCTGCCTTGAAAAACGCAGATACAAAAAATCAAATAGCACAAACAGGCTCAGGAGAAATTGGTCTGATTCACAACCTGGGAATTGTGCTGTTCCGTGACTATGCATTGCCATTTGAGATAACGAGTGTGCTTTTTTTGAGTGCGCTTGTTGGTGCAATTGTGATAGGTAAAAAAGAATAATTATTTCGCGCAAAGGCGCCAAGATATCACGCTGCCACCTTTGCATGAAAAAAGAGTTATATGCCAATAAACTATTACATATTTCTATCCGTCGCCTTGTTTTGCATTGGCGTTGCAGGCGTTTTAACCCGCCGCAATGCAATCATCATCTTCATGTGCATTGAGCTCATGTTGAATGCCACAAATTTATTATTGGTTGCATTTTCGAAAATGCATTATGCCAATATGAAAGTGATGAATCCTAACGCAGGTATCGATGGACAAATTTTTGTCTTTTTCATCATGGTGGTAGCAGCAGCAGAAGTGTGTGTAGGACTGGCCATCATCGCGATGTTGTATAGAAACACGCATTCTGTGGATGTAAATTTTTTAAACAGGCTAAAACACTAGAGCCCAGTCGCCAATACTATGAGCAATTTAGTTTACCTGGTTCCTTTGTTTCCCTTGATCGGTTTTTTGATCAACGGTTTGTTAAGGAGGAGTTTGTCCAAATCAACGACCGGCATTATCGGAAGTGGTGTCATACTGGCATCTTTCATCGTCAGCCTGCTGATCTTTTTTGATGTGAAGAAAGAGGGATTCGAACCTGTGATTGTCACTTTGTTTCCATTCATCCATGCCGGTGGACTAAATATTCCATTTGCATTCCAGGTGGATCAACTTTCTGTCGTTTTTATGCTGATCATCACCGGCGTTGGATTCCTGATCCATGTCTATTCCACCGCTTACATGCATGACGAAGATGGGCCAGGCTTTGCGAGATATTTCAGCTATCTGAATCTCTTTGTCTTTTTCATGTTGCTGCTCGTGCTCGGATCCAATTTTGTAATCATGTTTATTGGATGGGAAGGCGTGGGATTGTGCTCTTATCTGTTGATCGGATACTGGTTCACTAACAATGACTATGACAATGCTGCCAAGAAAGCATTTGTAATGAATCGAATTGGTGACCTGGGATTTCTGATTGCGATCTTCTGGATGAGTAGCCAGTTCGGATCT
>PSRA01000266.1 GCA_003175695.1 Bacteroidota bacterium | reverse complement strand
TCTTCAATTTTCTTGAAAGCTGGTGGCAGCGTGGGTTTTACCGAATCTTTAACAGGGGTTTGTGTTTTATAAAGTTTCCTGACAAGCTCCTCAGTTTGTCTGACTGAAAGAGCTTTGTTCTTGATTTCGCGAAACAGATATAGTTGTTTATCTACCGTGTCAACATTAATCAATGCCCTTGCATGTCCCATTGACAATTCGTTGCTGCGGACTGCCACCTGGATGTCTGGGGGTAATTTCAGAAGCCTGATATAGTTGGCCACTGTACTTCTTTCCTTTCCCATTCTTTCTGCCACCTGTTCCTGCGTATGGTTGAGTTCATCCATCATACGTTTATAGCTAAGCGCAATTTCCATCGCATTTAAGTCTTCGCGCTGGAGATTCTCCAACAATGCCAGCTCAAGCAATTGTTGGTCGTTGGCCTGCCTGGTATAGGCGGGAATATCCTTCAATCCGGCAATCCTTGCAGCTCTCAGCCTTCTTTCACCGGAAATGAGTCTATACTTTCCAGTAGGCAATTTAGCAATGGTAATAGGTTGAATGATATCATGTATGCGAATCGATGAAGCCAGTTCATTCAAAGCAGTTTCATCAAAGTCATGGCGAGGTTGCCTCGGATTGGTCTCAATCTGATCTAAAGGAACACGCATCACACTGGTTGCAGCTTCAACGACATTGTGTTTTAGATCCCCGGCGGAGGTTTTAAGATCTGAATCGATACTTTGCAGCAGCGACCTTATGCCTTTTCCCAATGCCTCTTTATCTTTCTTATTTGGAGTACTCATGATTTGATATTGTGTGATAATTATCTTCCGGGTTCAATACCGGCAGTGAAACTGGAAATCACAATTGGCTACTCGAGAATTCTTTCTTCCTGTTTTATTTTGGTCAGGTTATTCTTTTGCAAGACTTCCTTTGCCAGGTTGAGGTAATTGACAGCCCCTTTGCTGTAAGCATCGTACAGTATGACTGGTTTACCCACGCTGGGAGCTTCACTGATTTTTGAATTCCGGTGTATGATGGTGTTGAATACAATCTCATCAAAATGTTTTCGAACTTCACTTACCACCTGGTTGCAGAGGCGAAGACGACCATCGTACATGGTCATCAGGATACCTTCTATCACGAGATTGGGATTTAATCTGCTCTGAACAATTTTTACGGTATTTAATAGTTTTCCCAATCCTTCCAGCGCAAAAAATTCGGTCTGCACAGGTACGATAACTGAATCTGCGGCGGTAAGCGCATTCACAGTAATCAGGCCAAGCGAGGGCGAACAATCGATGATGATGAAATCATAATTGGCCTTGACTGGTTCAAGAATCGCCTTAAGAACTGTTTCCCGGTTCGGATAATTGATCATTTCAATTTCTGCGCCTACAAGGTCAATGTGTGATGGCAGTAGGTCCAGGTTGGGAATTTCAGTCTTTAGAATTACGTCCCTTGCCGGCGAATTATTTACCATGCAATCGTATAGGCTTTGAGTGACATTGTGCAAGTCAAATCCTACTCCTGTCGTGCTATTCGCTTGCGGGTCCGCGTCAACCAAAAGAGTTTTGAATTCAAGTACGGCGAGGCTTGCCGCCAGGTTAATGGCTGATGTGGTTTTACCCACACCGCCTTTTTGATTTGCAACGCCAATTGTTCTTCCCATAGGCCTTTCAGGGATTATTTTGTTTTGACTGTATGTATAAAATGAACCAATTCAAGTCCGATAAAGATGTATCCAATTGATAAGATGGCAAAATTTAGTTTTGCCCAGAACCTGCACACAAATTTCCGAGCCTGGTTCCCTGTTAAAGGCAGATCCAACGCACTTATATTGAACTTAGTTGACAAAAATACGGGTTCGTCATAAATTGCGGGAACATTCCTTTCCACAGGGTGTTATTGAACTCTATCAAATATGTACCTGGTTATTTCAGGAACCAACCGGATCGATAGCAATACGATCAGGGTGTCGCAACATTATTTTCAATGGTTAACTGATAAAAAAATCGGTTCGCAAATTCTTTCCCTGCAAGGATTGAACGTCCTGGAAAGAAATCGAGCTTTTGTGAAAATTGAACATGAGCTTCTGATCCCGACCAGGAAATTCATATTTGTTTCTCCCGAATATAACGGAAGTATTCCGGGCGTATTGAAATGCCTGTTTGATATTTCGGATGTAAAAAACGCGTGGGCCGGGAAAAAAGCGCTATTGACAGGAGTTTCGACTGGAAGGGCTGGCAACCTGAGGGGTATGGAAGACCTCACTGGCATACTGCATTTCATGCGGGTGATAGTTCATCCTAACAAACTCCCCATATCAGGTGTTGATAAACTGTTTGGTGGAAATGGACAATTAGAGGACAAGTCCACGTTGTCGGCCATCAATACTCAAATCAGCGAATTCATTGATTTCTGAAAAATTGTAAACCAAATTAAATTATTCATTCATGCGTAGCTCGGGATTCTTGTGGATCGTCATTGCCATCATGATTTCACTCGATTTTTATGTTTTTCAGGCAATCAAGCTCGTTAGTCAGGGTGCGTCGCCAAAATGGAAAACCTTCATTTATACCAGTTATTGGTCTGTTTCGTTGGCAGCAGTAATCATTCTGGCATTATTGCCATTGCTCCATTTTGATTCCTGGCCAAGAAATCTTCGCAACTATGTATTTGCAACCATACTGGGACTTTTTTTTGCCAAATTAATCAGCTGCGTTTTTTTTCTTGTCGACGATCTTCGTCGTGCCATCCAATGGGCTGTAGGGAAGATATTATTCCGAAACACGGAAGGAGAAAATTTAAGCGGGGAAGGCATCACGAGATCAGTTTTTCTAAGTTGGCTTGGGCTTGGCGTTGGTGGTACTTTGTTCGGTTCGCTGATTTACGGCTTTAGCAATAAATACAATTACCAGGTTCGCAAATTACAATTGGCATTTGAAAATTTGCCGTCAGGATTTAAAGGAATGAAGATCGTACAGATATCAGATATTCATTCAGGAAGTTTTACAAACAAAAAGGCGGTGATGCATGGTGTGCAGGAAGTGATGAATGAAAATCCGGATCTTATTCTGTTCACTGGAGATTTGGTGAATAACAAAGCGACTGAAATGGGAGAATATATGGATATATTCGGCAAGCTTCATGCACCGATGGGCGTCTATTCTACCCTGGGGAATCATGACTATGGAGATTATGCCAATTGGGATTCAGAAGATGCAAAAAGAAAGAACCTCGAACATCTCAAATCGATCCATGGGCAATTGGGATGGCGATTATTGATGAATGAGCATGTGGTCCTTGAAAGGAATGGTAGCCAAATTGCACTTCTGGGAGTTGAAAACTGGAGTGCCAAAGCCAGGTTTCCCAAACATGGCAGAATGAATCTTGCCTATCCCGGATCAGAAAAATATCCATTTAAAATATTAATGAGTCACGATCCCAGTCATTGGGATGCAGAAGTCAGACCAAAATATGGTGATATCGATCTAACGCTGGCTGGTCATACCCATGGAATGCAATTCGGCGTGGAAATTCCTGGATTCAGATGGAGTCCTGTTCAATATGTATACAAGCAATGGGCCGGATTGTATGAAGAAGGAAAACAAAAATTATATGTAAACAGGGGGTATGGATTTATCGGTTATCCGGGACGGGTAGGAATATTGCCTGAGATCACTGTCTTTGAATTAGTTTGATTTTTGTGGATAAATGAATTCGGAATTTTTTTTCTCAATTATCTTCGCACGATTATTTCATTTTATTTTTTTCGCGATTAAACGATTTCTTGCAAAATCCTTCAAATCATTTTAAATATTAACGAGCTGTTAAAATAGTTTAACAGCTCACTATAATCTCGCAATATTCGTTCAGGGATATATTTGATCATCCAAAACTCAAATCAATCACTGTATGAAACGACTACTCGTAGTTATCTTATTAGGCGGCTTATTTGGAACATTCACAACAAAAGTAAAAGCACAAGGATTTCACCTGGGAATCAAAGGCGGCGCAAACATTACAAAGATTAATGGGCAGTCATTCGACCAGTCTTTTAAGTTGGGCTATAGCCTCGGTGGATTTGCCGAACTTAACTTTACCAAAGAATGGGGTATTCAACCGGAGTTATTGTGGAATCAATCGAAGACAACAACGTCAAATGATTTTAACCAGATCTATTACGGAATCTATAGCCAGGATATCACGCTAAACTATTTAAGCATACCAATCCTTCTCACTTATCGACCGGTTCCGATGCTTAGCCTGCAGTTGGGTCCACAATTTGGTTACCTGATCAGCGAGCCTTCGGCCTTGGGAAGCAATATCACAAATGCTTTCAAGAATGGTGATTTTTCCATTTTAGGCGGAGCCCAGCTAAATCTTGGCGCGTTTAGGGCGGGAGCCAGATATTTCATTGGGCTGAACAACATCAACAACATCGATAACAAGGATACATGGAAGAATCAGGGTTTTCAGCTTTACATAGGAATTCGCATCATTTAGTATTTAAGTCATAAAAATAAAAGCTCTCCGTCTTTGTCGGAGGGCTTTTTTGTGTATTATATCTCCTTTTTCATCTCTTATTCAAGTGAGCAGCTCTGTTCAATAAACTTCCTTAAAGTGCTTTGGTCCCAATCCACTCTAACTTGATATTTGCTTGAAAACTAATATCCGGCATCAATCTTGACCAATATAGTTTTCGCTTTAAATTATAGGATTATTCATCAACAGGTGTTATTTTGTCACCGTAAATAAAATATGAAAGAGAAGAGTTTTTTTCAACGCAATGAGGATGAAATGGATTTCATGCCCATTATACCTCTGAATGAGAATGATGGCGAAAATCTGACCGAGATAGAAGTACCCAAAGAATTGCCTGTTTTACCCCTTCGGAATACCGTTCTTTTTCCCGGAGTTGTTCTACCTATAACGGTGGGCCGGGACAAGAGCATTAAGGCAGTAAATGATGCCTACAAGACTGACAAATTGATAGGAGTGCTGGCACAAAAAGACAGTAATATAGAGGATCCGACAATTACTGACCTGGAAGACGTAGGGACAGTTGCGAGAATTATTAAGCTTATAAAGATGCCCGACGGAGGCACAACGGTGATCCTGCAGGGTAGGAGAAGATTCAAGGTCGGGATGGTTACTTCCGATGAGCCTTATTTCAGGGCACAGGTGGTTTTGCTCCAGGAAGAAGAGGCGCCCAAGGACCAGGATTTTGAAGCCTACGTATCCAACATCAAGGACCTCGCAGCTCAAATCATTCAACTCTCTCCTAATATTCCTTCAGAAGCTTCCATTATTTTAAAAAATATTGAGAATCCGTCATTTCTCATTCATTTCATTTCAAGCAACCTAAATACGGAATTGAATGAAAAGCAGCAGTTGTTACAGTTGCATCATATTAAATCCCGTGCCGACCTGCTAATGCAGCTTCTACAAAGAGAGCTTCAATTTGCTGAGCTGAAAAACAAACTTACCACCAAAACAAAAACAGAGCTTGACAAACAGCAGCGAGAATATTTTCTTCAGCAACAATTGAAAAGTATCAAAGATGAATTGGGCGGAGATGCCAATGAACGGGAGGTGAAGGAAATGCAGAAAAAGTCCGAGTCAAAAAAATGGCCGGTGGCTGCGAAGGAAATGTTTAAGAAGGGAATAGAGAAATTGGAAAGAATGCACCCGAGCACACCAGATTACTCAGTTGTATACAATCATCTCGATTTAATGTTGGATTTGCCATGGGAAGAATATACCGAAGACTCATATGATCTCAAGAAGGCAAAAAAGATATTGGATACGGATCATTACGGAATGGATAAGGTGAAAGAACGGATCATTGAATACCTGGCTGTCCTGAAATTAAAGGGTGACATGAAAAGTCCCATTCTTTGTTTTGTCGGACCGCCGGGAATTGGTAAGACTTCGCTGGGAAGAAGCATAGCACGTACAATTGGAAGAAAGTATGTGAGGATCAGCCTTGGCGGTCTGCACGATGAAAGCGAGATCCGCGGTCACCGTAAAACATATATTGGCGCCATGCCCGGCAGAATTTTGCAATCGATCAGAAAAGTAAAATCATCGAATCCTGTGATCATACTCGATGAAGTCGATAAAGTTGGCAATGATTTTCGTGGCGATCCTTCTTCTGCACTTTTGGAGGTATTGGACCCCGAACAAAATCATACCTTTTATGATAATTACCTCGAATTAGAATATGATTTAAGTAAAGTCATGTTTGTGGCGACTGCCAACGACATCAATAATATTCAGCCGGCTTTGAGGGATCGTTTGGAGATCATTGACCTGAGTGGCTATGCCATCGAAGAAAAAGTCCAGATCGCAAAAAGGCATTTGATTCCCAAACAAAGGGATGCTCACGGTTTGAAGAGCCTGCCATTTAAGATCAGTGATAAGATCCTTGAAAAAATAATCACCGATTATACGCGTGAAAGTGGAGTGAGAGAACTTGACAGGCAACTGGCTGCCATCATGCGGTTTGAGGCCAAGGAATTCGCCATCAAGGAGAAGTTGAAACCCAGTTTGGTCAATAAGGAGGTGGAAAGAATATTGGGTAAGCCACGTTATTCAAATGACATTTATAAAGTAGCCAATATGCCCGGTGTGGCGGTTGGCCTGGCCTGGACTTATGTCGGAGGGGACATACTTTTTGTCGAAACCAGCATGAGCGATGGCAAGGGCGACTTGAAACTGACCGGCAACCTTGGTAATGTGATGAAGGAGAGTGCGACAACAGCATTGACTTATCTCCAATCCAATGCAAGGAAGTACGATATTGATCCGGATATCTTCAGTAAAAAAACCCTGCATGTGCATGTGCCGGAAGGCGCTGTTCCGAAAGATGGCCCCAGTGCAGGTGTTACGATGATGAGTTCCATCGCATCGGCAATCACTTCCAAACGCGTAAAGCCTTATTTAGCAATGACAGGAGAGATTACCTTGCGCGGCCAGGTTTTGCCGGTTGGCGGTATTAAAGAGAAGGTGCTTGCTGCAAAAAGGGCTGGTTTAAAGGAAATTATTCTATGCTGGCAGAATGAAAAGGACATTGGAGAAATTGATTCCACCTTCATTAGAGGGCTCAAGTTCCACTATGTAAAGACGATGCAACAGGTGCTGGATCTGGCCCTGGCCTGAGTGTTATTTTTCACAATTCATTAATAAACTATTCAATAACCCCGCTGTTAATAAGAGTAGAACAACAAGATTTTTCATGTTGGTTGTTTTAAGGGTTAAAAAGAATTCCTCCATGTCTATGGAGGAATTT
>PSRA01000139.1 GCA_003175695.1 Bacteroidota bacterium | reverse complement strand
GCATGCCAAAATTGAAAATCAGGATTATCAACCAGTCAGAAAACCCTCTGCCTGAATATGCTACAGAAGGATCTGCCGGTATGGATATTCGGGCTAATCTACCTGAACCTGTTGTATTGCGACCCCTCGAAAGACAATTGATACCTACCGGGTTGTTTATTGAATTGCCCATTGGGTATGAAGCGCAGATAAGACCCCGGAGCGGTTTGGCTATTACACAAGGTATAACCTGCCTGAACTCACCGGGCACAATTGATTCTGATTACAGGGGAGAGATAAAAGTGATCCTCGCAAATCTATCCCAGGATGAACAAGTAATTTCTCATCGAGATCGGATAGCCCAAATGGTGATCAGCAAAGTGGAAAGGGCAAAATGGAAATTGGTAGAAACTATTAAGGAAACAAAAAGAGGCGAAGGTGGATTCGGTCATACGGGAAAATCGTAAAATTATGACTAAGGAGAAATTACAGATGCTGGAGTGGAAAACCCAATTTAGATTGAAACCCTGGATCACCCTAATGATTTCGGCTTTCCTTGTAACGGCGATTATATTTTCCCTGCCATCCTGCCGCTCCACTAAAAAAATTCAAACAGCAATTACCAAAAAAGACACAACGATCCAGGAAAAAATTACTGCACCGGATGTTGATTTGAAAGCAGATTCTATCCGCTTTATTGATGATGCATTTTCCAGGATCCACTCAAACCGCATAGATTTCAAGACTTTTTCAGCCAAAGTAAAAGTGAATTATGAGGGAGCGGATGGGAAGAACTACGAATTCAATGCCTTCATCCGCATGGAAAAGGACAGAGTTATTTGGGTTTCCATTATAGCCATTCTGGGTATAGAAGGTTTTCGCGCAATCATTACGCCCGATAGTGTGAAAGTGCTCAACAAGCAGGATAAAATCGTGCAGCTACGTTCTGTCAATTATCTGAAGGAAATAGCCCGTTTACCCTTCGATTTTCAGACTTTGCAGGATTTATTAGTTGGGAATCCTGTTTTCCTTGACAGTAATATTCTTTACTACAAAAGGGATGAAAATGGTTTATCTTTTTTGTCAGTCGGCCCGCTTTTTAAACACTATCTCACTCTCAACCCGAATGATTATACGCTGAAGCATAGTAAACTCGATGATGTGGATGTGCTTCGGGCCAGGACCTGTGACTTAACCTATGGTGACTACGAGAAAAGGGATACTTTAAAATTCTCCACTTATCGCAAGATTTCGGTAGCCGAAAAATCCAAGCTGGATATTCAGATGAGCTTTAAACAATTTAATTTTAACGAGCCTTTAAGCTTTCCTTTTAATATCCCAAAAAATTATAAACGAAAATGATCGTTATAGATATTTTTGGAATTGCTTAAATAACCTGAACACTAAAGCAAAAACATGCGCAAACTCCTCTTATTTGGCCTGATCGGATTGACCATCGCTGTCAATGCTTTGTCCCAAACTCCTGCTCAAACGCGGGCGGATCTTGAAAAGGAACGCGAAGCCATTCAAAAAGAAATTGAGCAAGTAAGGCAATCCCTTGACCAGACTAAAAAGAATAAGAAAGAGACACTTGGTCAGTTGGCTCTGTTGCAAAGGCGTCTGCGTTTGCGTGAGTCCGCTATTAATAACATTAATGCGCAGATCAATTTCATCCAGACCGATATGAACCAGTCCTGGTCCGAGATCCTCAAATTGCGGAAAGAACTGGATACACTGCGCAAGCAATATGCGGAGAGTGTGTTGTATTCTTATGAGAATCGGAGCAATTACGATTTTCTCAATTTCATATTCGCAGCGACGAGCTTTAATGATGCAGTAAGGCGAGTGGCCTACCTGAAATCATATAGAAATTATCGTGAGGAAAGAGCGGAGAATATTAACAGAACTCAAGCGCTGTTGCAGGACAAAATTGACGGGTTGAGAGCAAAAAGAGTGGAAAAGGATGAAGCACTACAAAAGCAAAATAAAGAACGGCAGGTTTTGGAAGTCGAAAAGAAAGAAAAGGATGCTGTCGTAACCAAGTTGCAATCCCAGGAGAAGGAACTAAAAAAACAAATGACTGCTAAACAAAAGCAGGACCAAAAACTGGGCAATGCGATTGCAGCTGCTATTCGTCGGGCCCGTGACGAAGCTATCAGGGAAGCAAAGAAGAGAGACGCATTGGCAAAGGCAAATGCAGAGAAAACTGCCACCGCTCCGGCCAAAGAACCTGCTGCTAACAATGCTAACAATTCTGCAAATAATGCAACAGCGGCAGCCACTGCCAAGCCAAAAAATTTAAGTCCATTTGATAGCCGGGCTGACGTTGCGCTTTCAGATAATTTCGAAAAGAACAGAGGGCATTTACCATGGCCGGTAGATGCTGGAAACATTTCGATGCACTACGGGCTGCAAACTTATGTGAATAAGAACATTCGATACAATAACCAGGGGATTACCATAGAAGTCAATCCCGGTGTTGTTGTGAAAGCAGTATTTGAAGGAGAGGTACAAAGTGTTTTTAATATAGGTGATGTCATAGCCGTGATGGTTAGACATGGAAAATATTTTACAACATATAGCAATCTTGAGGGTGTAAGCGTGTCTAAAGGGCAGGAAATAAAAACTGGTCAGACAATCGGACGGGTATCTGATATAGGCCAGCTTGAATTTATTTTATCGGACGACAAATCTCATAATTACGATCCGGAGAAATGGCTGAGACGCTAAGGCAGGAGCATCAAAAAGTCCAATGCCAGTTTCACTTATAAGAACTGATTATACATCGCTTCATACTGCGGCACAATATTGTGTATATCAAATTTCTTCGCTTGTTCGGCAGCGTTAGCTTTGAATTTATTTAGCACATTTGGATCCCGGAGAATTTCTATGGCATGGCGACTCATATCTGCTACATCTCCAAGTTTACTTAAAAACCCCGTTTTCCCGTTAATATTTATCTCCGGAAGTCCACCCACATTAGTTGATATCACGGGAACCCCGGCTGCCATCGCTTCCAATGCGGCTAATCCAAAGCTTTCGTATTCGGATGTTAGTAAGAACAGATCTGCCACTGCAAGGATCTCTTCCATTTGTTCCTGCTTGCCCACGAATCTCATATGATCACAAAGCCCTAAATCCCTGCACAAATTTTCTGCTGCTGGCCTGTCCGGGCCATCCCCAACAAATAATAGTTTACCCGGGATGTATTTATTGACCTCCGCAAAGACCCTTACTACATCTTCTACGCGTTTGACGGCTCTGAAATTAGAGGCATGCAGCAAAATTTTTTCTCCGTTAGGGGCAATGACTTTCCGAAACGCGTCGATGGGTTTTTTTTGAAACCGGTTTACATCGACAAAATTGTGAATGACGTGAATCTCTTTTCTGATGTCAAATATCTTATAGGTTTCATCTCGCAAATTTTGTGATACGGCGGTAATGCCATCACTCTCGTTAATTGAAAAGGAAACGACCGGAGCAAATGTCTTATCGCGACCCACCAGGGTTATATCAGTGCCGTGCAGTGTAGTGATGACCGGGATTCTCCGGCCTTGGGTTTCAATAATCTTTTTTGCCATATAGGCCGCGGAAGCGTGAGGAATGGCGTAGTGAACATGAAGAAGATCCAGGTGATTATTCATGATCACATCCACCATCGTGCTGGAAAGCACTGTTTCATATGGAGGATAATCGAACAAAGGATAAGTTGCTACCCTTACTTCATGATAGAAAATATTTGCATTGAATTCGTTGAGCCTGACGGGCTGTTGATACGTGATGAAATGAACCTGATGTCCTTTATCGGCAAGCGCTTTTCCAAGTTCTGTTGCCAGCACACCACTTCCTCCGAAAGTGGGATAGCAAACAATTCCTATCCGCATGTGATATTATGATTTAAATGTCGAAGGTAATCAAAGCCATCCAAAGGCATTGCTGAGCAGATTTGCGTTGTTCAAAAGTGCATCATGCACCTTGTCATTCAGAGGTTTTAAATACCTTAGCAAAAATTAACATTCATGTTTCGGCTATTGTTTACAGCGGGGTCTGTTTTATTTTCTTCTTTGTTATTTGCACAGAGCGATACAGTGATGATCAGAAAAATCGCCGATGAAATACTTGTTAACAGTAAGGCGTATTCCAACCTCCATACCCTGACCAAGACCGTTGGTCCGCGTTTATCTGGTTCTGCTCAAACTTATAAAGCTGAACAGTGGGGAGTACAAACTTTGAAAAATTCGGGCGCGGATAAAGTCTACCTGCAGGAATGCAAGATCCCTCATTGGGTAAGAGGAGGCAAGGATGAGGCAAGACTGATTGCTAAGGGTAAAGAAACGCCCTTGAATGTTATTGCGTTGGGCAATTCAGTTTCTACCGGCCAGAAAGGAATTACGGCACCGGTGGTACTCATTCAATCTTTTGCGGAATTGGAAAGCAGAAAGGGAGAATTGAAAGGTAAAATAGTCTTTTACAATTATAAGTTTAATGTCAAGCTGGTTAACACGTTCAAAGCCTATAGTGACGCGGTCCCCTATCGGGTGGATGGTGCTAGTCGCGCCGCCAAATATGGCGCTGTGGCCACGATCGTCAGGTCGATGTCGCACAGCACGGACAATGATCCGCATACGGGGGCTATGGTATACAATGACACATTCCCAAAAGTTCCAACTTTTGCCATTGGCCTTTGGGATGCGGACAAGTTAGCGTCGGCCATCCAGGAAAATGGCGCTGTAAATGTATATCTTAAAACAAACGCGCACGCCTTGCCAGATACGGTGGGGTACAATGTAATTGGAGAATTGACGGGAACTGAATTTCCGAATGAATATATCATGGTCGGAGGACATCTGGATTCATGGGACCCTGCAGAAGGAGCCCACGATGACGGCGCCGGTTGCGTGCATTCAATTGAAGTCCTTCGGGCATTGAAGGCCATTGGCTACAAACCCAGGCATACTATTCGTGTCGTTCTTTTTACCGATGAGGAGAATGCGAGCGGAGGTTCAACAAAATACCTTCAGGCAGCCACTCATGAAAAGCATTTGTTAGCCTTGGAAAGCGATGCTGGTGGTTTCACGCCAAGAGCCTTTAGAGTGAATATTGAAAGCGATAAACTGGAAAAAATGCGTCAATGGGTACCTTTGCTGCAAGAATATGGGGTCTATGAGATACTTTCGGGCAGTGGGGGTGCAGATGTGGATTCATTGAAAATAAAACTAGGTATCCCCGCAGGCGAATTGTTGCCCGACTCGCAGCGATATTTTGATTATCACCATGCGGCGGGTGATGTTTTCGAGCATGTAAATAAGAGAGAGCTGGAATTGGGGGCAGTGAATATGGCAGCTTTGATTTATCTTGTTGATAAATATGGTTTATAAAACCTGCCCGCACATCTAAACCAGTATGGTATGAAAAAGTATTTAACGATCTTCATTATTGTCCTTGTCGTTGGATTAGGCATTTTTGTTTATTTCCACTTTTTCTGGGTCTTTGGGGAAGGTGTGAAAGCGGGAACTTTGAATTATGTCGTTAAGAAAGGATTTGTTTTCAAGACCTACGAAGGTTCGTTGATTCAAACTGGCTTTAAGGGAAGCACGGCAGGGACAATTCAGTCTTATGAATTCCGGTTCTCTGTCGCCAACAGCCAGATAGCGAATAAGCTAATGTCAAATAGTGGGAGGGATTTTGAATTACATTACAAAGAATTTGTTGGGGTGGTTCCCTGGAGAGGCGTTACCACCTTCATCGTCGACAGCATTGTTGCTATGCACGATACAAGACTACCTCCGACCACTCTCGGCCAATGAATGCGCTATATATAATCACTTTTTTGCCAGCAAAAGAAAAATCGTTGGTTTTTTGTTTAGTTCCGGCAATTGCTTTTTCCATTCCTGAATAGTTTTTGTTTTTATATGCTCGTCGGGCGACGTGATGTCGACAGCAATGCAAAGTGAAGTTGATTCTTTACATCGTTGAAGGAGGGCCTGTAGTAATTGATTATTCCGATAGGGCGTTTCAATAAATACCTGCGTACAATTTTTTTTCATCGATTCAATTTCCAATTCTTCAATTTTTTTACCTCTTTCTTTAGAATCGATAGGTAAATAACCTACAAATTGAAATTGTTGGCCATTCATTCCACTTGCCATCAGCGCCAAGAGAATAGAGCTCGGTCCAACGAGGGGCTTCACAGTGAAATTTTCTTCCTGTGCCACTGAAACAAGGATTTGACCAGGATCTGCAATTCCCGGACAGCCTGCTTCACTGATGATTCCGATTGTTTTTCCGGCCTTTAGGAGGCGCACAAAAGTAGATTTCAGTTCTTCTTCCTTTTCATGAATGGTGAACCATTCATATTGGTCTATGACCATGTCTTTCCAGACAGATTTAAGATATCTCCTGGCCGTGCGTTCGTTCTCCACAAAAAAAACTTCGCATTCCTGGATAGCTTTGATCACATATGATGGTATAAGCTCCCGGGTATTTTCGTGGAGAAAACTCGGTATCAGGTATACTTTTCCGTTAGGTGACATCGAAGATAATTGCTGGTGTTTTGAGTTTCTGGCAAACGCAAATTAATGGTTTTAACCAATGGCTTTTATCAGTTTTGTTTCACGCAAAGTTGCAAAGGGTGCACGCTAATGCCTTTGCCTCTTTTTGCGTTCCTTTGTCCTCCCTGACGGAGGAAACCTCGTCTCACTCCAGGTTTTGATGATACAAACTAATGGTAGCCGCAACCACCGCATAAGACGGCGCCAGTACCCAGCCGATAAATGGAATGAAATGCATAAGGTAAAAAACAAGACCATTTCCCAGGGCATATCCTCTTCGCTGGCCAATAAATGCAATGGATTCCGCGGGCGACAATTTGTGCCGCTGGCAACTATAATCAAGCATAGAGAAACCATAATAATAACATTCAACCAGGGCTGAAATCATTGGCGTAATCCAGCCGACTATCGGGATGATACTGAGAATAAGAATGGATACCAGGTACACCGTTTGCCAAAGGCAATTTCGCAAAGCGAGGCGGATACCGCGATTCATGTCCCGGATCAGCTGTTCGTAGCTGAAAGGGACTTCTTTGCCTTCAATGATGGCTTCAGTTTTTTCACTCAGGTAGGCAAACACAGGCGACCCGATCACAAGTATCAGATATTTGAAAAGGGAAAAATAAAAAAATACCAGGACCAGCCTGACCATGATCCCTCCCATGACGAAAAGAAAACTCAATGCGGCACTTTGTTGGCGATGCAGCCATTTTTCAATTCCAATGACCTGACTCAGGTATGTTATGGCGCCGTCAGCGGAGTTCCAGAAAAAATACATCCCGATGCAAAAGAGAATCATGTAGAGAATGCCCGGGATGATTATCCATTTCCACAGAAAGTGCTTGCGTATGAATAGGTGTGCCTTATAATAGGATTGAATGGCAATGACGATTTCCTTAAGCAAGACAACAGTTTTAAGTCAGTTTTTAGTTTATTTGCC
>PSRA01000070.1 GCA_003175695.1 Bacteroidota bacterium | reverse complement strand
TACAATGACGGAAAAGATCCTTATTCTCGATTTCGGCTCACAATATACTCAATTGATTGCCCGGGCCGTGCGCGAAGCCAACGTATACTGCGAGATTGTTCCCTACAATAGAAAAATCGAGATTGATCCTTCACTCAAAGGCATTATACTTTCTGGCTCTCCATTTTCGGTGAATGACAAGAAGGCGCCCATGGTGGATGTGCAGCTATTGCATCAGCATCTGCCCGTTTTGGGCATTTGCTATGGGGCGCAACTGACAGCTATGCAATACGGCGGTCATGTTGCCAATAGCAAGAAAAGAGAATATGGTCGTGCTCTCCTGCAAAAGCAAAAGGATGATGTCATTCTGGAGGGGGTTTCCGAAAAATCCCAGGTCTGGATGAGCCACGCTGACACCATTTTGGATCTGCCGGAAGTATTCGAAGTTTTAGCGACAACGGAAAATATTCCTTTCGCAGCTTTTAAGATGAACGGCAATAGTTTGCCACTGTATTGTCTTCAATTCCATCCTGAGGTCTATCATTCGACAGAAGGGAAAAAGATACTGAGGAATTTCCTTGTTGATGTCTGCGGTTGTAAACAGGATTGGACGGCCGCCCATTTTATAAATGATTCAGTTCAGCAGCTGAGCCAGCAAATTGGAAAGCGAAAGGTGGTCATGGCATTGAGCGGAGGAGTAGATTCTACTGTTGCCGCGACGCTAATTAGTAAAGCTATTGGTAATCGGCTTCACGGAATTTTTGTCGATAACGGCGTTCTGAGAAAAAATGAATTCCATGAAGTGTTGGATACTTACAAGACGCTGGGCTTGAATGTTAAAGGAGTTGACGCAAAGAAGCTTTTTTACACAAAATTGAAAGGGAAAACTGATCCGGAAGACAAGAGAAAGACGATCGGAAAGCTTTTCATTAAAGTATTCAGAGACCAGGCGGAGAAAATAAAAAACATTGAATTGTTGGGGCAGGGAACGATTTATCCCGATGTTATCGAAAGTATGTCGGTTCACGGCCCTTCACAAACAATTAAGTCGCATCACAACGTGGGAGGGCTTCCCAAGAAAATGCACCTGGACCTGGTCGAGCCCCTACGATTTTTGTTTAAAGATGAAGTAAGAAGAGTCGGAGCCGAGTTAGGTATACCCGTTGAAATGCTGCAGAGACATCCTTTCCCCGGTCCCGGACTTGCTATCAGGATCCTAGGAGAGGTAACACGAGAAAAAGTGAAGCTATTACAGGAAGCTGATTCTATTTACGTCAAAGGTTTAAAAGAAAGTAATTTATATCATTCGGTTTGGCAGGCAGGTACTATTTTGTTGCCTGTGAAAAGTGTGGGTGTGATGGGAGATGAAAGAACATATGAATACACTGTTGCTCTAAGGGCCGTTACTTCCGTTGATGGAATGACCGCTGATTGGGCGCATTTGCCTTATGAGTTTCTGGCCCAGATCTCGAACGAAATAATTAATAATGTAAAAGGAATTAACCGGGTTGTATATGACATCAGCAGTAAGCCGCCTGCAACGATTGAATGGGAGTGATCGGACAATTTAGCCTGGCAATCGACTAGAAATATGAAAATCATTTCCAGATATTTATTCGCATTATCCATCATCCTTACTAATTTTTTCCAATCTGCCAAATCACAAGTAGATTCCATTCAGAGGGCTCAGGATTCAACCAAACGATATCGCATAGCTTTGTTTCTGCCCCTTTACCTTGACTCTGCATTTGACGCGGGCTACAACTACAGGTATGATAAAAATTTTCCCAAATTCTTCAATCCCGGTCTGGAATTCTACGAGGGAGCACAACTGGCCATAGATTCTCTTCAATCTAAAAATTTGAATTTAGATGTAGAAGTATACGATACACATTCGGGAAATCAAACGATCAGCCAGATAGGAGAAAGCCCCGACTTTCAACAAACGCAATTAATGGTAGGATATGTCAACGCAGCTGAATTAAGAGACCTGGCAAACCTTGCACTGCGCAAAAACATTCCTTTTATCAATGCAAACTATCCGAATGATGGCGGAATTACCAACAACCATCAATTAGTTATTTTGAATTCGACACTGAGAACTCATTGTGAAGCCATCTATAAATTCGTTCAAAGGAATTATCCAACTTATAATCTCTTATTCTTCACAAAAAAAGGAGAGGACAGGGTTAAGAACTATTTCATGGATGTAGAAAGGAATACAGCTTCGGTACCTCTAAGATTGAAATATGTAACTCTGGATCAGCCATCGGCCCAGAACCAAATTTTATCCAGTCTCGACAGTTCAAGGAAAAATCTTTGCATTGTTGGTATCCTCGATGATAATTTCAGCAAAACTGTTTGTACTACCATTGCTTCCGTAAATAAGACCTATATCTCTAAAATAATAGGGATGCCAACCTGGGATGCAATAGATTTTTCCAGGCCTGAATTTACTGACCAGGAGATATATTTTACCACGCCATTCTATATCAATCCGAATGACAGCCTCGTCATTTCTATTCAGCAGTATTTCAAAAATAAATTCTATTCCAGGCCCAGCGATATGGTATTTCGGGGGTATGAAGTGATGTTCCGTTTCTCTCAATTGCTGGCTCTCTTTGGCACTAATCTCAGTGGAAGTATTGGAGAGCGGAAATTCAAAGTGTTTAATGATTTCGACATTCAGCCAGTGTTCCTCAATAGACAAAATCCAACGCTTGACTACCTTGAAAACAAGAAATTGTATTTTCTCAAGAAAGTCAATGGCAATATTGTGGCTGTATACTAATTCTACTACCGATTCTTCTTAAAGATTTTCTTGTATTAAATTCGTAGCCAATGAAATTGTTGAGCTTTACCGAAAAGGGGATTTATTGTCCAACTGGTGATTTCTACATCGATCCATGGCAGCCGGTCAATCAAGCGGTCATAACTCATGCACACAGCGATCATGCCAGGCCGGGAAGCTCACTCTACATCAGCCATCCGCTGACCAAATATCTCCTGCAATTGAGACTCGGTAATAACAATTATCAAACTATGGAATGGGGAGAAGTCATCCACAAAAATGGTGTAAAGATTTCACTTCATCCCGCGGGTCATATCATTGGATCTTCACAGGTTAGAGTTGAATACAATGGAGAAGTATGGGTAGTGAGTGGTGATTATAAAACTGAAAATGATGGCATCAGTGGCGAATTAGAAATTGTGAAATGTGATGTCTTTATTTCTGAGTCAACTTTTGGACTGCCCATCTATCGCTGGAAAAAACAAAAGGAGATCCAGTTCAACATGCAAAATTGGGTGCTTAAAAACATGGAGGCTGGAAGGAATAGTGTTCTCATTGCTTACAGTTTGGGCAAGACTCAGAGAATATTGCCTTTTTTGAATCCAGTATCATCCGATATATATGTTCACGGTGCAATTTGGAATACGCAAGAGGCTCTTCGGATGGCAGGTGTTCAATTGCCCGCGGTAAAAAGAGTTACTTCCGATTTTCAAAGAGGAACCATTAAAAGTGGTGTCATAATTGCGCCTCCTGGTGCGGAAGCTTCATCCTGGGTCAACCGATTCGAGCCTTATTCTTTGGGAATATGTAGTGGGTGGATGCAGGTCAGAGGTAATGTCAGGCGCAGGAATGCAGATGCGGGATTTGCGTTAAGTGATCATGCAGACTGGAATGGATTGCTTGATGTTGTGAAATCTACAGGGGCTGCTAAAGTCTTTGTTACACACGGATTTCAATCTTCTTTCAGCCGATATTTAAATGAGATAGGAATTGAGGCGGCTGAGGTAAAAACCGCATTTGGTGATGAACTGGAAGAACAATCAGAGTCGCAATTAGGGAGCGAAGTGAATTGATTTTATGAAATTATTTGCAGAACTGGTATCTAGGCTGGGTACGTCAACAAAGACCAACGACAAGTTGGACGCACTAAAAGACTATTTTGCCAATGCAGACAGCAAAGACAAAGTTTGGGTAATTGCGATTTTTAGCGGGCGAAGGCCCAGGCGAGCTGTCAGTGCTTCCAAACTGCAGGAATGGTGCGTAGAATTGACCGGCCTTCCCTCCTGGTTGTTCGAAGAAAGTTATCACACGGTGGGCGATTTGGCTGAAACGATCGCGCTGCTATTACTGGAAAATGAGTCGCAAGGAAAGTCATTTCCTTTACATTATTATCTCGAAATCCTGATTAAGATTGAAAAAGAGGATGAATCAGTCAAAAAGAAATTTATCGTCGATGCCTGGTCCACTATGTCCTACGGCGAAAGATTTGTTTTCAACAAATTGATAACTGGTGGGTTTAGAATTGGCGTGTCGCAAAAATTGATGGTAAATGCGTTGGCAAAAACGATCAGTCTGAATCCTTCAGTCATTGCTCACAGGATTAGCGGTAACTGGGATCCTGTTACTATTTCTTTTTCGGATTTGCTGAGTGAACAAGGTATAAGCCAGGATTTCTCTAAGCCATTTCCATTTTACCTGGCATATGCGCTGGAAGAAAATTTGGACGAACTCGGCCAACCTAACGAATGGATAGCTGAATGGAAATGGGATGGAATTCGTGGACAGGTAATAAAAAGAAGCCAACAACTTTTTGTTTGGAGTAGGGGAGAAGAATTAGTGACAGAAAAGTTTCCCGAATACGCGCCTTTGCGGAATTTCCTGGATGATGGTACAGTAATGGATGGTGAAATAATCTGTTTATCGAATTCCCAATCTGATCAGATAGATTTCATGCCATTGCCTTTTGGGATTTTGCAAACGCGCATTGGCAGAAAAAATATTTCTAAGAAACAACTTATGGAGGCACCCGTCGGTTTCATTGCTTACGATATGCTGGAATATGAAGGATCCGACATGAGGGAAAAATCATTGGAAGAAAGGAGAACCTTGCTTGAAAAGATTATTCGTTCAATCAATCAGCCATTCTTGCGATTGTCCCCATTAGTAGAATTCAATACGTGGGAAGAGTTGAGCAAGATTCGTAGCCATTCAAGGGAAATTGGTAGTGAAGGCATCATGCTTAAAAGAAGAAATTCTGCCTACCAGGTGGGTAGAAAGAGAGGCGATTGGTGGAAATGGAAAGTCGATCCTCTCGTTATTGATGCTGTTATGGTGTATGCTCAAAAGGGCCATGGCCGTAGAAGCAATCTTTATACTGATTACACTTTTGCAGTTAAGGAAGGTGACAAATTGGTAACCTTTACCAAAGCATATTCAGGACTTACAGATAAGGAGTTCTCCGAAGTTGACCAATTTGTCAAGCGAAATTCCCTGGAGAAATTTGGTCCGGTCCGAACTGTTAAACCTGAACTGGTTTTTGAAATAGCATTTGAAGGAATTGCTGCATCAAGTCGTCATAAATCAGGCATCGCGCTTCGCTTTCCCCGCATTAATCGCTGGAGAAAGGATAAGAAACCGCAGGAGATCAACACACTCGAAGATTTGAAGAAAATGCTTGAATTATATGGGAAGTAAATTTTCACAAAAAAATAAATTCCTCTTCTCAAAAGAAGCGAGAGTTTTCCAGTCCATGTTAATTTTAAATTCTAATTGGCCCGTATGAAAAAAGTCCTCGTGACGGCAGGCATTTCAGTTATCTGTTTCGGATTTACATCGATCTTTTTCGAAGGAGGCGATGATGCTGTTTTCGTGCCCGCAAGCAGGCAGAGAGATGGTGACAGCAAAAAGGGCTATACTTATTTAATAACGGGTGACTATTTGAAGAGCGGCATTCCTTATAACTATTTCAAATTAGGTTTTGGAAAGAGTTCGGTAAATTATCTTCAAAGAGAAGGTCTCAACAAAAGTGTTAGCCATGAATATACAGCAGTCAAAGCACCCAATGGCGAAATAGTTGTTGCACCAAATTGTTTACAATGTCATGCCCAGGTTTTTGAAAATAAATTGATCATGGGCCTGGGTAATACCACCATCGATTTTTCCAACAACCAAAGGTTAGATCCGAAAGTGGCTGCGTCTGCAGAGAAGGTTCTACGTAACCTGGATCCGAAAAATTTCGAAGCAGCCGAGCCTTTTTTGAAGGTCGTTAAGACGATCGGTGGTCAGTTGCAAACAAAAGTTCGCGGCGTAAACGCTGCTGATCGCTTAGCGGCGCTTTTAGTAAGTCATCGCGATAGAAATACCTTCCGTTGGAGTGAAACTCCCATGCTGGAAATTCCAGACCAGGTTATCCCCACAGACGTACCAGCCTGGTGGCTTTTGAAAAAAAAGAATGCCATGTTCTATACTGGTTTTGGAAGGGGTGACTTCAGCAGGTTTTTGATGGCCTCCAATTTGCTGACAGTGAACGATACGTCAGAATCGCGGGAAGTCGATGGCCACTTCAACGATGTGCTGGCCTACATTTATTCATTGAGGCCACCGAAATATCCAAAGCCAATCAATAAGGCGTTGTCGCAGCAAGGCGGCATCTTATATGTTAAGAATTGCTCCAAATGTCATGGTAACAGCAACGACTACCCGAATTTGCTTATTCCCGAATCCACTATCAGGACCGATTCCATGTTATTTACGAGTAATTACCAGAGTCCTCAATTCGTGGATTGGTTCAACAACAGTTGGTTTGCACAAGGAGATCACCCTGCAAGGCTGGAGCCCTTCAATGGATACATAGCTCCTCCCCTGGACGGCATTTGGGTGACAGCCCCCTACCTGCACAATGGCTCGGTGCCGACATTGGAAGGTGTATTAAATAGCAAGGCCAGGCCAAAATATTGGTCCAGGGATTTTGACAACCCACAATATGATTACAATAAGATAGGATGGGTATACAGTACACATGATTCACCCGACGGAACGAACGTATATAACACAGTCCTGCCTGGCTATGGAAACTATGGCCACAATTTCGGAGACAAACTTTCTGAAAAAGAAAGAAAGGCTATCATCGAATATTTGAAAACTTTGTAAAGAGGGGATTGCTAAGATATGCCAACATTACAAGACCAAGCCGGAATGAAGGTAGAAGATACATTTGGATACCGGGTTATTTATGATTGGCTGAATGGAAAAAAGCTAAGGCCTTTTAAATTTCAAGTTGAAACCTGGGAACACATTTTAAATGGAAATTCAGGACTGGTCAATGCTCCCACCGGTTGCGGAAAAACATTTTCTGTTTTTTTGGGAACATTGATCGACTTTATTAATCGCCACGAAGATAATTTCAGAAAAAAAACCAGGAACAATCTTCAACTGCTGTGGATCACCCCACTGCGGGCATTGGCTAAAGACATCGGCCGGGCAATGGAAGAAGTCATCGATGAACTACATATGGGTTGGAAAGTTGGGATCCGCAACGGTGATACAGAGTTGAGCGAAAGACAAAAGCAATCCAGGCAAATGCCTGAGGTGTTGATAATAACTCCCGAGAGTCTACACTTACTTCTTGCGCAGAAAAATAACAATGAAATTTTCCAATCTTTAAGATGGATTGCTGTCGATGAATGGCACGAATTGTTGGGAAGCAAACGCGGCGTACAGGTAGAACTTGCTATATCAAGGATTATTCGGTTGCAAGGACCAGCTGGAAATAAGATAGCTTCTATTTGGGGCATTTCAGCAACGATTGGAAATCTTGACCAGGCAATGGAGACGCTACTTTCACCATTGGTAACGGATTTAAGCAACTCTTCAGGATTCGGCAAAATTGTGAAAGCAAAAATTGATAAGCCGATTGAAATTGAATCCGTATTTCCGGACGAAATTGAAAAATACCCCTGGGCGGGTCACCTGGGGATTAAGTTAATCGATAAGGTGATTCCAATTATCGAGCAAAGCCGGACAACCCTGATATTTATCAATACCAGAGGAATGAGCGAGCGATGGTATCAGGAAATATTGAATGTTTGTCCCGATCTGGCTGGTCTCATTGCACTTCACCACGGCTCAGTGGACGCCGAATTGCGAATATGGGTGGAAGAAGCATTGCATAGTGGGAAACTCAAAGCTGTTGTCTGCACGGCCAGCCTCGACCTGGGCGTCGATTTTCGGCCAGTTGAAACCGTTATACAAGTTGGATCTCCCAAAGGGGTGGCAAGATTTCTTCAAAGGGCAGGCAGAAGTGGCCATCAGCCCGGGCAGGTCAGCAAGATTTATTTTTTGCCAACACATTCTCTGGAATTGGTTGAAGCGGCCGCATTGAAGACTGCAATGAAATTGAATTTTATAGAAAGTCGCGAACCGATGGTGCTGTGTTTCGATGTGCTGATTCAGTATCTGTCCACCCGAGCAATTGGTGGCGGGTTCTTCCCTGATGAAATATTTGAAGAAGTCAAATCTACTCATTGTTACAGGGAAATGACCAAAGATGAGTGGAATGAAATCTTGTATTTTATTTCGGCAGGAGGAGCCGCACTGCAACAGTATGATGAATTCAAAAAGGTGGAAATAATTAACGGTTTATATGTGATCAATAGTCGCCGGATTGCCATGCGTCATCGCTTACATATAGGGACAATTGTCAGTGATGCGATGATGAAGGTCAAATTCATGAGCGGCGGCTATATAGGGGTAATTGAAGAATATTTTGTCTCGCGATTGCAGCCAGGTGATGTTTTTACTTTGGCAGGACGCAATCTCGAGTTTGTCATGATAAAAGACATGACTGCCATCGTTAGAAAATCAAATTCAAAAAAATCGAAAGTTCCCAGTTGGAATGGCGGAAGGATGCCGCTTTCCTCGAATCTAGGATTAATGCTGAGAAAGAAATTCAATGAAGCGCCTTTGACATTGGAACAGGGCATAGCTCCTATGGATGTTCCCGATATTGAGTTGCGCAAATTGCAGCCCCTTTTTCTTCTGCAACATCAACTGTCCCATATTCCAAATGAAAATGAACTTCTGATTGAGCAGATTGAAACCAAAGACGGCTTTCATTTATTTGTGTATCCCTTTGAAGGAAGATTGGTTCATGAAGCGATGGCAGCCTTGCTCGCATTTAGAATCAGCCTGGTCAGGCCCATTACCTTTTCCTTTGCCATGAACGATTATGGATTTGAATTATTGAGCGATCAGCCCATTCCTGTTGATGATTCAAATGTATATGAATTATTTTCTCAAGATAATTTAACGCAGGACATCCAACGAAGTGTAAATAGCGCTGAAATGGCAAGAAGAAAATTTCGCGACATAGCTGTCATTGGTGGCCTGATATTTCAGGGTTATCCAGGCGAATACAAAAAGGCCCGGCATCTGCAATCTTCGGCATCGCTGCTTTTTAATGTTTTTAGTGAATATGATCCGCACAATTTACTTTTACGACAGGCCTACAACGAAGTGATGGATCAACAGATGGAAGAAGCGCGACTCCGCGGCATGTTGGATAGAATTCAGAGAAGCAAGATTGTTATTCGATTTCTGGATAAATTGACGCCTTTCTGTTTCCCAATCAAAGTCGACAGCATGCGTGAGGAGCTTTCATCTGAAAAATTAGAAGACCGTGTAAAGAGAATGCAATTACAATTGTCAAGATAAATTGGTCATTTTATTTGAAAATATGGCTCCGGATTCCTATAGATTTGCAGCATGCGCCCACCCATTCCATACCGTATCAGAGAACAACAATTGTGGCTGTCTGCAGACAGGTGCATTTTTTGGGAAGAAGCAAAATCATTAATTGTTTCTGATTTGCACTTTGGCAAAACCGGCCATTTTAGAAAGTCAGGAATTGCCGTTCCTCAAACAGTTTATAAGGAAGATCTCCAAAGGCTGATCAACCAAATTCAATATTTTCAGCCTGAGCAACTCATTATTGTTGGCGATCTTTTCCATAGCCGCCACAATAAGGAGTTGGAATTATTCAATAAGTGGCGCAAAAACTTTCCAAAGCTTACTATTCAGCTCATAAAAGGTAATCACGATATACTTCATGATGATTGGTACTCGGCTGCTGATATAGTTTTGAGCAATGAAGACCTGCAAGTGAGAAATTTCCATTTCGTCCACGACATCGCTTTAACTATGAAAAGTAATCTGCAAGGAAGAAACGGCTCCGGCAAGTCAAATTACTCTTTCAGTGGTCACATTCATCCTGGAATCCGAATTGATGGCGCCGGGAAACAAACGCTGTGTTTTCCCTGTTTTTATTTTGGAAAAAATTATGCAGTATTACCTGCTTTCAGCCGGTTTACAGGAGTGGTCTTGATTGAGCCTTTAAAAGGTGAGAATGTATTTGCAATTGTCGAGGGCTCAATTTTCCAACTTCAATAAACATTGCTCCAATATTGCGATATTTCGAAGAATCACTTTTTGTCTTTCCAGTAACCATTTTTTATTTCTGTTGTTCAACCCATTTTCTTCTTTAAAACTGAAACCTGGTCCTGCAGGTTACTCACCAGATTGGCTAATTGATTTACATCCCATCTTTGTTGGGTATTCACTTTGCTCATGACCATTTGTGCTTTCCATAATTCTATAACGTCTTCCTCGTTAACATTATAAGGTTGATAAGCAGTATTGTCACTCATGAGCGTCAGCTTATTCTTCAGCTTATTGTTTTTCAATACTCTTTTGTACACTATTCCTTCATTTCTCGAGACGACAATATAAGTCTGGTTACTTTTCACATCATTCATGCTCTCAATTTTTTCTCCAACAATCACGGAGCCACTGGGTGTCGGGAGCATGGAGTCACCCACGATTTCAAACGCCCGATAATTTCCAGGTGCCAGCATAGGTAGAGTGAATGTGTTAAGTTCATCAAGGAATTCCGGATCTGCATAGCCGGCGAGATAACCAGCCGCAGCTTTCACCGGTACCAGCTGAATGTCGTTTGTGGCTGCTGCCAGTTTTTGTGCTCTCCGACGGGCAATGTACCCGCTACTCTTTGATTCATTCAAATTTTTAAGGAGCAACTCGTCCATCGTCAGCTTGAAAATATCACCCGCAGTTTCTAATACCTCGATTCTTGGTTCAGCCCGTTCTTCTTCATATGCACCAAGAAGGGAACGTTTGATCTTTAGTTTTGCGGCAAATTCTTCCTGGGTCCAGCCTCGTAGTTTGCGGAGGTATTTCAGATTTTGTCCAGCGGTTGACATAACTAAGTTATTTAGTGCAAATTACTAATATTTTTAACAAGGCAAAAAAACTTTTAGTGTTATTTCCTTGGTCATCCGAACGCCAGACCAAGTCACGATGCTATGGCAGGATAAGCCGAATGAGTGAAACACATTTCACTATCTTTAATTCACAATGAAATACTCCTTCCCCTACCGATATCGTGTATTGATATTCATTTGTTCACTAACCACTCTCACTTATCTGGATCGCGTTTGTATCTCCATTGTTGGTGTTAGAGTAAAAGCAGATTTGGGATTGAACAACGATCAGTTCGGCTGGGTATTGGGTTCTTTCGCGCTCGCATATGCGCTTTTCGAGATTCCGTCGGGTGCCTGGGGTGATCATATCGGACCTCGCGCTGTTTTTATTCGAATTGTCCTGTGGTGGTCGTTGTTCACAGCTGTCACCGGACTTGTTAACGGCTTCCTAGTGCTTTTGCTTGTTCGCTTTTTATTCGGGATGGGTGAGTCGGGCGTAATGCCAAATTCAGTATTGGCGATTTCCAGGTGGTTTCCGGCCGATGAAACAGGTAGGGCACTCCCCTGGATGGGCATCGGCACTCAGATTGGCGCTGCCATCGCTCCACTTATTATACTGCCACTGGCTGTGGCCTACGGATGGAGGGTGCCCTTTTTTGTGAATGGAGCAATCGGAATTTTCTGGGTTTTAATATGCCTGATTTGGTTCAAGAATTTTCCCGGCGAGATGAAAAATATTTCGCAGAAAGAATTGAATTTAATTGAAACCAATCGTCGGTACAATGCCGGGCATCAGCTGATCGGCTGGCGGTTTATTTTTGGCAGCCGGACACTGTGGGCATTAATGCTTATGTATTTCTGTTTTCAATGGGCAAATTATTTTTTTGTAGCATGGATGCCCGTTTATTTGCAGGAGCACAGGCATTTTTCAGAACTTCAAACCCAGCCGATTATTTTTTGGGTATTTCTTGTTGGTATTATTGGTTTGCTGGTGGGAGGATTTTGTATAGACTGGACAGCGAAAAAATTGGGTCTCTTTTTAGGAAGGAGAATAATTGGAATGTGCGGGATTGGTGCCTGTGGCATTTCCGTTTTCGTAGCCGGATTTACCAGAGATCCCTGGGTGTCAGCCATTTCATTGGTTGCCGCAAATTTCTTTTATTCATTTGGAGTAATGTCACCTTTTGCCGTGTGCAGTGATATTGGACGCAATAACGCAGGCACAGTAACCGGCGCAATGAATTTCAGCGGACAAATGGGCGCTTTTTTTCTCGCCATTGTATTCGGGAAGATCGTCAATCTCACGCATGATTTCAGCATACCACTTTATCTGATTGCCATTGCTCAATTGATCGGATTCTTACTTTGGTTTCTTATTGATCCGAGAAAGCAATTGGCGATGGAAGAAACACAAAAGCTGGCAAGCTAGTATCCTGCATCTTCAAAAACGAAGGAGACACAATGGACACAATCTCGTGTCCTTTTAAATGAAAAAGGCACGGTCATCGCCGTGCCACTAACCAGGGAAAGCTATGTTCAGTAATTTTTATAATCTGACAGTCTTCGGAAGATATTTGGTTATGAGCTCCTCATAATACGGCTTCAACTCTTCTAATACCGGGGGCTTGGGACTCTTCGAGTATAAGTCATAGGGATTGAATTTCTTTACCCACTCGAACATCTCACGGTCATGACCATTCATTAAGTGGTCATACGCATGTTCGCGATGTTGCGGGTAAAATGAATGATACCGTATCATATACAATGCTTCTTCCGGAAGATAATTTTTCATTATCTGATACAAATATTCATCATGACCCCATGACATCATCACCTCGTTCAATCCGCAACCTTCACTGTAAATTCCATATTTTGTATTGTACCTTTCATCTTTCGAATCAGGATTATTTTCAAAGAATTCAGGATAAACAATTTTGTCCGAAAACTTACAACCGACAGGAAATGTATCACCGACGACAGCCCATTGAGGCTCTCCGAATAAACAAAGAACTTTTCCCATGTCATGGATGAAACCTGTCAACACAAACCAATCCGGATGCCCATCTGCCCGAATTGCTTCTGCCGTCTGCAGCAAATGCTGTAACTGATCAAGTGCAATATCAGGATCAGAATCGTCTACCAATGTGTTTAGAAATTCCATAGCACCCCATACCGGCATTTCTTTGCGGTTGAATTGCAAAAACTCATTTCGTTTTTCTTTTGCAAAATCATAAGTCTGGTATTTATGATTCAACCGGTAAAACTCACGGACTGTATCTCGTACCGGATTGTCATAATTTCTAAACTCCTCCTTTGCTTTAAATGGTTGATCTGGTTCGGGATACCGATCCAAGACATCCTCATCCCATTGTTCAATATTCGCCAGGGGATTCATTTCCTCTTTTGAAAATTCCTGACCATTATTCATGTGCAAGTGATTTATTCTATTTGTAAGATAGCAAATTTTTTTTGGATTGTCCCGGTTGGGGAGAAGGCCTTCGCAACCTTCTCTCACCAAAATACGGTGTACAACGCGGTTAATACCCCAAAAATGATAAGAGATCCGACGACAAACGTCGGTGCTACCCGAAACATGCTCTTATCCACGACAATTTCGTGACCAGGTTTTTCAGCTTCTCTCAAACTAACGATGATCATTAATGCTATTATGATCACAAAGACAATCGTCATTCTGTCCAAAAACGGATAATCCGGAAATGCACCATTTGTCCATCTGGGCAAAAACTTTAAGATCGCTGAAAGCGGGATCGTCAAAATTGCCGCCATCAGTGCAGCAGTTGCATTGGTTCTTTTCCAATAAAATCCTAATAAAAAAATGGCCAGCACACCCGGTGAAATAAATCCAACATATTCCTGGATGAATTGATAAGCCTGGTCCAAAGATTGTAAAGCGGGTGCCACCATACTTGCCAGGAACATGGCAAATACTACAGCCCACCGACCCGTTCTTACCAACTGTTTTTCATTCGCAGATCGATTGAAAAATTTATGGTAAATATCCAATGAGAAAATCGTCGCAATACTATTTGCTTTACCAGCGAGAGAAGCGACAATGGCCGCGGTCAATGCTGCAAATGCAAGTCCCTTCAAACCCGCTGGCAACAAATGTAACAGCGTCGGGTATGCATGATCTGGCTTAACGTTGCCAGCTGCGTCCAGCATTTCAGAATGAAAAATTCCCTGCTTAAACAAAACAAATGCCGTAATGCCGGGTAAAACGGCGATGACCGGAATGATTAATTTCAAAAAAGCGGCAAATAACAAACCGTTGCGTGCCGTCTTGAGATCGGCTCCCAATGCACGTTGAGTTATATATTGATTGGCTCCAAAATAATTTAGATTATTAATCCACATGCCTCCGATCAAAACAGACAATCCAGGCAAATCTTTGTAGTAAGGATTTGATTTGTCAAATATCATATGAAAATGAGAAGGTGCATTTGACCTCACGAGGCCGATCGCTTTCCAGATATTCTTCCCATAACCGAAATGTTCCGAAATCAATGTCAATGCAAGATAGGTTGTAACCAATCCCCCCATAATTAGGACCAGTACCTGGAAAACATCTGTATAGCCAATTACTTTCATGCCACCCAAAGTGACGGTTATCGCAAATATTGAAAGACCGGCAATACACCAATTGAATCCGATTCCCGATACCTGGTTGATAGCAACAGCACCCAGGTAAATAATCGAAGTAAGATTGACGAATACATATACAAGTAACCAGAAGATCGCCATGATGGTGCTAACGAGCTGGCTATACCTGACCGACAGGAATTGCGGCATAGTATAGATCTTGTTCTTTAAGTAAATGGGAATAATAAAAATCGCAACAATAATCAAGGTGGCTGCAGCCATCCATTCATAGGTCGAAATGGCCAGCCCAAGAGCAAAAGCAGATCCGGACATGCCAATGAAATGTTCTGCCGATATATTTGAAGCTATGATGGAAGCACCGATTGCCCACCATGTTAATGCACCTTCTGCAAGGAAAAAGTCTTTTGAATCGGTTTGAGCTGCCTTCTTTTTGTGGTAGATGTAGTAGCCATAGGAACAAATCAGGATAAAATACACGAGAAACACAAGGTAATCCTGCCAGCGTAATTGATTCATAAGCAATCGATAATTAGAACAAAATACGAAATAGTGGCATTTATTATGAATTGTTCGTTGCCGCAGGGCGGCTTACTAATTGCAGCACCTTTTTCATACCTTTGCACCCTGTCAATTTGGCTCAAATTCAAATGGTAGCATCATATTTGACCTTGCAAAACCATCTCAATATCAAATCATTCAATTGATATAAATTATGTTAGGATTTTTTTCCAAAATTTTTGGCGGTAACAAATCAGAAAAGGATATAAAGATCATACTTCCCCTGGTTGAAGAGATCAAACAACATTTCCAATCATATCAAGACTTAACGAACGACCAACTCAGAGGCAAAACCGTTGAATTTAAGCAGCGGATCAAGGAACATCTTTCCGAAATCGATACAGAGATTTCCTCACTCAATAAAAAGGCAGAAGAACTTCCATTCAGTGATATCGTTGGTAAAGATGCATTGTACAACCAGATTGATGAGTTGAGGAAAGACAGAGACAAGAAAATTGAAGAGATTTTAAAAGAATTGCTGCCGGAGGCATTTGCTGTTGTGAAGGAGACTTCAAGAAGGTTTAAAGAAAATGCCGAACTCGTTTCCACGGCTACGCAGCTGGATCGGGATCTCAGTGTCAGGAAAAGCAATATAGTCATCGATGGGGATAAATCTATTTACAAGAACACCTGGATGGCAGCCGGTGGACAGATAGTCTGGAACATGGTCCACTACGATGTTCAGCTCATTGGTGGTGTTGTACTTCACGACGGCAAAATCGCAGAGATGGCAACCGGCGAAGGTAAAACGTTGGTGTCAACCTTGCCCGCATACTTGAATGCGCTGGCGGAAGAAGGGGTTCATATTGTAACAGTGAATGACTACCTCGCGCGTCGCGACTCGGAATGGAATGGACCGATTTACGAGTGGCTGGGTATTACGGTTGATTGTATAGACAAACATGAGCCCAATAGTGAAGCCAGGCGCAAAGCTTATCATGCCGATATAACTTATGGCACGAACAATGAATTCGGCTTCGACTACCTGCGCGATAACATGGTGCATTCACCCGAAGAAATGGTTCAACGCAAACATCATTACGCGATGGTGGACGAAGTGGATAGTGTGTTGATTGATGATGCCAGGACTCCTCTTATCATATCCGGTCCGGTTCCAAAAGGCGACGACCAGCAGTATCACATCTTAAAATCCAGAGTGGAAAGATTGGTTGAAACTCAGAAAAAAGTGGTTAACCAATACCTGAATGAATCAAAAAGAAAAATTGGTGATGGAAACGATGATCCGAAAGATGGGACGCTTGGACTCATGCGCGCCTACCGCGGTCTTCCCAAATACGGTCCACTTATTAAATACCTCAGCGAACCTGGCATTAAAGTAAAATTGCAGAAGGCCGAAAATTATTATCTCGCAGACCAGCAGAAAGAAATGCCGAAGGTAGATGCTGAACTTTATTTTAACATTGATGAAAAAAATAATTCCGTCGACCTGACAGACAAAGGAATTCAAATGATTACCCGCGATGGTGAAGACCCGGAATTCTTTATCCTGCCTGACATCGGAATTAAGCTGGCAGATATTGAAAAGAGCGAAATGAGTCCGGAAGAAAAACTGACCAGCAAAGAAGAATTGTTGAATGACTATGCGGTGAAGGCCGATCGCATCCACACGGTTCAGCAATTGCTGAAAGCATATACCTTGTTTGATAAGGATGTAGAATACGTGGTGTTGGATGGCCAGGTAAAAATTGTGGATGAGCAAACTGGCCGTATACTCGACGGACGGCGATACAGCGATGGGCTGCACCAGGCAATTGAAGCGAAGGAAAATGTGAAGATTGAAGCTGCCACGCAGACCTATGCTACGATCACGCTCCAAAATTATTTCAGGATGTATCACAAACTCGCCGGTATGACCGGAACTGCGGAAACAGAAGCCGCTGAGTTATGGGATATTTATAAACTGGATGTAGTTAGTATTCCTACCAATGTGCCCGTTATAAGAAAAGATCACCAGGACCTGGTCTACAAGACGAAGAGAGAAAAGTATAAGGCTGTAATAGATGAAATTGAAAAGCTGAGGGGAGAAGGAAGACCATCACTTGTCGGAACAACTTCTGTCGAAGTGAGCGAATTACTCAGCAAAATGCTGAACGTTAAGAAAATTCCACATAACGTTTTAAACGCCAAACAACACGCCCGCGAAGCACAGGTTGTGGCCGAAGCAGGGCTTTCGGGTGCGGTGACGATCGCTACCAATATGGCTGGCCGTGGTACAGATATTAAGTTAGGTGCCGGTGTTAAGGAAGCAGGGGGCTTGGCGATTATCGGCACGGAAAGACATGAAAGCAGAAGAGTGGACAGGCAGTTAAGAGGTCGAGCAGGTCGCCAAGGTGACCCTGGTACTACCCAATTTTACTCCTCGCTGGAGGACGATTTGATGCGTATGTTCGGCAGCGAAAGAATTGCTTCGCTCATGGATAAGATGGGTTATAAGGAAGGGGAAGTTATCCAGCATAGCATGGTAACCAAGAGCATCGAAAGAGCACAGAAAAAAGTTGAAGAAAATAATTTCGGGATCAGAAAACGTTTGTTGGAATATGATGACGTTATGAACAAACAACGTAATGTTGTTTATAAGAAACGTAACCATGCCCTGTTTGGTGAAAGATTGGCCCTCGACCTGGATAACGCATTCTATATAGTTGCAGAAAGCCTGGTCGATTCCTTTAAGGAGTTAGATGACTTCGAAGGTTTTAAATTAGCCAGTATTGTCAATTTCGGAATAGATACATCCATCGACAAAGAGGAATTGCTGAAAGGTGATCCCGCGCAGCTCGCCGATAAATTGTATACAGAAGCTACACAGAATTATGAAAGAAAGATGGATGAACTCCGCAAGACCGCAGTTCCCGTATTTAAGAATATTCTGTTAACCCAGGGAAGAAATGTCGAAAATGTAGTGGTTCCTTTTTCAGATGGCAAGAAAGCAATCAATGTGTTGGCCAATTTGCAAAAAACAATTGACACGCAGGGAAGGGAGTTAATGAATGCGGTTGAAAGGCAGATCACGCTGGCCATCATCGATGATGCGTGGAAAGAGCATTTGCGTGGCATGGACGATCTGAAACAAAGTGTTCAGACCGCCTACCTGGAACAAAAAGATCCACTTGTCATTTACAAAATGGAGGCTTTTGAACTGTTTCGCAGGATGGATAGCGAAACAAATAAGGATATTGTAAGTTTCCTTTGCCACTGTTCAATTCCGATAGAGCAAAATGCGCCGATTCGGGAAGGCAGAGAGCAAAAGACTGACATGAGCAAAATGAAGGTCCGTAAAGATGAACTCGTAGCTGCAGGCGGACCTAACGGTAACATTATTGACGAGGGCAAAGATTACTACGAACCTACTGAACCTGTCAAACAGGAGCCAATAAAAGTGGGCCCAAAAGTTGGCCGTAACGACCCTTGTCCTTGTGGTAGTGGCAAAAAGTATAAACATTGCCACGGAAAGGATGTCGCCTAATCTTCTGTTATGGGTCTCAAGGAGAGCGATGTCGCGTCGTTCGTCTAACCTTTGTGTTTTTTGTAACCTGATCAGCTTCAAAACCCAGGGTGCCTGAACCGTCTTTTTATTGACGAACAATCCTAAATACAGGATATCTCATATGAGCCGGTTCATAGTAAGGAGAATTTCTGTATATAAATTCCAGTTGTGCCGAAGGGTCTTTTGCAAAAGCGCTATCCGCATTTTTTTTCTCCTCCAGTTGTTTTTTGAGTTCAGGGTGCCGGCCAACATATGCTACTGCCACATCTTCCCATCTGTAATTGGAATAGGATTCCTTTTGTTGCAAGATGGCGTCAAAAAAATTCCACGAGAAATAAGAATCATTCGATTCTGGCTCCAACATTTCGATGAGAAATCTTTTAGCCGGCTGATTCGTCGGAATAATATAATCCCCTTCAAGAAACTGGATTCTTTGGAGTTTCTTTGAAATTTTTACGCCTTCGTTCCGGTGATGCTTTTCATAAGGGATCGAACCAGATTTAAATGAATCAATATGATAGGTTTCCACTTCCATCAAAGTATCCTTCGGTAATCTGCTCATCTCAACTTCATTTAATTTCAATAAATCTATTACGTCGTGCCAACCCTGCGGAATGATGTATACTTCCGGAGATATTACCGGGTCATACCCTTTGTAATAGTTGAAATACTTTACATTTTTTTCGAATGGCATTTGATGGTCATAGTAAAGCCTTGGATGCCCAGTTATTTCACTTGTTTTATACTTCGCAGCATATCCCTTAAATAAAATTGAATCAAAACGACTGCCATCCACTTTCCACTTCAAATCAAAATCTGTCTGGACCAGGTCGTGTTGAATATCGTATTTTCTTTTTTCATGAATTTCGCGGGCATGTTGTGAAGAAAACTCAATTATCGATTGCATCAGTGAATAAGTTGAGCGAACGCGGTCCTTGAACGGTTTTAGCATATGCGTTTCCGATATGAATGAAAACACATGAAAGAGAGCAGCATACCCGCTCGAATATCGGGGAGAATCATAAAACTCTTCCCAACCCTTTTCAGTGTCGCCTTCTTCAAAATTTACGTAAGGACACATGGGCCAGCCCTTCGAAGCCATCGATTTATATAATGCAGGCTGAAACTGATTATGAATAAAGTTTCCACTTGCCTCGCCCAGCTTGTTCCATTGGGTCGTGATAAGAGTCATAGTATATTGATGATCTGCGCCATCGCTCACATGATTATCCAGCTGAACATCGGGATTCAGCCAATGGAAAATTGTAGCGAAAGATTTTGCATCCCTTGAGTCGTTCTTGGTAAAATCTCGATTTAGATCCAGGTTCTGCGAATTGCCTCTGAATCCATAGGACACCGGCCCATCCTGGTTAACTCTTGAGTAAGAATTCCTGTTAAGGGCACCCCCGATATTATAAATGGGAATGATGGCCAGAACTATGTTGTCAGGAATTTTAATCTTGCCCGCCACAGCATCTCTGAGCAATAACATGGAGGCGTCAACTCCATCTGGTTCCCCAGGATGAATGCCGTTAATCACCAGGATCACGAGCTTATTTTGCCTGCGCCATACCGAAGGTTCAAATTTCGCATCACTTGAATATAAAACAAGATGATAAGGGTAGCCAGCGTCGCTCATGCCCATTACTTTTATGCTTACCTGTTTGGATTGCTGATCCAATTGCTTATAGAAATTCATGCATTGGAAATAGGTAGAGGTTTCGAGACCATTGGAATTCTCAAAGGGAGTCGCTAGCTTTTGTGCATCGACCTGGATCACAAAGAGGATAGAAGTGAACAGAACAAATTTTCTCATAAAAAGAATCTTGGCTAAAATTAATAACTTGTTGTTATGATTCATATCGGGTATCATTATCCTTGGGCAAATGAATTTTAGTTTTTCAGATATACTCTTTGTACTGGTTCTTTTTCAGTTGCTATTCATTAGTCTTTTTCTTTTCTCCCATCAAAAAGGAAGGAGAGTCAGTAATGCCTTGCTGGGTGCTTTTTTTTTGGTTGTTTTTCTGAATTTGCTAGATAGTTTTCTTCTTTTAAAAAGAGTTTACATTCCTTTTCCTGCCCTGGCAGCCTGGAGTTCCTGTTTTCCTTTGCTATTCGGCCCATTACTTTACCTCTACGCCCAGTCAGTCCTTTTTACCCATTTCAATTTTTCAGGCAAAAAATGGCTTCATTTTATTCCGTTTATCATATGCTTTCTAATTACAGAAATCGCCTGGTTGATGACCACCCGAGATTTCAAACTAACGTTGATGAGCAATTTGATTCAAAGAAAATTGCCTTCATTTTTGTATTTGAGTACATTTTTGATCTTCGGTCAATTTATCTTATATGTTATTGCCTCTTTTCGTTTGATCCATAGATTCAAAATAATTTCGGAAAACCATTTTTCAGATAGGCAAAAACGAGATATTAACTGGTTAATCTCCACCATCTTATTTTTTACCATCTGCATGGTACTTTCAGCGTTGAATGGTTTCAGCAGCCTGACGCCATGGGCAGGATATTACTTCCTGGTTTTCTCGATCATCATTGCCCTGATCTTTATTTTCATTATCCGTGTTCTGCTCAAAGCCTTGCGGAATCCTGAAATATTTGCTTTAATAGATGAAAATGATCATACGCCAAAAAAGCCATTGCCCGCACAAGTACATTCAAATTTGCCTGAACAAGAGGGTAAAAAGATTTTGGAAAAATTGAGAGTATATATGGCGACCCAAAAGCCATATCTTGAACCTGAGTTAACTCTTGATGAACTGGCGAGCCAGTTGCAAGTACGGCCAAAATTGCTTTCGCAAGTAATCAATGAAATGCAGAATCAAAATTTCTTCGATTTCATAAACAGGTATAGGATAGAAGCAGCCAAAAATTTGCTTGCTCACCCGCCAGACAAAAAAATGACGATTCTGGAAGTGCTTTATGAAGTTGGCTTCAACTCCAAATCTTCTTTCAATACACTTTTTAAGAAGTATACCGGTTTGACTCCGAGTGAATTTAAGAAGAAGCAGGGCTGATAAACCGTTCGACTTTCCTCCATCCTGAATTCGAACCAAATAAAAACGTCCTAGGTCGCGAAGTCGGTCGACAAAGGGTGTTTTGGAACTGCATATTTGTTCCAAAACATCAAGTCATGAAAAATTTAAAATTTGGAGAACCTAGGTTATCCCGTAGTATAGAATTTTGTCGCAACCTGTCAGACAGTATCATCTTTTCAATTTCCGTTTTGATAATTGGCGGGATCGCAACCGTCCTTTCTTCTGCAAAATGGCATATGGGCTTATTTGCCTGGATAGGCCCCTTGTTTTTTTTGTGTTATTTCAGGATGACCAGGATAAAACGCAAAACTTTGTGGTTCTTCCTGGTTTATTTATGTCGTTCAATTATTGCATTCAAAGATGTGGTTCCCTTTCCATTACCAGGTATAATAGTCGTTGGTTTGATTCAAACCATCCAGTCATGGCTTATTTACCTCTCCGATAGATGGATCACAAGAAAATCTGATCGTTTTCTTAGCACCTTATACTTTCCTGCTGCATCTGTTAGCGTGGAATTTATTCCAGCCGCATTGGGAGGAAGTATTTGGTTTTCCGTTGCTAATTCCCAAGTTGCTTTTAATTGGATAACTCAACTGGCCTCCATTACAGGTTTGTGGGGAATCAGTTTCATTATTTACTGGTTTGGTTCAGTCCTGGTGTGGGCGATACAGAGAAATAGCGAACCACGCCGCGCAAAGAGAGGCATTGTAATCTATTCTTCCGTTTTTCTAACCGTGATACTTTTTGGCTTTATTCGATCAAATAGCAACGCCATGAAATCGTCCGCTCAGGTTAGAGTAGCGGGTTTGTCGGTTCCGCTCACCGGATTTCTCGAGAATTTATATAAGGATTATTGCGGCAGGGAAATTTCTATCGACCCAACCTGGTCAATCACGTCTTCCAAGGTCCGGGAAATACAAAAAGCAGAATTGCCTTTTATCGAAACCCCAGACAGCGCAAAATTCAAATATGCCTATGCTGCCATGAAATTAGCGAATGATAGCTTATTTGCTTTAAGTAAAAAGGCGGCCGATAATGGCGCCAGATTTATTCTTTGGTCCGAAGCCAATGCCTTGGTCTTCAAGAATGATGAAGAACAATTGATTGAAAGAGGACTAAAATTTTCAAAAAAAAATAAGGTTTACCTGGTAATGACTATCGCGGCAATTCACCCGGGAAAAATTACTGCCACAACTAAATTCCTTGAAAACGAAACTGTGTTTATAAGCCCCCTGGGAGAAATAATGAATATTTTTCATAAGAATAATCCCGTTCCGATGGCAGAAGCCACTGAGCCAGGTGATGGTGTCATTCCAGTGATCATTACTCCTTATGGCAGGATTGCTGTATCTATCTGTTATGACGCCGATTTTCCCATTCAAATGAGACAGTTGGGAAACAAGAAAGCTGATTTCTTGTTTCTTCCGTCTGGTGATTGGTATTCAATTTCTCCCTTCCATAGCTATATGGCCGTTTTTAGAGGCATTGAAAACGGTACGGCTGTAGTGAGGCAGGCCTCAAGCGGACTTTCAATCTTGTCAGATTCCCGAGGAAGAATCGTGAAATCATTTGATTATTATCTCCCGGGGGAAAAACTTTGGTTTGCTGACATTCAGTCAAAGCATGAAAATACCGTGTATTCCAGGATTGGAGACAGTTTTGCCTGGATTTGCGTATTTATAATGCTGATGGGATTGACTTACAGGTTGGCAAATAATTCGCGCAAAGATGAAAGCTGAGCCAAAGCACAGCAGTAGCATCTGATGTCATCTGGTGCAGGCAGGCTAAAAAATTTCCCGGCGTTTAGGAGGTGTTGAAATAAAAAAATCAGGGCATGCGAGGGTGCCCTGATTAATGATGTATTAGAAAATAGCTTACTAAGCCAGTGTATTCACTTTACGGGAGAGCTTGCTCTTCAGATTAGCCGCTTTATTCTTATGGATAATTCCCTTCTTTGCCAGGCGATCGATCATAGAGATAACTTCCGGAAGCTTCTCACTACCTTCTTTCTTATCTTTGATAGCTTTCAAATCACGAATCGCTCCACGGGTCGTTTTGCCATAATACCGGTTCCGCTCCCGGCGTTTGCTCGACTTCCTGACATCTTTTTTGGTTGCCTTATGATTGGCCATGTAACAAAAATTTTAGGACGGCAAAGGTAAGAAAAGACCCTGAAAATAGAAATAATATTTTTCTGTATTCCCCTCATTTCCTAAATGTTTAGAATCCGTTAATTTACGGACTTTTCTGGCGTAAAGGGATGTGTTTGATGAGATTATAACTTACTCTATCTCAAAGCTAAATAGCAATTTTTGAGTTTGAATTCCGATATTTGTAAGCCAATCTAAAGCCCAATCTAATGAAGGATTTTCAATATATAACCAATTCCTCTCCAGCCTATATCGAGAGCTTGTATCAGGATTTTGTAAAAGACCCTGCCAGTGTAGACCCTGAGTTTAAGAAGTTTTTTGAAGGATTCGATTTTGCGATCAGTCAGGGTAAAAACGGAGTAAATGGCGCCAATGGTACAGCAACAATAGTGACTTCCAAAGACAAGGATGTTCAGTTTAAAACCACTGACGGGGTTGACTGGAAAAAAGAATTGGGCGCCTATCGCCTGATTTTGGGTTATCGTAATAAAGGCCATTTAATAGCTAAAACAAACCCTATCCGTCCACGTAAGGACAGAGGTGCCAATCTTGAATTGTCTTTTTTCGGTTTTACGGATGCCGACATGGATAAGAACTTTTTTGCCGGTAATTTGATTGGCCTTGGCACAACTTCCCTGAGAAATATCTTAGCACATTTACAAAAATGTTACGCAGAGCATGTTGGTATTGAATTCAAATATATAAGTGAGCAGGTTCAGATTGATTGGTTAACTACTGAAATGGAAAAGAATTTCCTCAACCCACTTCCATTAGACAAGAAGAAACGGATACTGGAGAAATTGAACGAGGGAGTGATGTTCGAAAAATTTCTTCATACAAAATATATTGGGCAAAAAAGATTTTCACTGGAAGGAGGTGAAACTACCATTCCAGCTTTGGATACCATCATAAACACGGCCGCCGATCATGGAGTGCAGGAAGTGGTTATCGGGATGGCACATCGTGGCAGACTGAATGTACTGGCAAATACTCTTGGCAAAACTTATGAACAAATCTTTAGCGAATTTGAAGGCACGGCAAAATTAGATCAGACGATGGGTAGCGGTGATGTAAAGTACCATATGGGTTATGGTAGTGAACTGACTACTCCATCCGATAAAACAGTTCACCTAAAACTAATGCCTAATCCTTCTCATCTCGAAGCCGTGGATCCAGTTGTGGTAGGCTTTGCCAGGGCGAAGGCCGATGTTATGTATAAGAGCGATTTTGATCAGATCTTACCAGTTTTGATCCATGGCGATGCGTCAGTTGCTGGCCAGGGAATCGTATATGAGGTAATTCAAATGTCCGACCTGGATGGCTATTACACGGGGGGAACAGTTCATTTTGTGATCAATAACCAAATAGGATTTACAACTGATTTCGACGAAGCAAGAAGTTCAGACTATTGTACATCACTGGCTGCAGCTGTCCATGCTCCCGTTTTGCATGTGAATGGAGATGATGCAGAAGCGGTAGTTAAGTGTTCGGAAATAGCCACACGATACAGGCAGGAATTCAATTCAGATATTTTTGTTGATATGGTTTGCTACCGTCGGCATGGACATAATGAAGGTGACGATCCAAAATTCACTCAGCCGAAATTATACGGACTGATTGAAAAGCATCCAAATCCCAGGGAAGTATATACGCAATTCCTGATTGATCACGGTGAGGCCGATGCGCAGGAACTGGCAAAAGAAATGGAAAAGAAGTTCTGGAGCGATCTGCAGGAAAGATTAGATGAAGTCAAGCAAAAGCCGCTTCCGTATAATTACCAGCAACCGGAGTTGTGGTGGAGAAGCCTGAGAAGAGCCAACGCAGCCGATTTTGAACAATCTCCGTCAACTGCGATTTCCGAAGCAGATTTTAAAAAGGTTTTTGATGCAATTATGAAATTGCCTGATCATTTCACAGCATTGAAGAAAATAGAAAAAATTATACAGGACAAAATCAAATTGTTCACGGATGAGAAAAAAATTGATTGGGCCACTGCCGAATTAATGTCTTATGGCAGCTTATTGTTGGAAGGGAAAGATGTTAGAATGAGCGGGCAGGATGTCAGAAGAGGAACTTTCTCTCATCGCCACGCCGTCTTAAGAGATGACAATACTGATGAATATTATAACCGGCTGAGCAGGATTCCAGATTCAAAAGGCGAATTCAGAATTTACAATTCTTTATTGAGCGAATACGGAGTACTGGGATTTGAATATGGTTATTCACTGGCAAATCCAAATGCACTTGTGCTTTGGGAAGCACAATTTGGAGACTTCTGCAATGGAGCACAGATCACAATAGATCAATTTATCGCAGCATCCGAACAGAAATGGCAGCGTATGAGCGGCCTGGTTTTGCTATTACCCCATGGGTACGAGGGACAAGGTCCGGAACACAGCAGCGCAAGGATGGAAAGATTCCTTCAAATGTGTGCCGAACTGAACATGGTTGTAACGAACATAACAACAGCTTCAAATCTTTTCCATGCGTTCAGGCGCCAACTCACCTGGCCATTCAGAAAGCCATTAATCAACTTTTCACCAAAGGCAAATCTTCGCCATCCTGGAAGTTATTCCACTGTCGACGAATTTACGAATGGCAGTTTTAAGGAATTGATTGATGACTCATTTCCAGATGATCCTTCTAAGGTGAAGAAGGTGTTGTTCTGTTCAGGTAAGATTTATTTCGACCTGGCAGAAAAGCAAAAGAAAGACAATAGAAAAGATGTTGCGATTGTTCGCCTGGAGCAACTTTATCCATTGCCGTTGCATCAACTGGAAAACTTATACAAGAAATATAGTAAGGCTACCTGGTTTTGGGTGCAGGAAGAACCTCTCAATATGGGAGCAGCTTCATACCTTCAAATGAACCTCAAATCCATTAACTACGGATTTATAAGCCGTCAACCGAGTGCGGCAACCGCTACCGGATTTGCCAAAGTGCATGCACAGGAACAAGTTGAGATTATTGAAACGGCCTTTAATATTTAGTCATAAGTCTTTTGAGACAAGTGATTTTAGCTCATGGAGCTTTAGTGATGTCAATCGACTACCATAGCAATTCAGTATATTCGCGGACGCTAAACAGAACATTAAAATGATTGATATAAAAGTTCCTACAGTAGGCGAATCCATTAATGAGGTAACTCTCATCAAATGGTTGAAAAAGGATGGGCAATATGTAGAAAGAGATGAAGTGATTGCGGAATTGGAAAGTGAAAAAGCCACATTCGAAGTCAATGCTGAAAAAGCGGGAACATTGCAAACAGTAGGTAAGGAAGGCGATACTTTGAAAATTGGCGATGTGGTTGCCAGAATTGACGAATCTGCGGCAAAGCCTGCCGGAAAACCATCCGGTAATGGCACGGCTACACCTGCAGAGCCCAAAAAGGAAACGCAGAAAGCAGAAGAGATACCAGCAGATCCCCCGGCCGTAATTTTGCCTCCAGCCGGTACATCTAATGATGTGAAGGCCACCCCCGTCGCAGCAGCAATTATATCAGATAAGAAAGTAGATACTTCTACCATTATTCCCTCGGGGACTGGTGGCAAAATTCTGAAGAACGACGTAATGGAAGCGCTTGCACATCCGGGAAGAACTCCAGGCAAGCCATTATTTGGGCGTGACGCCAGAAAAGAAAAGATGAGCAATTTGCGGAAAACGGTATCCCGCAGACTCGTTGAGGCAAAGAACACAACGGCAATGCTCACTACTTTCAATGAAGTAGACATGAGCAAAATCATGGCCTTGCGCACACAGTTCAAAGATAAATTCAAAGAAAAGCATGGTGTGAATCTGGGATTCATGAGTTTTTTCACAAAAGCATGCTGCTATGCTTTGCAGGAATGGCCCGCAGTTAATGCGTACATTGATGGCGAAGAATTGGTTTATCACGATTACTGTGATATTTCGATAGCCGTTTCAGCACCCAAAGGTTTGGTTGTACCCGTGATCCGCAATGCAGAAAGTCTGAGCATGGCAGAGATCGAAAAGAAGGTAGTTGAATTGGCTACGAAGGCTCGCGATAACAAATTGAGTATGGAGGAAATGCAAGGCGGAACATTCACCATTACCAATGGCGGCGTTTTTGGTTCTTTGATGTCAACACCCATCATCAACATCCCGCAGTCTGCTATTTTAGGAATGCATAAAATTGAGGAGCGACCCATAGCATTAAATGGACAAGTAGTCATCAGGCCCATGATGTACCTGGCAGTCAGCTACGACCACAGGATCATCGATGGGCGGGAATCTGTGAGTTTCCTGGTAAGAATTAAAGAGTTGCTGGAAAATCCAGATCAACTGCTATTTGGAAAAGACCCTGTAAAAACACTCCTCGAACTCTAGTTGTTTTTTCATTGCACGATATAAAAGTTTGCCATGATTCCGGATCCTGGTGAATTTTTTATGATGCCATGACCTTCCATCTCCTTTCGCAAATGAAATACGATAATCAGATTCGGTATGCTTCACAAGTCATTGAATCGTTTCGTGGAGAAATGCCCCTTCATAATTGGTTAAAAAATTATTTCAGGGAGAATAAGCAAATGGGTTCAAGAGACCGAAAGCAGATTGCTGAACTGGTCTATTGCTATTACAGACTTGGTCATGGCTGGCCAGAAGTAGCCGTAAAGGAAAGAGTCTTAATTGGAATTTTTCTTTGCAATTCAAACAAAAGTGAATTGTTGGATTATTTCAAACCGGAATGGAACAGCCAAATTCAACGGCCGCTCTGGGAAAAGTTGAGCCTGATTGAAAAAGGAGAAGCAGGTCTACCAACGGCAGGAACCGGTGGCTTTACTCATCTTCAACAAATTTTTCCGTGGAAACATAATCTGAGCCAGGGTATCGACTACCAGGCTTTTTCTGCTTCTTTTTTGATACAGCCCTCATTGTTTATTCGCGTTCGCCCCGGATTCAACGCTGTGGTAAGGACGAAATTAGCAAGTTCCGGGCTGCCATTCCATGAATTAAGCGCTTCCTGTATTGCCGTCCCAAATGGAACGGCGCTAGGCAAATTTTTAGTTTTAGATAAAGAAGTGGTAGTACAGGATTTGAATTCGCAAAAAGTGGGAGAGTTCTTTTTTCCTGGAGAAAATTCTAATCACACTAAGTGGGCAGCCTGGGATTGTTGTGCCGCCAGCGGAGGGAAGTCAATCTTATTGAATGATCTGCACCCGGGCATTGATCTAACGGTATCGGACAGCCGGGAATCGATATTGTACAACCTCTCCCACCGTTTTCATGAGGCAGGATTGAAAAGCTACCATTCATTTGCAGCTGACCTTTCTGCTCCTGGATTCAACTTTCCTCAGGGCAATTCCTTTGATATGATCATTGCCGATTTACCTTGCACTGGTAGCGGAACCTGGAGTAGAACACCAGAATCATTATTTTTTTTCGATCTAAAAGGAATAGAGCGATATGCAAAGCTGCAACAGTCAATATTGCGAAACATTGTTCCAAGATTGAAACCGGGCGGGGCATTGATCTATATCACCTGTTCCGTTTTTGCAAAAGAAAATGAAGAACAGGTAGCTTTCCTGCGCAAAGAATTTGGTCTGACGGAAGAAAAAACTAAGCTACTGGCAGGATATGAGGACAAAGCGGACTCAATGTTTGTCAGTCGACTTTCCCGCTGAAGTATGGCTAATTATGGTCAACCATGCTGAGGGTAATTCCAAAACCTGTAAAAGAGCCAACGGGAGTCGACACATTGGGTGCCTGATATTCTTTGTGAATGAAATTTTTATAGATAAGGCCAATTCCTTTACCATATACTTCAACACTGAAATCTCTTTCAGAAAAAGAGGGTTCACCCACGACAACACTGACGTTATCTGATGAACTGCCTCCATTGCTATCAGTAACCTGGAGGGTAAACGTATAAATTCCCTGGATTAAGCCTGTTATTTTAGTAACTGCACTATTGGGACTTGCGATTGTTGCAGGCGCAGGGCCCGAAGCCATCGTCCAGCTATACTTGGTAATAGTTCCTGATGGCGTTATGGATCCGCTTCCGTCTACCGTGATGCTGTTAACTGGCAATGTTATGAACTGATTGCCACCCGCATTGGCAACAGGAAGTATGTTGCCTGAAGGAGCCACTATCACTTTCATTTGAGTGGCGTCTACCAAACTGTCATTGTCAATTACCGTCAATTGAAAAATATATTGACCAGCCTGCAAATTATTAGCTGTCGTGGTGGGTGCCGAAGAATCCACTATTGTGGCATTAGATGGGCCCGAAAGTTGTTTCCAGTTATAACCTGTCAAGAAGCCATTTGGATCCATTGATTGTGACCCATCAAGTTGTACTGAGTTGATTGGAAAAGTAATTGTCTTGCTTGGGCCTGTCACCGCGACGGGTTGTTGGGATGTGGAATTATCGCCTGTTGAATCGCGCTGATGAACGATGACAGAATTCGGAATCATTGTCCCGGAGACCATATATGGCATCCCTACACTATCGTATGTATAGTTCCAGCCTTTAAGATAAGTGAAGGGGGAAAGATAGGAACTGACATCTATATACGAATTTCCTGGCCAGCTAAAGCCATTTACAATCGGCAATTCTAATTTGATAAACCGAAGGTTATTTTCTACCACCTCTACTGATTGACGAGTGGCGGTAATCATATAGGTTTCGGTGGGCGTCCAGGGTAATGTTCCTGTCGTATCGCTCAGGTAGCGGATTACTCGCCAGCTGGGCCTGCCAAGGTTATCAGATATTGAATCATCAATAACATCTTTGGCCAAATAACTGATTACAGTGTCCCCGGTACCAAAATTGATAAACACGAGTGAATCTAGACGATAGGTAATATATTTTCCTACTTGTAATTGTAGATAATCTGCTAATGCATCTGAATGATAAATATCCGTTTTTTTACAACCCAGAAAAATAGAAAACAGTGAGACGATCAATAAGGTATCTAGACTTCTTTTTTTCATGCCACGCAGTTGGTTACTTGAATCGGATCTGGATTTTAGTTATTGCAACAGGAAGATAGGTATTATTCAATCGGAAATGCAAGGCAAAAATAAAAAACCGGGAAGTTGTTCTTCCCGGAAAACAAACGTATATGATAAGATTTTTATTGCCCTTTTAGTCTCTTACGCCGAACTACCTTGAGAAACCTTTTACATGGTAGATGATTCCGCCTCCGATCACATCATCACCTTCGTACCAAACTGCACTCTGTCCGGGCGCAATACTTTTTACTTGCTCATAGAATCTAACCTGCATTAAGCTTCCTTCAGGGTAGATATTGCTTAACGCACCCTTATCCTTATACCTGATCTTTGTTGAAACTTCCATACCTGGCGTTATAGATTCATATTTCATCAGGTTGAGTTTTCCTACCGTCATTTCGTTCTGCTCCAGGTCTGTTTCATCGCCCAGCATCACCGTGTTTTTGACGGGATCAATTGCCATTACATAAGCAGGTTTTCCTAACGCAATATCGAGTCCTTTTCTTTGCCCGATTGTATAGAAAGGATAACCCTTGTGCTGACCAATAATCTGCCCATTTTTGTCAATGAAGTTTCCTCCTGAAACCCTTTCTTCCAATCCCGGCACTTTGCGTTTTAGAAAACCTCTGTAATCGTTGTCAGGCACAAAGCAGATTTCATAGCTTTCGCTTTTCCTGGCCAATTCAGGATAACCATAGTCAAGCGCCATTTGTCTGATCTGAGTCTTCTTGTATTTTCCCAGGGGCAAAATAGTTCTGCTCAAGAGATCTTGCTCCAATCCCCACAATACATAACTCTGATCCTTCAATTCATCCACCCCTTTGCTTACAAAATATCTTCCGTTACTATGGTGGTTGATATTTCCATAATGGCCGGTAGCAATAAATTCACAGTCAAGCGCATCCGCTCTTTTCAGCAATGCTCGCCACTTGATATGCGTATTGCACATCACACAGGGATTGGGCGTCCTGCCTGCCAAATATTCGTCGACGAAATTTTCGATAACGAAGTCGCCAAATTCGTCGCGGATATCTAACACGAAATGTGGAAAACCATGATGAACGGCCGCCATCCTTGCATCGTTGAAACTGTCGAGGTTACAGCAACCCGTTTCCTTCTTTGAAGATCCGGCACTCGCATAGTCCCAGGTTTTCATAGTGATCCCCACTACTTCATAACCCTCGTCATGAAGCATGAGGGAAGTTATGGTACTGTCAATACCTCCACTCATGGCAACCAGCACTTTTCCTTTACGACTCATGTTCAAAAAAATTCAAGCTGCAAATTTACAGAAAATAGGGGACACAAGCCAATACTGACGCGGAAGGGGGGCTTATGGCCCCAATGCAAATCATCCGGTGCGAAAGCACCGGATGAACGAAATATTATTGCCGGGAAATGTTTTAATCTTTATTGAAATCTTCAACAATGTCCATGTTGCCATCTTCAATTTTCACATTTTTCCAGGTCTTTTCATCCTGCATATGAACGATATAGAAGGATCTTCCTAAAGTTTGAACTTCTTCTACCAGGGTGATGCTATAGTCATAAAATTCGCTTTTGACTGTTGCCCTGACATCCGAAGGAAGTTTGAATTCATCGTATTGGGAAATTGTGAACATCCATTTGCCCTTTTGGTCGTAGGCGACCATATGGCTTTTTTCTTCTGATTTAAACCTGGCGATAAATCCATTTTTGACAACATACCATTTTGCATCATTTGCATCGCGATAATGCTTTCCAAAGTCCCTGACAGCTTTTACGTGGATATCATTCAAATTATCTGCACCGGCATTGATCTCAGTTGGATTTCCGAAAGAAAGGGAAATTTCCAGGTTCTTAGAGCCTTCACTGTTGTTGGCTTTGAATTGGGCAAATGCCTTCATGGAGAAACTACCGGCGAATATCAGGCATGCCAATATTAAAATGCTGTTTTTCATCTTGGTTAAGGTTTATGGTTAAAGAAAAATTTGGGTGGATGTTCATTTGGTGCAACGGCTGGCTTTTATGAAACGACACTAATACTGGTCGCATTAAAAGATCTTCCCAGTTTGCCGTGCTGGTAATCACTTTAGCGAAATCAGAAAATAGTGACCGATTACATATTAGTGACTTGTTCATGTTATCAGAAGTTAGTGTTGTTAGATTAGTCGTAATAACTGGTAACTACATAAACAAAACTAAATTCAAATAAATGGGAAAGTTAATTCTGATGAGTATTTGGCGAGACCAACCAGCCGATGGGTCTTCCGGGGAAGCAATTGCCAAGGAGGGTATCTTATTTAGCGCTCTAACCAAAGGGATTGTTCGTTTTTTTGCCTGACCTTACAGGCGACGGACAAAAAGAAAAAGAGTAACAGCAGCGGCTATTACTCTTGGACCTGCACAAGAATATGCGGGTCTCCTGTTTATGCTTCTTTAATAAATCAATGACCGACTATATATTAGTGACGTGTTCATGTTATCAGAAGTTAGTGTTGTTAGATTAGTCGTAATAACTGGTAACTACATAAACCAAAACTAAATTCAAATAAATGCGAAAGATAATTCTGATGAGTATTTGGCGACACCAGCCAGCCGATGGGCCTTCTGGGGAAGCAATTGCCAAAGAGGGAGCACTTATTTAGCGATCTAACCAAAGGGATTGTTCGTTTTTGCCTGACCTTACAAGCCGGCGGACAAAAAGAAAAAGAGTAACAGCAGTAGCTATTACTCTTGGACCTGCACAAGAATATGCGGGTCTCCTGTTTATGCTTCTTTAATAAATCAATAATAAAGCTGACAAAGAGGTGGCATTCATTGCTTGTTAAAATCTTCAATAAGCTGCATTTCGCCGTCACAAATCCTGACTTTTTTCCAGGTAGAGTCGTTTTGCAAATGGACCAGGTAAATCACTTTGTCATCCACATGAATTTCCTCAACAGTAGTAATTGTGTAATCATAATAAGTTTTCTTCACTTGTGACCTCACATCACCCGGGAGATCTTTTTCATCGTAGTAGCGAATGGTAAATACCCAATTTCCTTTCTTGTCATAAACGACTGAATTCTTGATAGAATGGTCAGTAAATTCGGCCAGGTATCCGCTGGAGATACTGTACCATTTTTCGTCGGATACATTCTTGAAAGCTTTTCTGAAGTCGCGCATTGCTTTTGTGTTTACTTCTGATGTAGTTGCTGCAGTAGCATTTTCGGACAAGGAAGGAATGCCCATTTTTGAAATTGCCACAAGATTTTTTGAATCTATGAGATCCAGCTTTGAGGCTTTTGCCTGAGTGAAACCTGAGACCGGGCCCAATAAAAATATTGAACACAGGATGGTCGAAGTGAATGTTGCTTTCTTCATTTGATAAAATTTTATGGTTAACGAATCATTTTGGTGTTCTGCAATTGTTTTCTGCTTACCTGATCAAAACTATTGTGGGGGAGTGCGTAAAGCCAGTGGCACTGAGTAGTTGGTGTCTCTTAGTGCGGTGGTGGGAGAAATGAGGAAGTAACTTGAGGATATCTTTCACCGTTAGGTGGTCTTGCTCGCTTACATATACTCACTTTTCCGTTGAGAACATGAGCAGATCTGAAAAGCCTGCTACCTATCTCACTATGAAAGCATTCCCTTCTGAAAATTTCTTTAATTATGGGTAGGTACTTAGGGTTGCTTTTTCGTCCTCCAAAAATGATCAATTAGTCGAAAATTTTTTAACCAAAAAAGTGCAAAAACGTCATATAAATGGGGAAAACTACTTCAGCTGAAATAGTATTGATTGCGGCAGCAAATACAGTAACTTGCCCGCAGAATCAAATTTAAGAACGTAGGAAAATTTTAACTTATGATCAAACTACAGATAATCGGAAACCTGGGGAAAGATTGCATTACGAATGTTGTCAATGGAAAGAGTGTGATGAATTTTACCGTTGCTCATACGGAAAAATTCAGGGATGCGCAGGGAAATCAAAAGGATAAGACGATTTGGGTTGATTGTTCTTATTGGTCTGACAAAACCGGTGTCGCTCCATATCTTAAGAAGGGCACTCAAATTTATGCAGAAGGAGTTCCTGATATCAGAACTTATCCAAAGAACGACGGAACGACAGGTGTAACGATGACCTTAAGGGTTTTTAGTGTTCAGCTACTGGGAAGCAGGAATGGTGACTTCGCAGGAAGCGGCTCAGAAAGCGGTTACTCAGGCGCTTCTGCGTCAGTGTCTTCCGGCGGTGTCAATTCACCCAGTGATATTACTGCACCAATTGACGATTTGCCATTTTAGTTAGAGATTGTAATCTTTTTTGATCAGATAAGGAATGCTCCGCCAAGCGGGGCATTTTTTTGTTTGGGATCCTGTGAATTCCAGAAAAATTGTAAAAAATCAAAAGGATTGAATTGCCTGAGCGGTTGACTTAAAATATTCCAATAATACTTACCTTGGGCCTCTTATTTTTTATGCCATTGAAAATTTGATTACATGAACAAAACTATTCGTACTATTCTATTCGCATCCTTGCTAGCGCCTTTAACTCAATGCAACAATCAAACACAACAAGCTGAGGAACCGAAAAAGGACACATCAAATGTCGTCACCAGGCCGGATCCAACCAAAGAATGGAAGATCGGTATTCAGACGTGGACATTTAATAAATACACACTTGTAGAAGCACTCGCTAAAGTAGACAGTGCTGGAGTAAAATATGTAGAAGCTTTTCCAGGGCAAAAATTGGGCGAAGGATTTGGTAAAGAATCTTTCGGACTAAATATGTCTGCCGAAAACAAAGAGAAACTAAAACAATTGCTTCAATTGAAAGGGATTCATATCGAGGCAATGGGTGTCATCACGCCGTCAAAAATCGATGAGTGGAAAAAATTCTTTGATCTTGCAAAAGAATTCAATTTAAGTTATATCACCGCGGAGCCGTTAAAGAACCAATGGAAGCAGGTTGATAGCCTGGCAGGACTTTACGGAATCAAAGTAGCCATTCACGACCATCCCAAGCCGAATGCCTACTGGGGCCCTGATTCCGTGTTGGCTGCTGTTTCAGGTCATCCAAATATTGGTGCATGTGCGGACGTTGGCCATTGGGCAAGAAATGGTTTGAATCCGGTCGATTGTTTGAAGAAATTGTCCGGCCATATAATTGGCGTTCATTTAAAAGATATTACAACATTCAATGACACAAAAGCTGCCGACACCGTAGTGGGCAAGGGGGTAATAGATTTCCCCGCGATATTCCAGGAACTCAAGGACCAAAACTTCAGGGGCATGTTTTCTATTGAACACGAATCGAACTGGTACCACAGTTTGCCCGATGTCATAGAAACTATCAGATTCTACAAAGAAGCGATTTCAAAATTGAAATAATCAGGTATTTTCTGAGCATGTAATCAAAGAGCTCTTCTTTGGTGATGAAAAATTATTTCAATGCTGGAACCCGATTGTTGAAGAAACATTTTAATCATCGATAAATTAGATTCATGTCTAAAAAATATCAATCATCCAGGCGAAAATTCTTACAGCAATTAGGGAGTACCACCCTGATGCTTTCCGCGGGTCCTCTTGCTTCCATAGCGTCCAATGAGTCGCTAGAGGAAAGAATGATTCATTTTGACAGGAAATTCAGTTCTAACGACAAGATTCGGATAGCCGCGGTTGGTATGGGAATTATGGGAAATAACGATGTAAATACAGCATTGAAAGTTCCCGGCGTTGAATTAGTCGCCGCTTGTGATCTCTACAAAGGCCGTTTGGAGAGAGCAAGAGAATTACATGGCAAGGATTTGTTTGTTACGAGGGATTACAGGGAACTTCTTGATCGAAAAGATATAGATGCTGTCATTGTAGCTACAGGCGATCACTGGCACTCACGGATCTCAATAGACGCCATGAACAAAGGCAAAGCTGTTTATTGTGAAAAGCCCATGGTACATAGAATCAGTCAGGGCTCGGATGTCATCAATGCACAGCAACAGACGAAAAAGACTATGCAGATCGGAAGTCAGCGTGTGAGTAGCATTGCCTTTGCAAAGGCAAGGGATTTATATAGGGCGGGTGAAATAGGGCAACTGAGTTGCGTCGAGGCCACTAATGATAGGCAAAGCGCATTGGGTGCCTGGGAATATACAATGCCTACGGATGAGTCACCAGCTACGGTTGATTGGGACCGTTATATATCTGGAATGCCTAAGACTCCCTACGATGCCAAGAAATTTTTTTGGTGGCGGAACTATCGCGATTTTGGAACTGGTGTAGCTGGGGACCTCTTTGTGCATCTGTTATCCGGTATTCATTTTATCACAGATTCCAAAGGGCCGGAGATGATATTTGCATCCGGACAATTGAGTTATTGGAAGGATGGCCGCGACGTTCCTGATGTGATGACCGCCGTCATGCATTATCCTGAAACCAAAGAGCATCCTTCATTCGAATTAATGTTGCGCGTGAATTTTGTAAGTGGTGAGGGAGAATCCGGAACCACCAAATTTATTGGTTCGGAAGGCGTCCTTGACATGGGCGGCAATGGATTCACCATTCGTCATCATAAAATGGCTAAGGCTCCGGGTATCGGTGGATGGGATGCTTTGGAAACTTATCCTAAAGCGATGCAGGAAGAATTACTAAAAAAGTACAATCAAAAATATTCAGGCGAAGACCAGAAAGAATCAGTAATACCCCCGACACAATACACATTGCCTTCTGACTATGATGCGGACGTTGATCATTTCGCTCATTTTTTTGAGGGTGTGAGAACTGGCAAGGCTGTTGTTGAGGATCCCGTGTTTGGATTTCGGGCCTGCGCTCCCTGTCTCGCGGCAAATGAAAGTTATTTTCAAAAGAAAATTGTTCATTGGGACCCTGAGGAGATGAAATTAAAGGAGGGTGTTTAAGCAAGTGGTTTGTGTTGCCGCTCCCGACTGTTGACTCCCCGACTATTTTTACTAATTCCCGATATTTGCGGACCAATTACTTATGGTGAAAGTTTTTTCCTACGGCGAGCTATTGAAATTTACTCAACTTGTATTTGAGAAGATTGGCTGCAGTGAACAGGATGCAAGTGCTGCAGCTAAAGTCCTGATCAGTGCTGATCTGCGTGGAATAGATTCGCATGGTATTGCCAGGCTGACGGGTTATGTTCGTTTATGGGAAGCCGGCAGGGCGAATGCACGTCCACAAATGAAAGTTGTGCATGAGACTTTGTCGACTGCCGTGGTGGATGGCGATAGTGGTCTGGGTCTGGTAGTTGCGCCATTTGCCATGAATATTGCTATCGAAAAAGCGGCTAAAGTCGGCACTGGCTGGGTCAGCGTTTTTAATTCCAATCATTTCGGCATTGCTGCCTATCACGCACTCAAAGCCGTAGAACAAGATATGATTGGGATTGCCATGACTAATGCAAGCGCGTTGGTGGCACCTACATTTTCCGTTGAACGATTGTTGGGTACCAATCCTATTTGTGTAGCGATCCCTTCAGGGGAAGAACCAGCTTTTGTTGCAGACCTTGCTACTACCACCGCTGCAAATGGAAAATTGGAAATCCTGCAGCGCACAGGGGAATTAGCTCCTGCAGGATGGATCCAGGATAAGTATGGGAATGCTTCAACGGACCCCCATGAACTGAAATCCGGAGGAGCTCTCCTGCCGTTGGGCGGTGATCGGGAACACGGAAGCCATAAAGGCTATGCACTTGGAAGTGTAGTGGATATTTTTTCTGCCGTGCTCAGCGGTGCCAATTACGGGCCCTGGGTGCCTCCCTTTCCGGCTTATGTGGCCATGCCTGAACAAATGCCAGGGAAAGGTATAGGGCATTTTTTTGGTGCGATGAGGATTGATGCTTTCAGAAAAGCAGATGATTTCAAGCAACATATGGATCGATGGATTCGCCGTTTTCGGTCAGCCAAAACCGTTGCCGGGGAACATAAAGTCTTAATTCCGGGTGACCCCGAACGTGAGATGGAGAATGAAAGGTTGAATAACGGAATACCCTTACTTCACGGTGTTGTTGAGGACCTGAATAACTTAGGTGAAAAGTTCGGTATCCTACTTTAAGCACTTTTTCGAGGCATATTTGCCGCGAAAAATTCTTCTTTAAAACAATAATTTCCCCCTTAATAAGTTAATACTCTTAGCAAAAAAAGTATTTTCCTGTTCGAGTTGTTTTCGTACATGAACAATCGCATACAAGAGAAAAACTGATCAGCAGGAAAAGTATAATTGCTTTTTAATGAGGCGTTCATGTATAGAATTTTCGGATAAAATCAATTTTGGAAAAACAGTCTCACTTTGGGAGATCGCCAACTGAACCCAAAGCTGCAAATCGCTGACAACCACTTAAAATTGAATTGGTATACCGATTGATTTTATTCCGATGTTAAAACCAATCCTTATGAACCAGAGCCATACATATACTGCCCCAGGAACCCCGGAAGGAGTTAGTATACTGATGCGTGAGAATTCGACAAACGGGCCGATGAAGAATGCTTTCGAAAAGTGGCCAATGTCTGCGATTTGCAGATCACTCATCCTGATTATTCTTATTTGGTTTGTAAATGTGCCCGCACAGGCACAAAACTGCCCTACTTCAGGAACATCGACATTTTCAAGTAATCCAAATACTTATTACCCCGGAACTCAGGCAACTGTTGCAGTGGGTGCTACTTCAATAACAATCGGAGCAGTGCCTGCAGGATATGGATCTACGGGTATTGCTACAGGTGATATCGTGCTGATCATCCAGATGCAGGGAGCTGAAATCAACTCCACTAATACATCAAGCTATGGTAGCGGTACCGTTGCATGGGGAGGATCTGGAAATACTAGCAATAACCTGTATGCGGGCCAAATGGAATTTGCGGTTGCTGCAAATGCAGTAACTACGGCAGGTGGCACGCTGAACCTGGTAGCTGGTACCGTTAACAGTTATAAAGCTTCGGCTTTCGGAACTTTTGGTCAATACACGTATCAGGTTATACGCGTATCAACAGCTTTTAATATCATAATAGGAGCCAACATCAGCACACCGCTGTGGAATGGAGCCGTAGGTGGTGTGACAGTAATCAATGCGGTCAACCAACTTAACATGAACGGCAAAACCATTAGTGCCGCTGGTGCGGGTTTTCGTGGCGGTGGGGGCATGTCTTTACAAGGTGCTGCAGGATTTTTAAAAACTGACTATGTTACTATGTCAGCTCCTACGGTCAATACAAATGCCAGCAAAGCAGAAGGTATTGCGGGTACTCCCAGATATCTTAATAATAACGGAGTTTTATTGGATAATGGTGCTGCCAAGGAAGGCTATCCGAATGGAAGTTTTGCGCGTGGTGCGCCGGGCAACGCTGGTGGCGGAGCAACCGACAGTGATCCCATTTCCAATGACCAGAACGCTGGAGGAGGTGGTGGTGCCAACGGTGGTATTGGAGGCTACGGCGGTAATGGTTGGTATTCATTTGGTGCGACAGGGGGAAGAGGTGGTATGAACTTTCTTAACCCTACTACTTACGCACCTTATTATAGCCCTTCACGCCTTGTTATGGGAGGCGGCGGAGGAGCTGGAACTAATAATAACGCTACCGGTACTCCCGGAAATGGTTTCGCTTCAAGTGGTGCTTCCGGCGGTGGCATAATTATATTAAACTCTTTGACGATTATAAATTCCGGAACCCTCGACGTATCGGGAGCTAGTGCCAATAACACCGTTCAAATTGACGGCAGCGGCGGAGGTGGTGCGGGTGGAAGTATCCTGGTTAATAGTAATAGTGGGCAGGCTGGTATTACGGCACTCGCCATTGGTGGTACCGGTGGAAGTAACAACCCGAGCCTTCAGAGTGCTACCCAGCACGGACCGGGCGGAAGCGGTGGTGGCGGCGTAATCTATTCTAATGGAGCTTTAAACGCGGCTTCATCTGTCCTTGGCGGCCAGGCAGGTTTTTCCACCGGGTCATTCAAGCCAGGGGATCCTGTCACAACAACTCACTACGGAGCTGACAGTGTACAACATAATGGGGTAATGGTACAAACAGTCCCATCATCTCAGTTACCTCCTAAGATGACGATATGTCAAACTAATGTCCTGCCGGTTACTTTGATAGATTTCAATGCAACCTACCAGGGTTCAAACCTGGTGGAAGTAGATTGGTCAACCTCCAGGCAGATCAACGCAAATTATTTTGAAATAGAAAGGAGCACAAATGCAATAAACTTTACTTCAGTAGGCCAGGTTTCGATCAGCCAATCATCTGATGATATCCATAACTATACTTTCAACGATTATACCGGTGATGTGAATTCGAAAGTGTTTTATTACAGATTGAAGATTGTTGACATGAATGGTACTTATACCTACAGCAAAATCGCCGCAGTTCAATTGAGTCAGTCAGAAACTAAAATATCTCTTTATCCCAATCCAGCTTCGGATTTCGCTGTGCTGAATCTTTATTCAGAAAAGCAGGGAACTGCTCTGATGCGCCTGATTGATGATGCGGGAAGACAGGTCATGTCAAGAACTTTCAATCTCAATGAAGGAAGTAACAGCCTCATGATCGACCAACTTACCCACCTGGCAAAAGGGATCTATGTTGTTCAGCTGGTTTACAATAACAATATCTACAATCAAAAGCTGGTGAAGAAATAAACCGGAATCAGAAAATTTAAGAAAAGGCGCACGAAAGTGTGCCTTTTGTGTTTCCGGCTTTTATTTCAGACGAGGTGACCATGGGCGCAAAGTCTACGGCGAGAAAGGATGCCGGGCATAAAACTTTTGCGACAACAACAGCCTTTGCCGTCGTTCATAATATTCGGTGAATAAGTTCCCAGCATGTATCTTTGCCATCCCAAAAAATAAGCGATAATGAAAGTAATGAAATTTGGAG